>JANYHS010000248.1 GCA_025358945.1 Acidobacteriota bacterium
CTTGCCGGTGACATCCGTCTTGGCCTGCGCCGAGCCGCGCATCGTGACCAGCGCGAGCATCAGCATCATCACCGCGCTCACCACCACTGTCCGTCTGTGCATCGATGTCATTCGGGTCTCCTGTTCGCCGGGTTCGACGGACGCGGCCTACTTTCCTGTTCGCAGTTCACCGAGATCCGGATCGGCGTTCTTCCAATATTTATTGACCAGCGCCCGCTCGGCTCGGGCCGTCAGCGTATCGCCACGATGTTCCGCGACGAGCGCCAGCGCGTAGTGCGAGCCGGCGTAGTTCGGATCGTGCTCCACCATCTGACGGCCGGCCCACGCCGCGAGTTCCCAGTTGCCGACATCGCGCGCCGCGCGCGCGATCGCCTCGATGGTGAACAGCGCCTGCGCCCACGCGTCTGGACCAGGTCGCGCGCGCACCTTGCGCACCACGTCCTCGAGCATCGGTTGCCCTTTGTCGGCCTTCCCCGTGCGCAGCAGGAACTCGCCCTGAAACGCCTGCAGCGAATCGGCGACGAGCCCGGCGCCTTCCGTACCGCGCATCAGCCGTAGCGCCGTGTTGCCTTCGTCCGCGGCTTCCTTGAACTGCCCGAGCGCGAGCCGCGCGCGCCCCGCTTCCACGTGTCCGGCCGCGCTGACCACCGGCGAAGGGTGCGCCGCCATCACCGCCGCCGCAACCAGCGCTTCCTGTGCCCGCCCGCGCGACAGCAGGAACACCGGCCATTCGCGCTTGTTGAACTCCTGCCCCACCAGCGACGACGAAATCGCGAACGACGTTTTCAGCAGCGCTTCGGCCTGTTTCATCTGGCCGATGTACTGGTAGGACGTCGCCAGCAGGTCGAGATTGTGCTGGTAATGCCAGTCGTATTCTACCGGGATTCTCTCGGCCTTGAAGTACTCGGACTCGAGCGCGTCCGCCGCGCGAAACTCGACGATCGCCTCGTCAATCCGACCCACGCGGCGCAGATCGTGGCCGTGCATGTGCCGTGCGTGCGGGACCGCTGGCGCCATCGCCGAGTAGGTCTGCCCCTGCACGAGCGCATCGGTAACGCGGCCGCTGTTCTCGTACGCGTGGGTCAAGTAATGATGCGCAGCGAAGTGATCCGGCGCCAGCGCGCGGGCCTTCTCGTAGAAACGGACCGACCCGGCCACGCTGCCCTGACCGCGCTCGGCCGGATCCGGCGACTCGGCCTGCCCACGTTGCAGCCACAACTCCTCGTCCGCGGGAAACGCCACGAGCGCTTCGTCGAGCGCCTCACGGTACAAGGCCAGCTTCGCCGCATCGGCGGGCGCATCTTCCGCGGCCATCTGCAGGGCCCGCGCGGCGACGTGCCGCCGATCGTGATCCGTGGCCGCAAGCGCCTTCGCGCGGTCGAGCGCGGCGTGGGCGGCCGGCGACGCGTTCAGCTCGGTGTACGCCAGCGTCAGGCCAAGCTGCGCCAGCGCCAGCCTCGGATCGAGTCGCAACGCCTGATTGAACGATCGCGCCGCTTCGACCCAGACATAGGAGTGCAGATACGCGAGCCCCTGGTCGTAGAACGCCTGCGCCCGCCTGGACGAGGTGGAGACCGGGTCGTGTGCGGATCCGATCCCCGTGCGAATCGTCACCGGCCGCTTCGCGAGTTCCAGCGCGACGATGGATGACGGGGCGGCGTGCGCGTGCTCACCTGGCTGCGCGTGCGCGCTCGGCGCGCACAGAAATAGCGCGCACGCAGCGGCGGCGGCGTCATGGCGGATTGCGGAGTGAGGACTGCGGATGAAGAAATTGCGGATGGAGCGATTGTAGATTGGAAGGGGCCGCGGTGCGAATCCGGACCGCGGACCGCAGATGGGCGCGCCCATCCGCAATCCGCCGTCCACAATCCGCAATGTTCAGTTAGAAGTCAAATTGCGCGCCGATCTTAAAGAAGCGCGACTGGAGCACGTTGGTCGGCTTGAGCCAGTTACTGGTGGCGGCCGTCGAGAACGCGGTATTGACCGTGAACGGCCAATCGCTGTTGAACAGGTTGTACGCGTCGAAGGTGACCCGCAACCGGTACCCCTGGAACTTCACGCGCTTCGAGAGGCTCATGTCGAGCTGCTGAAGGTTGTCGTTGCCGTAGTTCTGGCCCACAGCCATCAGGTTGATGCTCTTTGTCGTCGCGCCCGCGGAGTAGGCGCGGCCCAGCGTCGTCGCTGTCGCTGGCGTCGTGCCCCATGTGGCCAGGATGCTCGGCGCGGCGCCGCCGTTCTGCACGCCGCGAGTGAACTGGAACACCGCACTCAACTGCACGTCGTACGGCAGCGTGTAGGAGCCGTTGAACTTGAAGTCGGGACGGTACGGCAGATCCTGATGGCAAGCCTTCGAGCCATCGGGAAACACTTCGGCGACTTCGGTCGCCGCGGTGGTAATGGAAGCCACGATGCCGGCGTTGACGAGGTTGCACTGATCGAACACGCGCTTCTGGGCGTTCATGCCGGCCGAGAGGAACGCGCCCTGCTTGAAGCGACCGACCATCGTGAGGTCATAGCCCTGGTAGGTGTTCGTTTCACCGCCGAAGTTGGACGAGGACTGAATCGTACTGCTCGGCGGCAGCCCCAGCGCGACCGCTGATGGCTTCAGATCGTACAGGCCACAGACCTGATACGCGCCGCCGTTCGGCAGGTTGGCATCCGCCGGCGCGTTCACGCAGAACGGACCGTCGAAGCTGTTGTTGGCGAAGCTGTACCGGTTGTCGACGGTCACCGTCTGGTTGCCGAATTGCCGCCGGTACCAGCCCCCGTTGATCGACACGCGGGGCGCGATCTCATGCTGCGCGCTGACGGTGTACTCCCAGTTGTAGCCGCGCACGCCCCAACCGTTCAGCACGGCCGGATCGGTCAGCGTTGAGGCCGGCACATTCTTGCCGAAGGTCGACGTCGCCGTGGAGTTGGTGAGCTCGTTGAGCTGGATGACGCCGGCCGAGTTGAACGGCGACCCGTTCTTGTCGAGGTCATTCCACGCACGCGTGTCGGTCAGACCAACGGTATTCTCCGGGTTGTTGGCGTCAGCCGTCGCGATGGCCTGCCCGGCAACGTAACGCGCGACGCTCGCCTTGACCGCCGTCCGGCCGTTGCCGAACACGTCGAACGCGATGCCCACGCGCGGGCTGAAGTCTTTCCAGTTCTGGACCCTGCCCGTGCAGCCGGCGTTGAGGTTGTTGTTGCCGTCGGCACACTCCGCGAAGGTCGCCGACGGATTGAACGTGCCGGCCGGAAGCGTTTCGGCCTGGGTCGCGCCAATGAACTGGTCGAACCGGATGCCGGCGTTGATCGTCGCACGCCTAATCGTCCACTTGTCCTGCGCGAAGATGCCAAGGTCCCGATCGATCGAATTCTTGCGATCGGTGGGGATTTTCAAGGACACCGACACCGGCACGCCCGCGTTGAAGTTGATGGGCATGACGTCGGACGTGTACTGCTGGGTCAGACGCCACCGGCCCTGCGAGAGCGTGCCGCCCAAGCGCAGCGAATGCGCGCCGGTGATGTAGTTCACCGCAAACTGCTCCGTGAACAGCTTCGAGAAGTGATCGGCGGGATTGTTCCAGGCGCCGGCGAACTTACCCGTACTGGCGTCGAGAATCGTGACCGCGGGTATCGCGCCCGCGAACACGTCCGGCTGATAGTTCTCCTGGTACTCCTGGTTGTAGACGGCGAGGCCGGCGTCGAACAGCAGCTTGTTGTTCTGCGTCCGTGTCCACTTTGCGACCGAGACGAAGCTGGTCGGCGTCGCCTGAATCGCGGACGCCTCGGGCGGCACGGTGGACGAGATGCCCCAGTGGGCGCGAACCTTGTCCTGCTCGTCGTGGTAGTACGACACCTTGTCCTTCGACGAGAGCTGCGCGGACACGCGCCCCGCGAAGCTGCGGATGTGGCCATCATCGATGCCGGGTCGGCTGGTGTCGGCGACGTACTTGAACGGCGAGGGATCGGCGTCGTAGAAGCTGTCGACCACCGTTTTGTTCACACCGAGGTACCGGAACGTGCCGAAGAACCACGCGCGGTCCCGGAAGATCGGTCCGCCGAAGCCGGGGTTCAC
>JANYHS010000250.1 GCA_025358945.1 Acidobacteriota bacterium
GCTCGCGCGAATACATCAAAGCCCACTTCGGCGATGCGATGACGATGCAGTTGAAGCCGGAGCACGCGAAGCTGGCGGGCTACTTCAATGTGGACAACGGCACCGGGTTGATCCGCGGCGTCTATCTGCAGGGCAACGAGGCGGTGGCGCCGATTTTCCACATTGAAGTAGCCCGCCAGCTTCGCGTGCTCCGGCTTCAACTGCATCGTCATCGCATCGCCGAAGTGGGCTTTGATGTATTCGCGCGAGCCGAGCAATCCTTGTTCTTCGCCGCCCCACAGCCCGATGCGCACCGTGCGGCGCAGTTTCACGCCGCTGACCTTCAGCAGCCGCATCGCTTCCATCATCACCGCCGATCCCGCCGCATTGTCGGTGGCGCCAGTGCCGGTGTGCCACGAGTCGAAATGGCCGCCGATCATCACCACCTCGTCCGCCTTGTCCGTGCCGGGCAGTTCGGCGACGACGTTGAAGGCGTTTTGATCCGTGTCGTAGAACGTGCTGGCGATGTTCATCGCGAGTGTGACCGGGATGTTCTTGTCGAGCGTCCGCCAGATGCGGCCGTAATGCTCGGTCGCCAGCGTCACCTGGGCCGGCTGCGCCGGGCCTTTCGGATCGCGCGAGACGCCCTGCGCCGACTGTACGAAGACCGTACCGCCATCACCGCGGCTGAAGTCGAGCACCGCCGCAACGCCCTCGTCGATCCAGAACTGCGTCTTCTTGCGATTGAAATCCTGCGCGCCGCCGAAGGCGCCGCGCCCGCCGCGCCCGCGCCCGGCCGGCGGCTGCTTCGACAGTTCGACGAGCTCCGCGTCCGTGTAGCGGTGACCCTGCGCCTCGAAATGCGGGTCGACGTCGCGCAGCGGCATCGCCAGTACAAACTTCCCGCGCAGCTTGCCGCGGAACGTGTCGAAGTCCTTCTCTTCGTTGATCAGCGCAACGATGGCGTCACCGGTGACCTGACCGTTGGTGCCGGGCGTCCACGCCTTCGGGTAGCCGATCAGCGGATACGCGCGCGGCGTCGTCGCCATCGCGGTGAACGCCTGATTCTGCCAGCCGCGGCCGAACGGCCAGGTCTCGAGGTGCACGTTCGCGAAACCCCACTCCCTCATCGTCTTTTGCGCCCAGTCGGCGGCTTCCTTGATGTTCGGGGAGCCGGTGAGGCGCGGACCGTAGACGTCGGTGAGGTAGCTCTCGATCTCCATGACCTTCGAGCGCTGCAGACCTTCTTCCTTGATCCTGTAGATCGCGTCGAGGTCGAGCTTCTCCGTCATCGGCCACTGCGCGGAGAGCGGCAGCGCCACCACGACGAGGACCCCGATGACGGCGCTTAGAGCGAACCTGCGTCGGAATTGCATGGAATGACAAGCCTCCGCCAAAAACTCTAGTCCAGGCTGCAGGCTTTTGCACGGGGCTGGACGTCTGAGTTCCAGTAACCGATACTCTCAGTTCAACCGTGCGCACAATTGTTCTCTTCATCGTCGGCGCCGCTGTGGCCTCGTCTGCGTGCGACATGCGGACCAACGCGAGCGTTGCGCGAACAGACACCTTGCGTCCGGCGAAGGGCGACATCGCGCTGGCGCTCGAAACCACCAAGGTGTCGGCGCGTGTGCGCGCGGGTGCGACGCTGGCGTCGATGCTGCGCGCCCACGACGTGGTCATCGCTGACGCTGCGGCGATCGTCGCTCAGGCCGCCTCGGTATTCGATCTGCGAAAAGTGCGCGCCAATCAGCCGTATCGCCTCGAGACCACGCATACCGGCACGGTGCGGGGATTCGAGTACGAAATCGACGGTGATCGTTTCCTCCGCGTCGGCCGCGCGCCCGACGATACGCTGGTGGCGAGGGTGTTGCCGATCCCGAAGACGCGCAGCGTCGAGGTGGTGACGGGCAGCATCGATCGCGACGCCTCGTCGCTCTCGGCGGCGATGAGCGCCGCCGGCGAAACCATCGACCTGACGCTGGCGATGGCGGATATCTTCGGCGGCGAGATCGACTTCAGCACCGAACTGCAGCCCGGAGACGAGTTCGACTTGACCGTTGAGAAACAGTTCCGCGACGATCATGTGTTCGCGGGCTACGGCCCGATCCTCGCGGCCGAGTTCAAGAATGCCGGGCGGCGGGTGCGCGCCGTACGCTTCGCGCCGGAGGGCGGCACGCCGGCCTACTTCGACGAGCACGGCATCTCGATGCGGCGTTTCTTCCTGGCGTCGCCGCTGAAGTTCCAGCCGGTGGTCACGTCGGGTTTCTCGCGCGCGCGGCTGCATCCGATTCTGCGCGAGGTCCGCGCCCACCTCGGCGTCGACTATCGCGCGCCAATGGGCGCGCCGGTCATTGCGGTGGCCGATGCGGTGGTGGTGTCGGCGGCGATGAGTGGCGGCTCCGGCCGCATGGTGCATCTCCGCCACGCGAACGGCTACGAATCCGAATATCTCCATCTGTCGTCGATGGCCGTGCACGCCGGCCAGCGCGTTCGTCAGGGCGAGATGATCGGGCGCGTCGGCTCGAGCGGCCTCGCGACCGGCGCGCATCTCGACTACCGCCTGAAGAGGAACGGCGGCTTCATCAACCCCGTGACCGCGCACCGCTCGATGCCTCCCGCGGATCCCGTGCCGGCTGCTCAGATGGTCGCGTTCCAGGCCGCGCGCGATCGCGCGATGACCGCGCTCTCCGCCAAGCCCGCGAACGCCCACTGACGCTCTTTTGACGCGCGAAGCCTCCGCCAAAGCGTGAAGCGCGACGCGGCTGCCATATAATTTGAGCGCCATGGCGACGCTTCATCCATTTCGTGCGCTGCGTCCCAACGCAGCCAATGCTTCCCGTATCGCAGCCGTTCCCTACGACGTCGTCAGCACGGACGAGGCCAGAGTGCTGGCCGAGGGCGACGCGCTGAGCTTCCTTCACGTGTCTCGCGCGGAGATCGACCTGCCCGCCGGCAGCGACCCGTACGCGGACGCGGTGTATGCGCGCGCGGCCGCAAACTTTGCGACGTTGCGGACCAGCGCGCTCGCCGTCGAAGACGAGGCGAGCGTCTACTTCTATCGTCTCCAGATGGGCGACCACGTCCAGACCGGCCTCGCCGCCTGCTTCTCGATCGACGAGTACGATCGCGAGATCATCAAAAAGCACGAGCGTACGCGGCGGGACAAGGAAGACGACCGCACCAGGCACATGCTCGCGTTGGGCGCGCAGACCGGGCCGGTGTTCCTCACCTATCGCGCCTCGGACGAGGTCGATCGCATTGCCGCCCGCGTGACCACCGGCGAACCGATCATCGACTTCACCGCGCCCGACCTGGTGCGTCACACCTTGTGGCGTGTCGGCGGCGCGGATCGCGATGCGCTGGTTGCCGAGGTCGGCCGTATTCCTGCGTTGTATATCGCCGACGGTCATCACCGCGCGGCGAGCGCGGCGCGCGCGCGCACTGAGATGCGCGATCGTGGCCTGCCAGGCACATCGCTCGGCGACGGCGCCGATGCCCGCACCATGCTGGCGGTGGCGTTCCCGCACAACCAGGTGCAGATCCTGTCGTACAACCGCACGGTGAAGGATCTTGGTGGTCTGTCACCTGACGATTTTCTACAGGCGGTGCGCGAACGCTTCGACGCCGCAACGGGTCCTGCGACTCCGGCGAAGGGCGGCGACATCGCGATGTACTTCGGTGGCGCGTGGCACACGCTGCGGCCGCGGGTCGCGCCTGACGCGTCCGATGCGATTGGTTCGCTCGACGTCAGCGTGCTGCAGGAGGGTCTGCTGGCCCCGGTGCTGAAGATCGCCGACGTGCGCACGGACAAGCGGATTGATTTTGTCGGCGGCGCGCGCGGCACGAAGACGCTCGAGCAACTCGTGGACTCGGGCAAGGCCGCAGTGGCCTTTTCGCTGTTCCCGGTGAGTGTCGCCGACCTGATGGCCGTGTCCGACGCCGGCGAGATCATGCCGCCCAAGAGCACGTGGTTTGAACCCAAGTTGAGAGATGGATTGCTGATTCACGTCATCTAACAAAAGAAAGGAATCGCCACAGAGTCACAGAGTCACCGAGAATGTGAAACCGACGAACAGGCCGACAGGCGCTGACCGAGCGGCCTGCGTTTGCAGGCCGCCAGCGTCGAACGCAACTCAATTTCGGAATTCTCTGTGGCTCCGTGGCTCTGTGGCCCGTTCATATGAAAGTGCTCGTCGCCGACAAATTTGAACCGAGCGGAATCGATGGCCTCAAGGCCGCCGGCTGCGATGTCGTCTATCAACCGGACCTGAAAGACGATGCCCTGACGCAGGCGGTGCGCGATACGAAGGCTGACGTGCTGGTCGTCCGCAGCACGGTGGTGACGGCGGCGATGCTCGAGGCGGGAGCGCTGTCGCTGGTCGTGCGCGCCGGGGCCGGGTACAACACCGTTGATGTGGCGACCGCGTCGAAGCGCGGCATCTACGTGTCGAATTGTCCTGGCAAGAACGCGATTGCGGTCGCCGAGCTCGCGTTCGGACTGGTGCTCGCGCTCGATCGCCGCGTGCCCGACAACGTCGTCGACCTGCGCGCCGGGACCTGGAACAAGAAGGAATACTCGAAGGCGCGCGGCCTGCACGGCCGCACGCTCGGACTGCTCGGGTACGGCAATATCGGCCAGGAGATGGCCAAGCGCGCCCACGCGTTCGGCATGCCGATCGTGGTGTGGAGCCGCCGATTCGCCACGGGCAAGGATCTGATCGCCAACGAGCCGATCCCGATGCAGCTGGCGGGGTCGCCGGCTGAGGTCGCCGAACGCTGCGACGTTCTCAGCGTGCATCTGGCGCTCAACGCGGACACCAGAGGGCTCGTGAATGCGTCGGTGCTCGACAAACTGAAGCCCGGCTCGTACTTCATCAACACCGCGCGGGCTGAAGTGGTGGATTACCTGGCGCTCGAGAAGGTGGTGCGCGAGCGCCAGATCCGCGCCGGCCTCGACGTGTTCGCCGCCGAGCCGTCAGGTGCGACCGGCACGTTCAGCGACCCGATCGTCGCGCTGCCGAACGTCTACGGCACGCATCACATCGGCGCCTCGACCGATCAGGCGCAGGACGCGATTGCCACCGAGACCGTCCGGATCATCGCGTCGTACAAGGACACTGGAAGAGTGCCCAACGTCGTGAACCTGGCAAAGAAGACGCCGGCCACGCACATGCTGATCGTCCGCCACCACGATCGCCCTGGCGTCCTCGCGCACGTCTTCGAGCATCTGCGCAACGGCAACATCAACGTGCAGGAAACCGAGAACGTGATCTTCGAAGGCGCGCAGGCGGCCGTCGCGCGCATCAACCTCGACGGCACGCCGTCGGACGCCCTGCTGAAAGCAATTCAGAGCGGCAGCGCCGATATCCTCGATCTTCATCTGGTGACCATATGACCACGGTTAATCGTGTCTACAACTTTTCCTCGGGCCCCGCGGTGTTGCCGGTGCCTGTCATCGAAGAAATCCAACGCGACCTGATGGCGCTGCCGTCGGTCGGCATGTCGATCCTCGAAATCAGCCACCGCTCCGCCGCCTTCGAGGCGATCCTCGCGCAGGCCGAAGCCGATGTCCGCGCGGTCGCGGGTGTGCCGGCCAACTACAAGGTGCTGTTCCTGCAGGGCGGCGCGAGCACGCAGTTCTCGATGGTGCCGATGAACCTGCTGACCCCGGGCACGACCGCCGACTACATCGACTCCGGATCCTGGGGCGACAAGGCGGTGAAGGAAGCGAAGAAAGTCGGCACGGTCAACGTCGCGGCGTCGACCAAAGCCGAAAACTACTCGCGCGTGCCACTGCAGTCCGAGTTGAAGCTGACGCCGGGCGCCGCGTACGTGCATATGACGTCGAACAACACCATCGAAGGCACCGAGTACAAGACGCTGCCCGAGGTCGGCCATGCGCCGCTCGTCAACGACACCTCGTCCGACATGTTCAGTCGCCCGCTCGATGTCGCGAAGCACGCGCTGATCTACTCGGGCGCGCAGAAGAACCTCGGGCCGTCCGGCGTCACGCTGGTGATCATCCGCGAAGACCTGCTGACGCGGTCGCAGAAGTCGCTGCCCTCGATGCTGAACTATGCCGTGCAGGCGGAAAACGGATCGATGTACAACACGCCGCCGACCTTCGCGGTCTATACGCTCGGCCTGGTCATGAAGTGGTTGATCGGCCAGGGCGGTCTCGTCACCATCGCGACGGTCAACGAACGCAAAGCCGCGAAGCTGTACGCCGAGATCGATCGCACGGGTTTCTATCGCGGCACCGCCCATAAGGACTGCCGCTCGCTGATGAACGTCACGTTCCGCCTCGCCACCGAGGATCTGGAGAAGACGTTCGTCAAGGAATCGACCGCCGCAGGCCTCGACGGCCTCAAGGGCCACCGGTCGGTGGGCGGAATGCGCGCGTCCATCTACAATGCGTTCCCCGAGCACGGCATCGACGCGCTGGTCGCGTTCATGCGCGAGTTCGAAGCGAAACGCGGATAGTACAAAATTCTTACAGTCGCCAGTGCCCGGTTGTGAGAGGCTCGGTGCCAGTCACCGATGTTCCTGGAGGGTCATGCCGTGCTTTCGCATCTTCTCCTCTCACTCGCCGTCGCCGCGATTCTGATTCAGGTGGCGGTGTTCGGCACGACCATCTACCTCCATCGTTGCGCCACGCACAAAGCGCTCATTCTCCACCCGGCCGTCGAGTGGATGTTCAAGATGGCGCTGTGGCTGACGACGGGGCAGTGTACGAAGGAGTGGGTGGCGGTCCACCGCAAGCATCACGCGTTCACCGACGAGGAAGGCGATCCGCACAGCCCGAAGATGCTCGGCTTCTGGAACGTGCAGCTCGGGAACGTTTACTACTACATCCGCGAAATCAAGAAGACCGACGTCGTCGAACGTTACGCGCGCGATATCAGGGAGGGCTGGTGGGACCGGACGTTCTTCAACCACGGCCTGCTCGGCCTTGGCATCGGTACCGGGCTGCTGGTTGCCATCGTCGGACCGCTGATTGGGTTCGGATGGGCGCTGCTGGCGGCGGGCATTCACGCGGTGATGTACGTGTTCGTGCTGTCCTCGTCCATCAACGGCCTGTGCCATCACGTTGGGTACAAGAACTTCGACAACACCGCGACCAACATTCGGGTGCTCGCGCTCGTCACCGGTGGGGAAGGGCTCCACAACAACCATCACGGTTACCCGCGGAGCCCCAAGTTCAGTTTTCGCGCCAGCGAGATCGATCCCGCCTGGCCGGTGATCAAATTGTTGATTGCGTTGAAGCTCGCGAAGCCGTACAAGACGATTGCGGAAGTCGCGGCGGCTTAAGACGCTTTGGCTAAAGCCTTCGCGCTACGAGGTGTGTCCGCCGCGGCGTCCGCGCCGCCGCCGCCGGCGTTTCTTGTTCGGCATGCCGTGGGCTGCCGATGGCGGCTGATGTTCGTCGTCGCCCGCCTCGGGTGGCGCGGTCTCGCCGCTCTCCCCGATGTCGTCGAGGATCCCCATCCAGTGTTCGACGACCTCAGGCGAGTCGCCGTGGATTTCCATCCAGGTTAACGCCTCGCGGAAAATGCCGCGGTGCGCCAGCGCGCGCTGCGTGCGCTCGTTCGCCGACAGATCGTGCATGCGGCGCTGCAGGCCGATGATCAGCCGCAGCCGTTCGACGTCGCGCCGCGCCAGCGGCAGATCGCCGAGGCGCGGGCCAGGCGGATACCGCGGGCCCTTGCCGGCCCGTGGGGTCAGGTCGGGGTCTGACCCCGTTCCGACCCTAGTCTGACCCCAGTCCGACCCCCGCGGAGGATTCAGGGAGATCCCCAGCGGGATCAGCAGGCTGCCGAGCAGGATCGCGTTCGACATCGTGTCCGGCGTCGACTCGAACTGGCCGCGGTAACCGTCGAGCGCCGCCAGCGATTTCCACAGCGGGGTGCCGACGCCGCGATGGAGTTCCTTCGAGAGCGGCTCGAGCAAACCGGTGTCGGCCATATCGCGAAACGACTTCTCCGACGATCCGGCGCGCAGAATCTTGTAGTACTCCTCGATCAGCCGCGGCAGCGAACTCCTGGCGATTTCCTTCCGGTGCCGCCGAATCGCCTGCAACAGCGCCGGCTCGATGACGAACTCCAGCCGCGCGGCGATCGCAATCGCGCGGATCATGCGCACGGGATCTTCGTTCAGCCGCACGTCAGGGTCGCCAATGCAGCGGACGACGCCGGCGCGCAGATCCTGGAGGCCGCCGACGTAGTCGATGATCGAGAACGTGGCGATGTCGTAGGCCAAGGCGTTTATCGTGAAGTCGCGGCGGAACGCATCCTCTTCCGGCGTGCCGAACGTGTTGTCGTGATGCACCAGCTGTTCGCCTTCCGGCGTGGTGGGGTCCGGCGCCGGAACGCCGTCCTGCACGATCTCCTCGCCGGCTGCCACCTGACGCCGGAACGTGGCGACCTCGATCACCTTCTGTCCGAACTTCACATGCGCGAGACGGAAGCGGCGGCCGATGATCCAGCAATTCCGGAACAGTTTTTTGACCTGATACGGGTGCGCGGAGGTGCCGATGTCGAAGTCCTTGGGTCGCCGGCTGAGGAGCAGATCGCGGACGCTGCCGCCCACCAGATACGCGGTGTGATTGCCCTCCCGCAGGCGGTACAACACCTTCAGCGCATCAGGATCGATGTCGCGACGGGAGAGTGGGTGCTCCTCGCGCGGAATGATCCTCGGTTCTGCCATCGGGCGGCATTGTACCAAATGCGTCGGAAAAGCGAACTAAGCCACTAATTATCAATGACTTAGGTGGCGTTTTGGCCTGTGCTACCATCGAGGCGTGTTATCCGGAAGCCCTTCCACGAAGGTACGAAAACACGAAGAAGATCCAAGTTTTTTTCGTGCCGTCGTGTCTTCGTGGCTAATCTTCCTCGCTGTGACGTCCTCGGTTTTCGCCGCCGATGATCCTCTTGCGCGTGCGCGTCTCCTTTACAACCAGGGTCAGTTTGACGCCGCCGTCACCGCCGCCGAACAGGCGCGGCTGACGCCGGCGCGCACTGACGCTGCGGATCTCGTCGCCGCGCGCGCCTACCTCGAACGCTTTCGCGCGACCGCGGCGCCAGACGACGCGAGCAACGCGCGCGACCGTCTCCGCCGGATCGATCCGCAACGCTTTCCGCCCCGCGAACGCATCGAGTACATCGTCGGCCTCGCACAGATGCTGTTCGTGGACGGTGCGTACGGCGCTGCGGCGGACGTCTTCGAGCCGGTGCTGCAGAGTCCGGATCTGCTGACCGTCGCCGCGCGCGAGCGCGTGCTCGACTGGTGGGCAAGCGCGCTCGACCGCGACACCAGGCCGCGATCGGAACTCGATCGTCGCGGTGCGTATCAGCGCGTCCGCGCACGGATGGACGAGGAACTCGCGACGCATCCCGGCAGTGCAGCGGCGGCGTACTGGCTGGCGGCGTCAGCACACGCGCAAGGGGATCAGCAGGCAGCATGGGATGCGGCGCTGGCCGCGTGGGTCCGCGCGCCCCTCACGTCCGATCGCGGTGCTGCGCTGCGCGCGGACCTCGACACCCTGATCCTCCGCGCGATCATTCCGGACCGCGCGAAACAGATCGCGCAAACGCCGGAGTCGCTGCGGCTGCAGTGGGAGCAGTTCAAGGATCGCTGGACCAGGCCGTAATTCCGACCCGCGCGACCCACCCGCCCTACCTGACCCACGCGACCCACCTGACCTGCCTGCCCCACCCGACCCTCTACGGTTTTGCGTCTTTCCAGTTTTCGCCGACACCGACGTCGACCGTCAGCGGTACCTTCAATGTCGTCGCGCCCTGCATGCAGTCGCGCACGATCGCGCTGAACTCCTCAGCGCGCGCCTTCGGCACCTCGAACAGCAGCTCGTCGTGGACCGTGAGGATCATGCGCGCGTCCGGATGCGGCAGCAGCGCGGCGTGGACGTCGATCATCGCGCGTTTCAGGATGTCGGCGGCGGTGCCCTGGATCGGCATGTTGACCGCCTCGCGCTCGGACGCCGACCGCCGCTGGAAGTCGCGGCTGTTCAACTCCGGCACCAGCCGTCTTCGTCCGAACATCGTCTTGACGACGCCGGTCGTGCGAGCTTCTTCGAGTGTGCCGTCGATGAACGCGCGGACGCGGGGGAAGCCGGCGAAGTACGCGTCGATGAATTCCTGCGCGGCCTGCGGCGTGACGCCGATGTCCTTCGACAGCGTGAACGCCGTCTTGCCGTACAGCAGCGCGTAGTTCACCATCTTCGCCAGGCTTCGCAGCTCGTGCGGATCCTTGCCACTGTCTGGCCCGAAAATTTTCAGCGCCGTCCGCTCGTGAAAATCGGCGCCTTCGCGGAACGCATCGATGAGCACTGGATCCTCCGACAGATGCGCGAGGACCCTGAATTCGATCTGCGAGTAATCCGCTGAGATCAGCACGTTGCCGGGATCGGCGATGAACGCGCGCCGGATCTCGCGGCCAAGCGGTGTGCGGATCGGAATGTTCTGCAGGTTCGGATCGCTGCTGCTCAAGCGGCCCGTCGCCGCCACCGCCTGGTTGAAGCACGTGTGGACGCGGCCGGTGTCCGGGTTGACGAGCACCGGCAGGGCGTCGATATAGGTGCCCTTCAGTTTCATCAGCCCGCGCCACTCGAGAATCTGCCGCGGGATGTCGTGCGTCAGCGCCAGCTCCTCGAGCACTTCCACCGCGGTTGACGGCGCCTTCGACGTCCCGGTCCGTTTCAGCACCGGCAGCTGCAGTCTCTCGAACAGGACTTCGGAAAGTTGTTTTGGCGAGTTGATGTTGAACTCGCCTCCGGCCATCTCGAAGATCGCCGCCGAACGCTGCGCCAGTTCGCGATCGACGGTCACCGACTGCGCCGCCAGTGCGGTGCTGTCGATCCGAATCCCGGCCCGCTCGATGGCCATCAGCACCGGGACCAGCGGCATCTCGAGCGCGCCGTACACAGTCTCGAGTTGTTCCTTCGCGAGCAGTCCGCGCAGCACCGGCGCCAGCTGACCCGCGAGGTCCGCGCGCTCGCACGCGTAGGTGACCGCGGCATCGACAGGCACGTCGGCCAGCGACAGCGCCTTGACCCCTCGTCCGCAGACGTCTTCCTCCGACAGCGCTTTGTAGCTCGTATGCTCGATTGCCAGTTCCTCGAGCAGGTGCGCCGATCTCGTCGCGTCCAGCAGGTAACTGGCCAGCATCGTGTCGGTATCGAGCCCGCGCAGCGTGACACCGTGGCGCGCCAGCACGATCGCGTCGAACTTCAGATCGTGGCCGTCCTTCTTCAGCGTCTCGTCTTCAAACAGCGGCCGCAGCGCGTCCAATGCCACATCGAGCGGAAGGCTGTCCGTGTTGTCGAGCGACCGATGACCTGTCGGCACGTAGTCGCCGTCGCGCGGCGACGTCGAAAAGGACAGACCGACAATCGATGCGCGCATGGCCGTCGGACGGTCGGGCAGCACCCGGAAGCCAAATCGTCCGGCGGCGCGCAGCCGATCCGCCAGCGCGCGCACGCCGTCAGCGGTATTCACCATCCGGTAATTCTTGGTGATGGTGTCCGCCGTCGGCGCGTACTCCTTGGCGAGGCCGCGGAACCCCAGCTCGTTGAAGATCTGGAAGCTGCGCTCGCGCGATCCGCCGCGGTAGCGCAGATCCTCCGCGTTGAACTC
>JANYHS010000049.1 GCA_025358945.1 Acidobacteriota bacterium
ATGACGAGGGCCTAATACGAGAGTCGATGCGCGGCGCGGACGAACGGCCGCTCGAAGAAACGCCACGACAGAGAGGCCATGCCGATCGTCACGATCAGAGCGATCAGCGCGTCGGCCCCGAACGGCACGTGGTGGCCTCGCGGCAGAACCCTCCGGACGTACTCGCTCGCGAAGACGATCACGGGCATGTGGATCAGGTACACTCCATAAGCAATGCCTCCGAGTTGCCTCAGAGGCACGAATCGCAGCGCGCCGCTGAGAGCCGATCGGTTCTGGGTGACGGCCAGGAGTAAAGCCAGGCTGTAAAATACGGCGAGCACGGTGTATCCCCACGTCGACATCTGCGGAGATCCGATCATCCACCCGCGCCGCGACATGTACCCGATCAGCATGAAGAGCCCGACCGCGAGCGCCCAGAGCGCGTTGGACCGGCGCGTCACGATCGCGCGCGCGCTTTCGTCGCGCACGACGATGGCGGCGAGAACGCCCAGCATCAGCGCGTCCATCCGGCACGGCATCAGCACGTACGCGGGCCAGAACTGATACGGAAACAACAGGACCAGCGTCATCCGCACACCGATCGCGACGCCCACCGACGCGACGCAGATCCAGGCCAGACCGCGGTTCGACACAACCCGGATCACCAGCGGCAGCGTCAGATAAAACTGCTCCTCCACCGCCAACGACCATGTCAGCGAGAGGAAGCCGGCACCCAGTGTGCCGTACCAGGCCATCCAGAAATTCTGCAGGAACAACAGGTACGGGTACGGCGACAGGCGCGGGCTGATCAGCCACGTCGCGTACTCCGCGTGCCCAGCGCGCGTGACGGCAATCAGGAGAGCGTACGCGCCCAGCAGCAGCACATACAGCGGAATGATTCGGGCGGCGCGGCGAACGTAGAACGTGGTGAGCAACCGGGGAGATTGCCGTGCGTCGATCAGAAGGCCGCCAATCAGGAAGCCCGACAGCACGAAGAACAGATCGACGCCGCTCCAAAACGGGCGGATCATCCAAAGCTTCGGAGAGTACGTGGGGACGAAGTGCCAGATCACGACGAGAAGAATCGCCACACCGCGCAGGCCGTCGAGTTCTGGAATTCGTTTTTCGGCGGTCCGTGGCGCCTCGACCCTGTCTGGCATTCCTTACCGTCCGAGGTCCAGCAACCGCTCGAGCGTGAACGACCCCTGCTTGCGCGTGAACGTGTTCTCCTGATTCAGGTGCTGCAGCGCGTTTGTCCGCACCTGCTGACGCGCGCCGTCGCCCGCCATCAGCAGGTCCGCCGCGGGAATCCGTCCGCCGCCGATCTTCGGCATCAACGTTTGCGTCAGCACGGCCGCCAGCGACATGGCCAGCTCCTGTCGCACGGTGTTCTGCCGCTCCAGCGGAAACGAATCCGCGATTCGCGCGATGGTTGTCGCCACGTCGGCGAGACGTTCATTTCTGCGCGGCCGCCGCGGCGGCCATTTGCGCCATCCGCTCCTGCATCTGACGCGTGAGGTGCGGCACCTGGCCGATCATCCGCTGCATCGTCATCAACTGCCCGCGGTGATGCATCTCGTGCTCCTTCGCGCCCAGCAGCATCTCGAAGCGGCTCTTCGTCGCCGGCAGCATGCCCGGCGGCATAGACACCGACTCGCCGAGAAACGATTCCTGTAGCCCCTCGAGGAACGCGGCGAACTTGTCGCCCTCGGCCTTCAGGAACGCGATGATCTCCGCCTTCGTGCGCGGCTTCGCTTCTTCCGCCCCCGCCTTCTGCATCAGTTCGCCGAAATTGACGGTCTTCAAGTCCGAGATTTTATTGCTCTGGATGTGGTGCTGAAAGCCGGGACCGAGAGCAATGTGCGTGAGCGTCTGGCCGATGCTGCGGCTCTCGCTTGAAGGCTTGAAGCCGTACTTGTCCTCCGGAATCTCGTCCGCGATCTTCAGCGTGTTCTCGCGAACCGTCCGGAACGATGCCGCCATTTCCTTGCCGCCGTAATACGTCATGATTACTCCTGATGAATCGGCCCCGCGAAAGCGGCGCCCCGCGTACCGCTAATACCAGCCGATCGGCTGTTCAGAAAGATTGATGTAGACCTGTTTGACGTTGAGGTATTCCTCGACGCCCCATTTCCCGAGCTCGCGACCGATGCCGCTCTGTTTGTAACCACCCCACGGCGCCTCGACGTAGGTCGGCTGCATGTGATTCACCCACACGATGCCGGCGCGCAGGTTCTTCACGACGCGCATGGCGCGGAAGATGTCGCGCGTCCAGACGGCGGCGGCCAGGCCGTAGTAGGTGTCGTTGGCGATGCGCAGCGCGTCTTCCTCGGTGTCGAACGGGATGACGCACGCCACCGGCCCAAAGATTTCCTCGCGCGCGATCCGCGTGGAGTTGTCGACGTCGTAGAAGATGGTCGGCTGGACGAAATAGCCCTTGTCGAGCGCACCGCCGGTCGCGCGTCCGCCGCCAGACGCGACCTTGGCTTCCTGCTTGCCGAGTTCCTGGTACATCCGCACGCGATCGAACTGTTCGCGGCTGATGAGCGCACCCATCTTTGTCTCGCGATCCATCGGCGGCCCAACGAGAATCGCCTTCGCCTTCTCGACCATCGCCTCGACGAACTTCTTGTAGATCGGCCGCTGCACCAGGATGCGACTGCCGGCCGAGCAGACCTCGCCCTGATTGAAGAAGACGCCGAACAGCGCACCTTCGACGGCGATGTCGAAGTCGGCGTCGGCAAAAAAGATGTTCGGCGATTTGCCGCCCAACTCCAGCGAGACCTTCTTCAGCGTCGCCGCGGCCGCGCGCATGATCGTCTTGCCCACCTCTGAGCTGCCCGTGAACGCAATCTTGTCCACGTCCGCATGTTCGACGATCGCGGCGCCGGTCGCGCCCTCTCCCGTCACGATGTTGACGACGCCAGGCGGGAGGCCGGCCTCTTCGAAGCTGGACGCCAATGCCAGAACCGACAACGGTGTCTGTTCGGCCGGCTTCAGCACCGTGGTGCACCCCGCGCAGATCGCCGGGGCGAGTTTCCACGCCGCCATCAGCATCGGGTAATTCCACGGGATGATCTGTCCCGCGACGCCGATCGGTTCGCGCAGCGCGAGGCTCATCGCGTTGTCGGGCACCGGGATCACGTCGCCGTGGATTTTCGTGGCCAGCCCGCCGTAGTACTCGAAGCAGGTGGCTGCGTCGCCGATGTCGAACTCCGCTTCGACGATTGGCTTGCCGGTGTTGTGCGTTTCGAGCTCCGCGAGTTCGCCGGCGCGTTCGCGGATGATCCGCGCGATCTCGAACAGGACGCGCCCGCGATCCTGGGCCGTCGCGTCCTTCCATGGACCGGCGTCGAACGCCGCGCGCGCCGCCTTCACCGCGCGATCGACGTCCGCGGCGCCGGCATCCGGCACGCGACCGATCACCTCCGTCGTCGACGGATCGATGACGTCGATGGTGGCCGAGGATTGCGGCGCGACGAACTCGCCGTTGATATAGAGCTGGTGCGTTGTCACTGGAGGCAAGCCCATAACTATATGCAGCCGTGGAAACCGTTGTAAAGTTTGCGGATGAAGACCTTCACGGTCACCGTCGCGGCCAGTCTGTTCCTCGCGGGCGCAGCCAGCGCCCAGGATACGCATCCGGCATTTACCGTGGGGACGGCCACCGCCCAGAGAGGCCAGAAGGCCTACGGTGTGCTGAGAGTGCCCGCCGGCTCTGATGCCGGTTACGACATCCCCGTGGCGGTCCTGCACGGCGCCAAGCCCGGTCCGGTGCTCGCCATCGTTTCCGGCGCGCATGGCACCGAGTACGCGTCGATCATCGCGGTCGAGCAACTGATCGACGCCGTCAAGCCCGCGGAGCTCTCGGGCACGTTGATCCTCGTGCCGCTGGTGAACGTGCCGTCGTTCGAGAAGCTGACCCCGCACGTCAATCCGACCGACAGCAAGAGCATGAACAGCCGCTACCCTGGCGATCCGAACGGCACGCAGACCGATCGCGCATCGTTCGTGATCACCCGTGACGTCGTCGATCAGTGCGATCACCTGAACACAGCCACCACCCGGGGCAAGGCGTCGTTCACAGCCGAGGCCGGACGCTCTGGTCCGGTGGTTGCGGGCGACGTCGCCGCCCTCGTCAACGGATCTCTCGGCACGATGCGGCACCTGAAAATGCTGGCGGGCCCGGTGACGCCGGTCGCAAAGCCCATCTGGGTGGAGAAGATCGTCTCGATCCCCGCGGATCGCGAAGGCATCTTCCACGCCTCGGTCGACCGCGACGCGCATGTCGCCAAAGGCGCGACGATCGGCTTCGTCACCGACTATCTCAACCGGCCGCTCCAGGACGTCCTCGCGCCGGAAGCCGGCATCGTCATGTTCATTCGCGCCGTACCGTCGCTGAAGAAAGGTGACACCATGGTGAACATTGGTGTCGTGTCGACAATAGCCAAATAACCAAATAACCAAATATCGAGATCACCAGATGGCCATGATGAGCGGAACCGCGCGCGCGACCTACGACGATGTGAACCTGATCCTGCGGCTGTACGAGCAGCGGCGCGAAGATCGCCTGCGCGAAGCGCGCAAGTGGTTCACCGGATCCTTCAAGGCAAAGTCGTTTGAGGAATTTCAGGCGCTGTGCCCGCCGGGCAGCGAAGCCAATGCGTCCTACCGGATGGTCGTCACCTACTGGGAGATGGTCGCGTCGTTTCTGACCAGCGGCGTGCTGGCCAACGAGCTGTTCTACCAGAGCGGGCGCGAACTGCTGTTTGTGTGGGAGCGCGTGCGCGACATCCTGCCGAAAGTCCGTGAGGTGAACCACCATTCGCGCGAGCTGAAGAACCTCGAGGACGCCGCGGCCTCCTACATCAGCTGGTGGAACCAGACGTCACCGGGCGCCTACGACGCCTTCAGCAAACGCGTGCGAGGGTAATGCCCGTCGTCACTGCATCTCTGGCGCTGATTATTTTTGCCGCCGGGACCGTCGCCGGCGCCCTGGGCGCGTTGCTCGGGCTCGGTGGCGGCGTGTTTCTCGTCCCGTTCCTCAATCTCGTTCTCGGCTTTCCGTTCAGCGCCGCCGCCGCGATTAGCCTGACGACGGTGATCGCGACGTCGAGCACGGTGTCGGCCGGCCGCGCCGGCAAGCAGCTGATCAACATGAAGCTCGGGATGCTGCTGGAAGTCGCGACAGCTGCCGGCAGTTTTCTCGGCGGCGTGACCGCGCAGTTCGTGGCGCAGTCGGTGCTGCAGAAGATGTTCGGGTTCGTGGCGGTGATCGTCGCGCTGATCATGCTGAGCCGCCTGCGTCACCGCAACGTGATCCTCGATCCCGCGGCCGATCCTGGCGTGCTCGGCGGGCGGTATCATGACGCCGAGAGCGGGTGCACCGTCACCTACCGCGTGAAGCGTCTGCCGCTCGCGGTCGCGGCGTCATTTGTCGCCGGCAACGTGTCGTCGCTGCTCGGCATCGGCGGCGGCATCATCAAAGTGCCAGTGCTCAATGCGTGGTGCGGGATTCCCCTGCGCGCCGCGGCCGCGACCAGCGCATTCATGATCGGCGTCACGGCGACCGCCGGCGCCGTCGTCTACTACGGACATGGATTGCTGCAGCCGACACTGGCGGCTGCCGCAGTGCTTGGTGTGCAGCTCGGATCGTGGGGCGGCATGAAGTTCGGAGCCGCGGCGTCTACGAAGTGGCTGAAAATTCTGATGGCCGCGGTCCTGTTCATCGTGTCCGCGATGATGTTTGTCAGGGGTGGGCGATGAGCGAAGATCGCACGACTAAAAGTCGTGCGCCACTCGGTAAAAGTCGTGCGCCCCTCGGCGAGAGTCCTGCGCTTGGCGAGAGTCCCGCGGCACTGGCGAGGCTCGAACACGTCATCGGTACGGTCCTGCGCGGTGGCGTGCTGATCAGCACCGTGTGTCTGTCGGTGGGGCTGTTGCTGTCGCTCACGACGACGAGCGACGCGGCGTCGGGGTTTCTTCTGAACGCCGGCATCATCGTCCTGCTTTCGACGCCGGTGGCGCGCGTGATCGTGTCGACCGTGCAGTACGTCATTGAGCGCGACTGGGCGTTCGCCACGCTGACGGTCATCGTGCTGTTCGAATTGATGGCAAGCGCGGTGGCCGCGCTCGTCTTCAATCGCCGCTAACCTGCTTTTTCGATGTGAACGAGGTAGGCCTCGACCATCAGCAGATTGCGCTCGCCGGATTTCCGGATGACGTTCAGCAGGCGATCCATCTTCACGACTTCTTCCAGCTGCTCGTCGATGAACCACTGCAGAAAGCTCTGCGCGAGGTAGTCGTTCTGCTTGACGGCGAGATCCATGAGGACCGTGATCTGCTTCGTCACGTCCTCTTCCCACGTCAGCGCGGCCTGCACGGCTTCCTCGGCGGACTTGAACGTGGCCTTGGGCGCGGGAACGGCGGGAATCTTCAGATCGCCTTTCGTGTCCAGCATGTACTGCACGAACTTCATCGCGTGCTGCGTTTCTTCTTCAGCTTGTGTAAAAAACAGCTTCGCCAGCAGCGTGAGTTGTTCCTGCCTGAAATAACCGGCGATCGCGACGTACTGCAATCCCGCGCCGTATTCGTGACCGATCTGCGTGTTGAACGCGGCGGCGAGTTCTTTACTGATTAACACGGCACTCTCCTGATTCGGTCGATCCTATCAGTACGCCCAGCTCTTGGTGTCCGCGCCAGCCGGCGCGGACTTCATCATCCACTGCGCCATCGCAGGCATATAGCGCTGGTGGACGGTGCGGCTGCCGACGTTGTTCGGATGCTCGGTGTCGCCGGTGAAGCAGTGCTCGCGGCGTTCGCCATAGGTGATTTCGTATTCAGGCGACGGCACGGCATGCCCGAGGAATTCTTCCATCTGGTAGACCGCGTTGTTGAGGTAACCGTTGTCCATCGTGCCGCTGGTGATGTGGATCTTGCCGCGCAGCTTCGGGCCGATCGTCGCCCAGTCGCGCTGCAGGATGAAGCGCAGGTCGTAGTTGTCGCGCCAGTAGGTTGCGACGTCCGGATCGATCGCGCCGGTCGCCTTGTCGTAGAGCGGCTGATAGTAGCCGTCGGCGCCGACCGGTCCGAACACCGAGGCCCACGCGTCGTGCTGGCCGGCGGACCGGCCGTGCGTGCCGAGCGCGAGCTCCACGAGGTTGCGATCCTCGAACGTCGAGAACAAGTGATCGCGGAAATCGCGGTAGCCGGGTTTTGGCGTGCGCTTGAACGGGTTGTCTTCGTAGTAGTAGGCGTTGTGCTCGTCGTAGATGTTCACGGATCGATACGAGCGGAAGTCGATCGGATCCGGGCAGAGCGCCCAGGCGCCGTTGTAGGCGTCGGGATACATCACCTGGACACCAAGCGCCTCCCATCCGCCGGTGGAGCCGCCGGTCAGCGCGCGCGCCCAGCCGGCGCCGATGCCGCGG
>JANYHS010000254.1 GCA_025358945.1 Acidobacteriota bacterium
CCTTTTCTAGCCGCCGCCTACAAAGTTCACGATCTCGACCGCGTCGCCCTCCTTGACCATCGTCGTCGCGAACGTGTCGCGCTTCAGCACGATCAGATTGTGCTCGACGGCGACACGGCGCGAGTCGATGTCCAGCTGAGCCAGCAGGTCGATCACGGTCAAGGGGCCGGCGACCTCGTGCGAATCGCCGTTCAACGTAATCTGCAATTTACAACTCATGTTAGTCGGTTTTGTATCAGGATGCAGGGATGGCTTTCGACTGGCTGCGGCACGGCGGGCGAGGCCCCGGATTTGACTGTATGCACAGTTGTGCATACACTTGGCGACGTGTCTGTGGAAGGTGTGGAGTGGGACAGTCGCAAGGCGGCCGCCAATCTCAAGAACGAGGCCAAACCATGAAAGCACATTACAACTTCGCAGGCGGGAAACGCGGTCCGGTCCTCAAGGCGCCGGCGGGCAAGACCCGTATTACGATTCGCCTGGACGACGACCTGTTGCGGTGGTTTCGCGGGCAGGTCCATGCGGCCGGTGGCGGCAGCTACCAAACGCTCGTCAACGGTGCGCTCCGCGAGTACGTCGACACGAAACGCGAACCGCTCGAGGCGACGCTGCGCCGCGTATTACGTGAGGAGTTGCATCAGGATCTGAAGCGCGCTGCTGGCCGTGTCCGCTGATTCCAAAAGCGCTCGCGCGGACAGAACTACGAAACCACAACAAATCGCGACGTCGGCGATGAAATGGATGGATGCCGAGGCACCGCCTATACTCGGTGCATGCAGTACACCATTCGGGGCATTCCGCCATCGGTCGACCACGCCCTTCGCGCGCGCGTGCGTGCCACCGGGAAGAGCCTGAACGAGGCGACCGTGACCGCGCTGGCCGAAGGAGCCGGCGTGGCAGGCGCGCCTCGAAAACGACGGCATCTGGGAGATATCGCCGGAACCTGGAAGGCCGACAAGGCGCTCGAGTCCGCGCTCGCCGCTCAGGACCGCGTCGACCAAACACTTTGATCACCTGCCGCAACTTGTCCGGGTCTGAGGTCGTCCCGCGAGCGTGCCCTACTTCGCCTCGCGCAGCAGCAGGTTGAAGCTGCCGACCGGCAGATCTGCCTGAAGCTTGACCGGCAGGTGGCGCGGGTCCTGGGTCATCCAGATCGCGATGTTCTTTCCCACCGGCTGGTTCTTGTCGTCGAAGACGCTCAGCCTCACCTTCAACGCCGACTGCTCGCCCATCGGCGTGCGCACTTTTTCCAGTGCGCCGGCGTCGAACTGCACCTTGTAGTTGATCCCGTTGTCGGTCACCGGCATCGTCATTTTGTCGCCGGCCTTCAGCGGGATCGCGCGCAGTACGTAGATCGCCGACAACGCGTCCTGCGTCACCGCCGACGTGGCGAACGTGTCCTTCACCGTCGTGTCCGCCTTGTATTCGAACAGCACCTTCTTCGCGGCGCGATCGAACTGCGACGCCTTGAAGCGATGCCGCTTGCCTTCCTCGCTGTAGACCGATCCCCGCTGCGGCAGCAGCGTGATGCTGTCGAGCAGTGTGTCGATCTTGTAGTAGACCGAATACAGCTTCGAGAGCAGTGGGGTCGGGCGCCCTTCGGCCACGATGTAGTAGGCGGTGGACCCGAACGAGGGCCTTTTCTCTTTGACCGTGGTCGTCGCAGTCCCAGCCGTGAGATACGAGGACCACGAGACGTCGTAACTGAGTGTCTCTCCCAACGCGAACGGCACGGGCCGCTCTGTGCGTGGAGCGGCGGCCGTCTTCGCCGCCGGTTTTGCCGCCGCAGCCGCCGGCTTCTTCGTCGCGCGCTGCGCGTTCAGCGTCAGTGACGCCAGCGTGATCAACGCCAGCACAGCCGGTGAAATCTTCTTCATGTGACGAAATCGTACCGGCCCGGTAGCGTGACCGTCAAGATGTGTTGTACCTTCGTCAGGATCCTATGACATCCGAGACGACTCCTCTTGGCGTGCCCGGCTACACGTTCGCTGATCTGCATCAGCCTGAACGCCTGGCATCCCTGTATGAACGGTTCTGCGAGGACGCGGCCGCCGCTGATCCCGCGCTGTGGCGCGAGTGGGACGCCTATCGTCAGGCGCCCGATGCGCCGCGGCCTCCGGTCGCGCTCTCAAACCTGCTGATCGCGATGGCGCCGCACGTCAGCCGTTTCCTGAAGCGCCTGTTCGACGTCGACACACCGGCGTCGGCGATCGCCCAGTCCACCAAGGCGCAGGACGACCTGTTCCGTTTCAAAGTTGACTTCGTCCGCCGCCGCGCCTTGCCGCTGCTGAAGAATGGCGCCCACGTTGCCGCGACGACGGAAGATGATGCAATCGTCGAAGCCCTGATCGCCGGCGCGTCCAACGGCGACCGCGAACTGGCAATCGCCAGAGCCGGCTGCGCGCTGCTGGACGCAGAGAAGGAAAGCCCCCAGCCTCTAGCCCCTAGTCCTCGCGTTGACGCGCTGCGCCGTTGGTGCGCCGCGCGCCTCCACGACCGCGCCTACCGCGACTGGGTGGTCTTCCGCTTTCCTGAAAACGTCGACCCGTTTCACCTGGTGAACGTCGAGCAGCGCGAGTCGGCGCTGCCGGAGGCCCTGATCGGCCCCGACTGGAAACTGCGCCGGCGCGACGGTTTCAAACTGACCGACCGGCGCATGCAGCCACGCGAGGTGCTCAGCGAGATTCACTACTGCGTGCTGTGCCACGAGCGCGACAAGGACTCGTGTTCGAAAGGGCTGCACGACAAGGATCACAAAGTGGTGGTGAACCCGCTCGGTATCGTGCTGGACGGCTGTCCGCTCGACGAGAAGATCTCGGAAATGCACACGCTGCGCAAGGCGGGGGATCCCCTGGGCGCCCTCGCGCTGGTCATCGTCGACAACCCGATGTGTCCGGGCACCGGCCATCGCATCTGCAACGACTGCATGAAGTCGTGCATCTATCAGAAGCAGGAGCCGGTCAACATCCCGCAGATCGAAACCGGTGTGCTGACCGACGTCCTCGGCCTGCCGTTCGGCGTCGAGATCTACGGTCTGCTGACGCGCTGGAATCCGCTCAACGTGCGCCGGCCGTACGCACTCCCGCATAACGGTAAGAACGTTCTCGTCGTGGGACTGGGCCCTGCGGGCTACACCCTCGCGCACTACCTGGTGAACGAAGGCTTCGGCGTGGTGGGCATCGACGGGCTGAAGATTGAGCCGCTGCCCGAAGACATCACCGGCACGGATACGCGGGCGCCGCGGCCCATCCGCGAGTGGCGCGAGATCTACCGCGATCTCGACGACCGCGTACTCGAAGGGTTTGGCGGCGTGTCCGAGTACGGCATCACCGTGCGATGGGACAAGAACTTTCTCACGCTCCTGCATCTGACGCTGGCGCGCCGCCGCGGCATCCGGATGTACGGCGGCATCCGCTTCGGCGGCACCCTGCCGATCGATGATGCGTGGACGTATGGGTTCGATCACGTCGCGATCGCGGTGGGCGCCGGCAAGCCGACGATCATCGACATGAAGAACAACCTGATCCGCGGGATTCGGAAGGCCAGCGATTTCCTGATGGCGTTGCAGCTGACCGGCGCGTTCAAGCGCGACGCGCTGCCGAACCTGCAGGCGCGACTGCCGGCAATCGTCATCGGCGGCGGGCTGACGGCGATCGACACCGCCACCGAGTTGATGGCCTACTACCCGGTCCAGGTCGAGAAGACCGTCAGGCACTACGAGACGCTCGCCGCCGAGCTCGGCGAGGCGCGCGTGCGCGCGTCCTACGACCCGGAGGAGCTCGAGCTGCTTGACGAGTACCTCGTTCACGGGCGCGCGGTGGGCGCCGAACGGGCGCGTGCAGCGCAGGCCGGCGAGGCGCCCAACTTCGTGCCGCTGGTGCGCGCGTGGGGCGGCGTCACGCTCGCCTACCGCAAGCGCATGGTTGATTCTCCGGCCTACCGGCTGAATCACGAAGAAGTGGTCAAGGCTCTCGAAGAAGGCATCGTCTTTGCGGAAAACCTCAGCCCGATGGAAGCGGTGCCGGATGCGAACGGCGCGCTTAGCGCGGTGATCTTCGGGCGGGAAGGTCAGGTAGGTCACGTGGGTCACGTAGGCCAGGTCACGTTGCCGGCGCGGACGCTGCTGGTGGCGGCGGGGACGTCGCCGAACATCACCTACGAGAACGAAGCCGAGGGCACGTTCAAGCTCGACGCGAAGAAGAAATTCTTTCAGCCGCACAACGTCGTCGAGAAGGACGGCAGTGTTCAGCTCGCGCCGGACGCCGCTGGATTCTTCACGTCGTACGAGGCGAGCGGGAAGTTTGTCAGTTACTACGGCGACAACCATCCGCGCTACGCCGGCAACGTGGTGAAGGCGATGGCGTCGGCCAAGGATGGTTTCCCCCATGTGACGCGGCTGTTTGCCCGTGCGGTGGCGGCGCTCGACCCGGCCGGGCAGGCCGAACGCGATGCGGCGTGGTTGCGGCTCGTGGCCAGACTGGATGCGGACCTGATCGCGCGCGTCGTCGAGATCGTGCGCCTGACGCCGACCATCGTTGAGGTGATCGTCAAGGCGCCGGCCGCGGCGCGGCACTTTCATCCCGGGCAGTTCTATCGGCTCCAGAATTTCGAGTCGATGGCACGGCGGGTCGGCGGGGTGCCGCTGCTGATGGAAGGCCTCGCGCTGACCGGTGCGTGGGTGGACAAGGAACGCGGTCTGCTGTCGATGATTGTGCTGGAACTGGGCGTCTCGAGCCGGCTGGTGGCGCATCTCGAAGTGGGCGAGCCGGTGGTGGTGATGGGTCCGACCGGTGCGCCAACCGAGATTCCAGACGGCCAGAACGTGCTACTGCTCGGTGGGGGGCTCGGAAATGCCGTGTTGTTTTCGATCGCGAAAGCCATGCGCGATCACGGCAACCGCGTCATCTATTTCGCTGGCTACAAAAAAGGCGAAGACCTGTTCAAGCGGGAAGATATCGAAGCGGCGACCGATCAGGTGATCTGGAGCACGGATATCGGCGCGTCGATCGAGCCGCAGCGGCCGCAGGACGCGCACTTCCGAGGCAACATCGTCCAGGCCATGCTGGCGTATCAGCAGGGTGAGCTCGGCGAAGTCCTTGTTCCGCTGAACACCGTGGATCGCATTATTGCGATCGGATCGGATCGCATGATGGCGGCGGTGAAGGCGGCGCGCCACGGCGTGCTGGAGCCGCACCTGAAGCCGGGGCACGTGGGGATCGCCAGCATCAACTCGCCGATGCAGTGCATGATGAAAGAAGTCTGCGCGCAGTGCCTGCAGAAGCACGTCGATCCGCAGACCGGAAAAGAGACGATCGTTTTTTCCTGCTTCAATCAGGATCAGGAGATGGATCGCGTCGACTTTCCAAACCTCGCCGCGCGGCTGCGCCAGAACACGGTGCAGGAAAAGCTGGCGAGCCTGTGGTTTGACTATCTGTTGAAGGCGTAGCGCGAAGGCGTCTCGAAGGCGTAGCGCGAAGGCTTCAGCCGAGCGTCGTCAGGCGACGCGCCAGCCGTCGCCTCGGAGTGAGTTCATCAGCTCCACGGATCGCTCGATAAGTTCGGTGGGCTCGTCGACTTCTTCCACGGCTTCGCTGCCGTCGGGGTGGGTGATGATGACCCGATAGCGTCCGACCGAGCGGTCGTGGCTGATTTCGTAGCGGAGTTGTTCGCCGTCTCGATCAAAGAACCAAATCATCCGGACCTGAAGAATATCTCAACGAATCGCGTGTTTCCACGCGCGTGTAATAGCTCAGCGTCGCGTATGTTCACTCACTGACGTTCGTGTCATGTAGTGAAACAGAAATGCGTACAAATCAGCTTGCTCGTCGATCTGCTTTTCTATCGGTTTTCCGGCGCCGTGGCCCGCGCGCGTCTCGACACGCAGCAGAACCGGTCCGCCGCGGCGCTCGGCTGAAGCCTTCGCGCTACGAGAGACCGAAGCCTTCGCGCTACGGGAAACGTCGACCGCTTCCTGCAGACGCGCGGCAAATTTCTTCGCCATGCCCGGCGAGACGCGATCGTCGGTGTCTGCGGTCATGACAAGCGTCGGAGGATACGCCGTTCCGTCCACGACGTTGTGATACGGCGAGTACTTCAGCAGGAACGGGAAGTCGGCGGCTTCATCCGCACAGCCGTATTCAGGGATCCAGAAGCGCCCGACCGTGAACAGGTGATACCGCAGCATGTCCGCCACCGGCACACGGCAGATCGCCGCGCCGAAGAGATCCGGACGCTGCGTCAGACATGCGCCGACCAGCAGGCCGCCGTTGCTGCCGCCTTCGATGGCCACGCGTCCAGGCGCGGCCCGGCCGGTGGCTTCCAGCCATTGCGCCGCGGCGATGAAATCATCGAAGACGTTCTGCTTCCGGTCGCGCATCCCCGCGCGATGCCAGACGTCGCCGTACTCGCCGCCGCCTCGCAGGTTGGCCGCCGCAAGCACACCGCCCGCGTCGAGCCAGAGAAAATCCGACGGATCAAACGACGGCGTCAGGCTGATGTTGAAGCCGCCGTAGCCGGTGAGCAGGACGGAACCGCAAGCCTCAAGCCTTGCGCCACGACTGTCCACGCCCTCCCCGCTGTTGTGGCGCAGCTCTTCAGAGCTGCGATTGTCTGCACTCTTGCTCACCAGAAACATCGAAATCGGCATGCCGTCCTTTGAGGCATACCACACCTGCTCGGTGACATAGTCTGCCGGGTCGAACGGCAGCGCGGCCGGGCGGATCGGCTCCAGTGCGCCCGCCTCGCACGCCATGATTGTCGGCGGCATCGTGAACGAGGTGAAAGTGGCGAAGGATCGCGCGCCGGTCCACTGCGCGCCGAGGCCCGTGATGGTGCCGATGCCGGGAAGCGCGATCTCGCGTGCGTCGCCTTCGTCCAGCGACCAACTGGTCAGCCGGCTGCTGGCGTTGCGCAGCGAGTGGACGAGGAGCCGTCCGTTCGCGACCGCCGCATCGACGATCGTGTCGCTCGATTCAGCGACCACTGTGTGGCTGTCGTTGTGGGGCACGACTTCAGTCGTGCCATTGCGGGAGTGGGGCATGACAGGCTTGTCGTGGGGCAAGACTTCAGTCTTGCCGCCGCCATGCAGATCGAAGCGCACGATCCGTCCGAACGGCGCGCCCTCGTCGGTGCGGAAATACAGCTGACCGTCGCGGCCGTCGATGAAGTGCCAGCCGGCAGTGAAGCCGGTGACAAGCGATAACGGCGCCACGCCAGGCGCGCGGTCTCCCAGAGCGATCACGTGGACCTCGGCATGATCGCTGGCGCCTTCGTAACTTGCAATCACGAGATGCTGATCGTCCGACGTTACATGGACGTCGAATACCACTTCGGGCGCATCCGGGCGGTGATGAATCAGGCGGTCAGCCGACTGCGGATCGCCGACGCGATGAAACCAGACCTGGCAGAAATACTGCTCCTGCTCCGGAGGGACCGTGCCCGGCTGCGGATAGCGTGTGTAGAAAAACCCGTCTGCCAGCCAGGCGATTGACGCGAACTTCACCCACTGCAGTCGGTCGCGAAGCGGTACGCCAGTCGCGACGTCGTGGATCAGCAGCTCCTGTGCATCACTGCCGTGCCGCGACAGGCCGTAGACGATGCGGTCGCCGGTGTCGTCGGGTTGGAAGACGGTGATGGCGGTGGCGCCGCCTGCGTCGAGAGCGTTGGGGTCGACCAGGATCGCTGCACGACTGAAGTCGTGCGCCACGATTGAGGCTGAAGCCCCACGCCCCAAGTCCCCAGCCCCTGCCGGTAAGCCCTCACCCATGAGCCCTGAGCCCTGCACGCAAAACAGAACGGGTTGCGCGCGCGTACCGTCGCTTTCCGTGAAGAAGATCCGATCGCCGCGCACCGCCGCCACCGACATCCGTGGTACGCGGTGCAGCTCGCGCAGCCGCGCAGTCAGTACCTGGCGCAGCGGCGTCTCGAGCTGACGCCGCGTCTGCGCGTTCTGCTCGGCGACCCATGCGATCGTTTCGGGATCGTCGGCCGACTCGAGGCGGCGAAACGGATCGGGCACGGCGACGCCGTGGAGTGTTTCGATCAGATCGGTGCGAGGAGCGATTGGGTACTTGTACAAGAGCGCAACCACGGAAGAGGTTATCGTCGGGTCGCCGCGAAGACAGCCGCTCCGAGCAGTCCGGATTCGACGTTCAGGATCACCTTCACCGGTATCGCGGACAGCATCGCGTCCAGCGGCGGCTTCGCCAGAAACGCCCGCATGAAGGCACCGGTCGTGAGCGCGGGAAGAATCTTCGGCGCGATCCCGCCGCCGATATAGAGGCCGCCGGTTGACATCGATCGCAGCGCGAGGTTGCCGGCTTCGGCGCCGTACGCCTCGACGAACAGATCCAGCGTCTCGACGCATCCGGCGCAGCGTTGCCCGCTCGCCGCCGCCGAGATGGCCGCCCCCGCGTCCGGCGACTCGAGATTCACCGCCGCCGCGCACGG
>JANYHS010000134.1 GCA_025358945.1 Acidobacteriota bacterium
CGTGACGACGCTGACCGGAATCGGCTTGTTCTTGTCGGTCTCGCGGTCGATCTTGGTGCCGGCGGCCAGCACCTGGACGTTGGTCAGGATGACCTTCGACGTCATGTCCGATCCCTGCCCGCTCGGGCTGACCGTCGCCACAACGTCCACGCGCGTGCCCGGCAGCACGTAGCCGGCCACGCCGATCACTTCGTTGACGCGCACGGACACCGCGCGCAGGCCCGGCGGAATCACGGGCGGCAGGCCGGCGCCGGCTTCCTTTGACGCCAGCTTCATCGGGAGGAACGGCTCGTTCTCGATCACCGGCAGGATAAGTCCGCGGCCGATCACCTCTTTGGGATCGCTGATCGCATTGGCCGGCACCGCATTAACCGGCCAGTCGATGATCCGGATGTCCTCGCGACGGAGTTCGGCGCCGATATCGAGGTCGGCGGCGGCCACGACCACCGGCCGCGTCGGAATCGAGATGCTCTTGGCCGGCAGATGCTGCATGTAGTTGTACGTGCCGAAGGCCAGCGCGCCTCCTGCCGTCACTGCCAGCACGAACACCATGAACACACGCATACGAGCCATAAGTCAGGTCCCTTGTTGGTCGCGAATCTAGAATCCCAGCGCGGCCAGCATCGTGCCGACGGCGATGGCCGGGGCGTACGCGAACCGGTTGTTCTCGAGCGGGCTCTCGATCGCCGTGACGTTGGCGGCGGCCGAGACGATGAGTTGCGCGGCGTTGTCGATCGTCTGCTGCAGACGCCGGCGCCGGGTGGCGATGACCAGGGCGATTACGCCGCCGGCAATCGCGGTATAGATGAAGGCGGTCGCGATGTGCGCCGGTCCGATCAAGGCGCCAAGCGCGGCAAACAGCTTGACATCGCCCGCGCCGGTCGCGCCGAGCAGATGGCCGGGCAGCATCAACGCCAGTCCCAGCGCGCATCCCAGCAGCGATGCACCGACCGTGAGACCGCTGATCCCGACCGCCGCGAAGCCGAGGCCGCTCGCGGCAAGCAGCACGGTCAGCGGGTTCGGCACGCGGCGCGTCCACAGATCGATCGCGGCGCCCGTGCCGGCGCCGGCAATGACGGTGGCCATCACCACCAGCTCAAAGGGCGGCTTGGCCAATGGCCCTCCAGAACACGTTGTAAATCGTGCCGCCGAGCGTGGTCACGCCGACCATCGCGACGATGGCGATCAGCGCGGCGAGCAGTCCGTATTCGATCAGATCCTGGCCGTCGGTCCGCTGGGCCAGGCGCCCGATCGCCGTCAGTACGTGTGCCATAGGTGTCATCTCTGGAAAGCGAGGGACGCGCATCGCGCCCCTCGCTTTGTCACGCTTCACACCAATCGCCGATCTAGGACGCCGGCGCGAGTGCGGTCGCAATGCGGCCGAAGATCAGGTTCACGTTCGTACCGGTGGTGGTGATGCCGACGACGGCGACGAGCGCGATCAGCGCCACGAGCAGCGCGTACTCGAGCAGGTCCTGTCCGTCTTCCGCGTACGCGAATTTCTTGAGACGTGTGATGAACTCCATGTCCAATCCTCCTGCGCGTGCATGACGCGCGACGTGTGAGCAACATGCGGCCGCGAGTGACGTCGGCGACCGCGAGACGAATGATGAAAACGCAACGTGTGTGCCACGCGCACGAACGGAACCACGCGATGTGCGTACAAACCACCACACGTAGGTGCGTTTAGGGCCGGTTGCGCGGCCACGATCTGCCGCATCGCCGCACACTCGCGCAGGGCGCCTCACTCAGCACATTCGTAACGCGGCGGCGGAATTTCGTCTGAAGCGGCCATAACGCGCTGACCCACCACGCCTCAGCCGTATTGCCACGCGTTGAAATGCACGAACGATCCGGTGGCTGGCGCCCTCCGCGCACCGCTGGCGCGATGCGGAACGGCATTTGCGAAGACCAGATCATGCGACGTGGGTTCCGCGAAGTGCTGATGTCCATCGGGACGATGGTCATCTTGCTGCTGGTGCTGGTCGCCGCCGACGAGCGCGTGCGCGATCAGATCGCTCGGCGGTTCGTCGTGCACCCGACGGTGGCACTGGCCAGCGCCGGCCGACAGTTCAGCGATGTCACAGGCGCGATCGCCAGCGCCGCGCGGGATCAAAGCCTTGGCCACGCACCGCTGCTCATCTTCACGCTGGCTGCCGCAGTCCTCGTGTTGTTCATGCTCCGAACCTAGATGCCCATCATTCTCGCCATCGAACCGGATCGCCGGCAGGCGGCCCACCTCACCGTCATCGTCCGGCACCAGGTCGGCGCGGAACTGATCCTGGCGGACACCACTGAGGGCGCGCTCGATGCGATCGGCAACCGCGTGCCGGATCTCGTGCTCGTCCCCGCGCTCCTCTCGCCGACAGACGATGCGGCGCTGGCGGCGGCGCTGCGGGTGATCGCCGCAGCCGCGCACGTCCGCACGCTGACGATTCCCGTGCTGGCCAACGGCGCCGCGCGTGCGACGCCAGGCGGATTGCTGGCCAAATGGCGCAAGCGGCGCGACGCGTCACCGGAACCAGACGGCTGCGATCCCGCCGTCTTCGGCGAGCAGATTTCGACATACTTGCGGGAGTCAGCGGCTGAGCGCGCGACGCTCGAGGAGGATCCGTTCGAGACGGCGGCATCGATCGCAAGCGAAGCGACCGTGGCGATCCAGCCGATCCTGGAGATCGCGCAGGTCGAGGAGACGGTCGCCGAGATCGTACCGTCTGTCGAAACGGTCGAGGAGATCGTGCCGGTTGCGGAACTCGATCCGATCGCGGTGGTCGAGGCCTGGGCAGCGGCGCCAGTGGAGTCGTGGGCGCCGGAGGTCGAACCGGACGAAGAACCGCTGATCGATCTGTCGGCGGAGGTTGCCGGGCTCTCGGACGAATCCGATGGCGAGCTGTTCGATAGCGAACCGATCGGCGTCTATACGCTGCCAATCGAGCCTGACGAATTGCCACTCGACGCGTTCGATCTGCTGCCCGCGCTCGTCGAGGCACCGGCGTCAGCGCCGGAACCCGTCGCCGTGCTGGCCGCATCCGCTGCTGACGCAATCGTGGACGAGCCGTTCACCGATGTATCAGAACCGCGGCGGGCCGACATCGAGCCGTGGGTGCCGATGTATCTCACGCCCGGCCGCATATGGCCGGCGCTCGAGGGCATGCCGTCCGAAACGCCGGCGCCGCGGACCGAACAGCCCGACTGGATCGAACTGGTCGCCTCGCTGCGCCAGGACATGGAGCGGCGCCGGATCGATGCACCGTCGCTTGCGCACGATCCCATCGCTGCACGGCCATCCGACGGCGCAGAGAGCGCGGCGCCGCGCGTGAAGAAACAGAAGCCGCAGGTGAAGAAGTCGAAGCCGATTCAGGACGAGTGGGGATTCTTCGATCCGGAACAGTGCGGGTTCTCGATGCTGCTCGCGAAGCTGGAGGAGATTACCGAAGAGGAAGTTAGAACTTAGAAGTTAGAACTTAGAACTGGAGAGCGACGCGACGATCGGCAGCGCGACGAACGGTACGTGTCCGACGAACTGCACCCACCACCGGAAGTTGACGACCGGCGGACGATGCGTGAACTGCGGAATCAACACCAGCGACATCACCATCCAGATGACTGGCCCGTACCGATCGCCGCGGTCCGCATGCCGCCGTCGAACGCCGCCGCACCGAGCAGCACCGCCGCGACGCCTTGCCAGAGGCGCGTCACAGTCGAGCCGTACGCGAGCGCCGCCAGGCAGCTCGAAAATAGCGCGTCAGTCACGCCGGTGATCAGCCAGGCGCGGAGCAAGCTGAACATCAGGCCGGAACTGTTTCCAAAGCCACGCGAAGTGAATCCGAGAGCGGAATCGAGAAGTTGAGTTCGATGTATTCACGGGATCGATCCGTGAACCACACGGTGAGCGTCTTGCCCTCACGGTCGTAGAACATCTTTACTTCGGCCATATTTGAGTGCCTTCCTTGATCGCATCGGTCTGATCGGCCGTGATCAAGAAACCAAGTTCACCAGCCTGCTTCGCGACCGCACACACCCAACGACTGTCGCCTTCCGCATACCCACCTGGCCCGTTCTGCGGCCTACGTTCCTAGTGGACACCCTTGGACATCTGCAGCGCCGCCGGATCGGCGCCGAGGCGGCGGATCGCCGCCTCCCACAGGCGATCGGCAGGCGTGCTGAAAATCAGATCGGCATCAATGTCGCTCAGCAGCCAGCTCGACTCCTCGAGTTCCGACTCGAGCTGACCCGGTCCCCACCCGGAGTAGCCGACGATGAGACGCGTGCGCGGCGGGGGCACGGGCTCGAGCAATTTGCCGAGCAGCATGGGTGACGTGGAGAGATAGAGGCCGTCTGCGATCTTCACGCCGCCGAGTTCTTCCGCTTCGTCCGGCTCTTCGCCCACCAGCACCCAGCTGCGATACGGCTCGACCGGACCGCCAATCCACACCTGCAGCTCGCGGTCGGTCGACATCGGCGGATCGAACTCCACGGTCACGCGGCCGGTGGTAATGAGCGGACGGTTCACGACGAGACCGAACGCGCCGTCCTCGCTGTGTTTGCACAGCAGCACGACCGTCTTGCTGAAGTCGGGATCTGTCAGCTGCGGCATGGACAACAGAAATGACGGCGCGAGGGAGGAAGAACCCATCACTTGGATGATAACGCGCCCGGGCGGACACGTGGGTCCGCCCCTACGTTTTTCAACGCGGCCGCGACATTCCGCCGCAGACCCTGAATTTTCGTGCGCTTCATGGGACTGCCCCGCAGCGCGGCGGTCAGCGCCTCGTCGGTCCGCTCGGCCAGGGTCAGCAGGTCGACGCGGTCCCACGCCGGCCGCGGCTGCCAGGCCGGGGCGCTCGACTTCGGCGCCACGGCGTTCCACGGGCAGACCTCCTGACAGATGTCGCACCCGTAGACGTGCGATCCGATGCCGGCGCCATGCGTCGCGGGGATGTCGCCCTTCAGCTCGATCGTCAGATACGAGATGCAACGCGTCGAATCGAGCACGCCCGGCGCCACGATCGCCTGCGTCGGACACGCCTCGATGCACAACGTGCAGGTCCCGCATTGATCGAGCGACGGCGCATCAACCTCGAGCGGCAGGCTGCAGATAATGGCGGCAAGAAAGATCCACGAGCCGATCTCCGGATTGATGACGCAGGTGTTCTTGCCAATCCAGCCGACACCGGCGTGCTGCGCGTAGACACGCTCCTGCACCGGCCCGGTGTCGACGTAGGCGCGCGCTGCGAACGGCTCCGGCGATCGCTCGCGCATCCACGACAGCAGCGACTCCATGCGCTCGCCGATCACGTCGTGGTAGTCGTCGCCCCACGCGTACCGCGCGATCTGCGCGCGATTCGGGTCGGCACTCTCGGTCGAGTACGGCCGGTCGGTGTTGTAGATCGTGCCGGTGACGATGACGGTCTGCGCGGAAGGGACGACCTGGCGCACATCAGCGCGGCGGTCCGCGGTGCGGTGCAGGTACGCCATCTCGCCGGCATACCCGCGCTCGAGCCACTCACGGTAGAACTTCAGTTCGGGATGATCGACGGCAGGGGCAACGCCGCAAATGTCAAAACCGAACTCCGTGGCTTTCGCCTTGATATCGGAAGATGTCATACCGGTTGCTCGGCTAAAGCCTTCACGCGACGACGATGGCGCCGCAACAACGGCGTAGCGCGAAGGCTTCAGCCGAGCGTCATTGCTTTCCGACAAGCTGCCTGAGCACGTACGGCAGGATCCCGCCATGTCGGAACGCGACCAGTTCCTCTGGCGTGTCGATGCGCGCCGCGGCCTGGAACTCAATCGACGTGCCGGCGTCGCAGAACGCACGGACGGTGACCAGCGCGCGCGGCGTCAGCCCATGCGCGACGTCGAGCACTTCGTAGACCTCCGCGCCGGTCAGGCCGATCGTCGACGGCGATTGACCGTCCTGGAATTGCAGCGGCAGCACGCCCATGTTGACCAGGTTGCTGCGGTGAATCCGCTCGAAGCTCTCGGCAATGACGGCTTTCACGCCGAGCAACAGCGTCCCCTTGGCCGCCCAGTCGCGCGATGATCCCGACCCATATTCCTTACCGGCGAGCACGACGAGCGGGACACCCGCGGCCTTGTACTTCATCGCGGCGTCGTAAATCGGCATCACGTCCCCGCCCGGCTGATACCTCGTCCAGCCGCCTTCGGTGCCGGGCGCCAGCTGATTGCGCAGCCGGATGTTCGCGAACGTGCCGCGCATCATCACCTCGTGATTGCCGCGGCGCGCGCCGTACGAGTTGAAGTCCTTCGGATCGACGCCGTGATCCATCAGGTACTTCCCCGCCGGGCTGTCCTTCTTGATCGAGCCGGCTGGCGAGATGTGATCCGTCGTGATGCTGTCGCCGAGCAGCGCGAGCACGCGGCCGCCGGTGATGTCGACCAGCGGCGCGGGCTCGAGCGTCACGCCCTCGAGGAACGGCGGATTGCGCACGTAGGTCGAATCGGGATCCCACGCGAAGCGGCCGCCGGTCGGCACGTCAAGGTTCTGCCAGCGCGCATCGCCGCGGAACACGTCCGCGTACTGTTTCGTGAAGTGCTCGGACTTCACCGAGCGCAGCATCGTCTCCTGAATCTCGCGCTCGGTCGGCCAGATGTCTCGCAGGTAGACCGGCTTTCCATCTTTGCCGGTCCCGAGCGACTCGGTCGTCAGGTCCAGCGTCATCGTGCCGGCGAGCGCATAGGCGACCACCAGCGGCGGCGACGCGAGGTAGTTCGCGCGAACCTGCTGCTGCACCCGGCCTTCGAAGTTGCGATTGCCACTCAGCACTGACGCCACCACCAGACCGCGCGCGTCGATTTCGGCCGACACGTCATCCGGCAGCGGGCCGCTGTTGCCGATGCAGGTCGTGCATCCATAGCCCACGAGGTTGAAGCCGAGGGCATCGAGGTAGGTATCGAGACCGGCCTGCGCGAGATAGTCCGTCACGACTTTCGATCCCGGCGCCAGGCTCGTCTTCACCCACGGCTTGCTGGTGAGCCCCTTCTCCACGGCCTTCTTCGCCACCAGGCCGGCGCCGATCATCACACTCGGGTTCGAGGTGTTCGTGCAGCTCGTGATCGCGGCGATGACGACGGACCCGTGATCGATCGCCAGTTGCGGCGGCGCCGCGACGGCGGTTCCGCCGCCCGATCCGGATTCCCTGGCCACCATCATGCCGGACAGCGCCGCGGCAAAGCCCTGCTTCGCGGTCTTGAGCGGCACGCGATCCTGCGGACGCTTCGGTCCCGCCAGGCTTGGCTCGATCGTCGTCAGATCGACGTCGATCGACTCCGAGAACACCGGATCCGCGGCGCCGGGCTCGACAAACAGACCCTGCGCTTTCGCATACGCCTCGACCAGTTCGACGCGCGCCGCGTCGCGGCCACTCAGGCGCAGATAGTCGAGCGTCATCGCGTCGATCGGGAAGATCGCGATTGTTGCGCCGTACTCGGGACACATGTTGCCGAGCGTCGCGCGATCGGCGAGCGTGAGGTGCGCGAGTCCCGGCCCGTAGAACTCCACGAACTTGCCGACAACGCCGTGCTTGCGCAGACGCTCGGTGATCGTCAGCACCAGGTCGGTCGCCGTGGTGCCTTCCGGCAGGCGGCCGGACAGCTTCACGCCAAGCACTTGCGGGATCAGCATCGACGAAGGCTGACCGAGCATCGCCGCTTCCGCTTCGATGCCGCCCACGCCCCATCCCACCACGCCCAGCCCGTTCACCATCGTCGTGTGCGAGTCGGTGCCGACCAGCGTGTCGGGATACGCGAGCGTGCCCTCAGGCGTATCGATCGAGATGACGACGCGCGCCAGGTACTCGAGGTTCACCTGGTGGACGATGCCCGTGTCCGGCGGCACGACGCGGAAGTTGCGGAAGGCATCCTGGCCCCAGCGCAGGAACGCGTAGCGCTCTTTGTTGCGCGAGAATTCGAGGTCGGCGTTCAGTTGGAAGGAATCAGCGCTGCCGTAGGAGTCCACCTGCACGGAGTGATCAATGACCAGTTCCACCGGCTGCAGCGGGTTCACTTTCGCGGGGTCGCCACCGAGGCGTACGATCCCGTCGCGCATTGCCGCCAGATCGACGACGCAGGGGACGCCGGTAAAATCCTGGAGCAGGACGCGCGCCGGCATGAACGAAATTTCGCGCTGCGCGGTGCTCTTCACATCCCACTTCGCGAGCGCGTCGATATCGGCGGCCTTCACGAACCGGCCGTCCTCGTTGCGCAGCAGGTTCTCGAGCAGGATTTTCAGCGAAAACGGCAGCCGGGCAATGTCGGGAAAGCCCGCGCGCTGCAGAGCCGGAAGACTGAAGATCTGGAAGGTGCGGTCGCCCACGGCGAGTGCGGTGCGGGCGCCGAAACTGTTCAGCGAGGACATGACAATGATCCTTCGGTGAAAAACTCCATCGTACCACACCGGCAGGTGCCGTTTAGGGCGACGGTGCCGCGCCGGGACGTCGTGTTGCCCCCCGGCACCGGATCGTCTACGGTAGAACCATCGGCATGCCCACAGACACGCACCACCCGAACCCGGCGCTGGCGAACCGCGAGTCGGATACGCCTCCGATGTGGCTCGAATGGTTCAACATCGAGTTCTCATCCAGGTGCAACCTGCGATGCAAGTGGTGCAGCCTGGATTTCGACAAGGCGTCCGTCCACATGGACGAGGCTCTTCTCGCGAAGGTGCTGGACGAACTCTTCTCCACTGACGGTTGGACCGTCGGTGAGATCGCGCTGCACAACGGCGGCGAGACGCTCCTGCATCCCAGGCTGGCGTCGATGCTTGGCGTGATTGCGGCCAAACGAGCCGGTCGCACATCGTTTCCAGTCGTGTCTCTCTTGACCAACGGCGTGCTGCTCAACGAAGCCAAGTCGAACGCCATTCTGTCCTCGGGCGCGATCGACCTGCTTCGAGTCAGCGTCGATGGTGGGTCAGTGGCTGCCTTTGAAGAGATCAGGACTCCAGCCAAGTGGAGCAGGGTGCGAGACAACATCTACCGCTTCGTGGAGTTGAACAACGCGGCGACGCGAAGAGTCAAGACCGGCGTCATTTGCGTGGTGCCGCCCGAGCAGCCGCTCACTCTCGACTGGATGGAGGAGGAGTTTCGAAACGTGCTCCTGGCCGTGGATGGATACGAGCTTCGTCATCCTCACAACTGGGACGGGAGCAAGGATTTCGGCTTCAGCGAAGAATTCCTCGGCGTCCCGCCGGCCGATCCGGCCGTCATGCCGCTGAAGCTGATCGGCATGGGCCGCTCGCTGCTTCGACAGGTGCGCGATGTCGTCGCCCCGCGTCCGGCGATCCAGCACAGGGTGTGCAAGTTCCTGCAGCGCGAATTGGTGCTCCTGCCCGACGGCCGCGTCACCGTCTGCTGTGCGGACCTCAACGCCCGCGGCGTCATCGGGGATCTCAAGGACCACAGCCTGCGCCAGATCTTCAATGCGGAGGAGCGGACGTCGATGATCGACGCGTTCCATCAGGGGAAGAAGGCGTCGATCCCCTTGTGCAAGGATTGCGCGGGCTACTACGACTAGATGGCCGAATTTTTCCTGACATTTTCGTCGCCACGCCTGTAATCGCCGACAAGTCTGTCGTCACACGCTCCGCTCCACCCGTCTTTCAACCGACACCAATGGTGGCGACCTCCGGCCCACCCGACATTTGTGTCTGATGAAATCCGGTGTCAGACATGTTTGTGCCCTTCCCAAAATCCTGATCCGCAGCATAGGTCCGCGCGTCGCGATGAATCATTGAGAAAAACCCCACGCACCGCGCGGAGCGCGAACCCTCCCGTCTGGTGCGCCTTTTGCTCCATCGCGGACCAGGGGAATCGTCGGCGCACGTTCGATCGACACGACCGGACTGGATGCCGATGACCGCAGACCAACTTCACACGACCGCGACGCATTGTCCGTACTGCGCGTTGCAGTGCGGCATGCTCGTTGGCGGTACGCAAGGTGCGCCGACCATCACCGGCGATCCCAGGTTTCCGGTCAACCAGGGCGGGCTGTGCGTGAAGGGATGGACCGCCGGCACCACGCTGGCGCATCCCGAGCGACTGCTGACGCCGCTCATCCGCGGCGCCGGAGGCCACCTCGAGCCCGCCGATTGGGATACCGCGCTGGATGTCGTCGCTCGCCGCATCACCGAGGTGCAGGGGCGCTTCGGCCGCGACGCCGTCGGCGTCTTCGGCGGCGGATCGCTGACCAACGAAAAGGCGTATCTCCTCGGCAAGTTCGCGCGCGTGGCGCTCCGCACGAAGAACGTGGACTACAACGGGCGCTTCTGCATGTCGTCGGCCGCTGCTGCGTCGATCCAGGCGTTGGGCCTCGATCGCGGCCTCCCGTTTCCCCTCGAGGACATCAGCCACGCCTCGGTCATTCTGCTGGCTGGCGGGAACGTGGCCGAAACGATGCCGCCGATCATGCAGTACTTCGAACGGCAGCAGGCACACGGCGGCACGCTGATCGTCGCCGATCCCAGGCGCACCGCCACGGCGCAGTGGGCTGCGCGTCACCTGTCGCTGAGGCCCGGGTCCGATCTGGCGCTCGCCAACGGACTGCTGCACGTGCTCGTTCGTGACCAACTCGTCGACCAGGCCTACATCAGTGAACGCACGGAAGGCTTTGAGGACCTGCGCCGCCTCGTGTCCACGTACTGGCCGGAGCGCGTCGAGGGTCTGACCGGCGTACCCGAAGCCGAGATCGTCGAAACCGCACGGCTGCTGGGCCGCGCGCCAAGCGCGATGATCCTCACGGCGCGCGGTCCCGAACAACAGGCCCAGGGCGTCAATAACGTCTTCGGTTACATCAATCTCGCCCTCGCCCTCGGCATGGTCGGCAAGCCGCACGGCGGGTACGGGTGTCTCACAGGCCAGGGCAACGGACAGGGCGGACGTGAGCACGGCCAGAAAGCCGACCAGCTTCCCGGCTATCGTCGCATTGACGATCCGTCCGCACGGCAGCACGTCGCCGACGTCTGGAGCGTGCCCCCCTCGTCTCTTCCCGGACCCGGGATATCCGCGTTCGAACTGATCGACTCGTGCGGCGCCGAAGACGGCGTTCGGGCATTGCTGGTGATGGGATCGAACGTGGCCGTGTCGGCGCCGGACTCGCATCGTGTGGAGCGGCGCCTGCGCGCGCTCGACCTGCTGGTGGTGTCGGATTTCTTCGTGTCGGAAACCGCCGCGCTCGCCGACGTTGTCCTGCCCGTCGCGCAGTGGGCAGAAGAAGACGGTACGACGACGAATCTCGAAGGGCGGGTCATCCTCCGTCGGCGCGCGTTCGATCCCCCCGCTGGCGTCCGGACGGATCTGGACGTCCTGACCGCTCTCGCCGCTTGTCTCGGCACGAAGCGCTATTTTTCTTACGGCAGTAGTCGCGAGGTGTTCGATGAGCTCGGCCGCGCCAGCCGCGGCGGACCGGCCGACTATTCCGGTCTCACATACGAACGCCTCGATGCGGAGGATGGCGTCTTCTGGCCCTGCGGCGCCACCGATGGCCCCGGCACGCCGCGTCTCTTCATGGATCGCTTTCCCACGGCGACCGGACGCGCCAGGTTTCATGCGGTCTCGCATCAGCCGCCGGCTGAAGACCGCGACGCATCGTATCCGTTGTACCTGACAACCGGCCGCGTCCTCGCGCAGTACCAGTCGGGCACGCAGACCCGACGAATCGCCGAACTCAACGAGTTCGCCCCCGAGCCCGTGGCCGAAATGCATCCGACGGCCGCGCGCCTCGCGCGGGTGTCGAACGGCGAACGCGTCACGCTGACGACGCGGCGCGGGGCGGCCACGTTCACGGTCAAGGTGACCCGCGCCATTCGCGAGGACACCGTCTTCGTCCCCTTTCACTGGGGTGGAGAACAGTCGGTGAATCGTCTCACCAATCCGGCGCTCGATCCGACGAGCCGGATGCCCGAGTTCAAGGTCTGCGCCGTGCGCGTCGACCCGCTCCGATCCGAGGCGCCGGAGTGAGCGCGAAGCGGCGGCTGGTCGTGATCGGCAACGGCATGGCAGGCGCGCGTCTCGTGGAAGACGTAATGGCCCGCGGCGGCGGCGATCGTTTCGAGGTGACGGTGTTCGGCGACGAACCGCACGGCAACTACAACCGGATCCTGCTGTCGGGTGTGCTGGCCGGTTCGCACCATCCGGCCGACATCGTGATCAATTCGCTCGACTGGTATGCCCGCCGCGGCGTCATGCTTCATGCGGGCGTGCGCGCTGACGACATCGACCTGCGCAGCCGGAACGTGCAGAGTAGAAACGGCCTGGTCGAACCCTACGATGCGCTGGTGATTGCCACCGGCAGCCGTGGTCTCGTGCCGCGGATGGACGGACTCCTCGACGAGACAACCGGCGCATTCAAGGCGGGCGCATTCGTCTTTCGCACGCTCGACGACTGCGAGCGCATGCTCGAGTGCGCGGTGCATGCCCGGCGGGCGGCCGTCATCGGCGGCGGCCTCCTCGGCCTGGAAGCCGCCAGAGGCTTGCTCGATCGCGGCCTCGACGTGCATGTGATGCACCTGAAGCCGCACGTGATGGACGTGCAGCTCGATGCCGCGGGTGGCGCCGTGTTGCTCCGGCAGCTCGAACAGATGGGCCTGCGCGTCCATCTCCAGACGATGACCACGGCGGTGTTGGGCAACGGCCGGGTCACGGGTCTCGCGTTCAAGGATGGATCGACGCTCGAGTGCGACATGGTGGTGATCGCCGCCGGCATCGGCCCGAACGTCGACCTCGCCGCGCGGGCCGGGTTGACGGTCGAACGGGGCATTGTCGTCGGGGACGATCTGGCGTGCGCCGGCCTGTCAGACGTCTTCGCGATTGGCGAATGCGCGCAACACCGCGGCCGGGTGTATGGGCTGGTCGCGCCCGCGTGGGAACAGGCCCAGGTGCTCGCCGACCGTCTCAGCGGACGCCGACCGGATGCGCTGTACGAAGGCTCCAGAACGTCCACCAAGCTGAAAGTCGCCGGCGTCACGCTCGCGGTCATGGGCGACAAGGACCCCGTGGATGACGACGACGAAGTGGTCACCTACGCGGAACCGTCGCGCGGGATCTACAAGAAGCTGATTGTCCGGAACAACCGCCTGGTGGGCGCCATCGTCATGGGCGACGGCGGGTCCGTGCCGACGCTCGTGCAGGCGTTCGCCGACGCGCTGCCGCTGCCGGATCATCGCCCCGGTCTGCTCTTTCCGATGGCCGCCGACCCGGAGCCGCTTGACGCGGAGCACATTCCTGACGCGGCGCGTATCTGCGACTGCAATGCGGTCTCGAAGGCGCAGATCATCGAGGCCGTGCTGGCCGGCGCCCGATCCGTGCAGGCCGTCTCCGATGCGACGCGCGCGTGCACCGGCTGCGGGTCGTGCAAGCCGGAAGTCGAGCGCATCGTGGCGCTCGCGTGCCAGGGCCTGACGACACCGGAAGTACTGGTACGCGCGCAGAAGACGTGTGACGCGGGTCCGCTGGATCCGCCGCCGCTGCCTCAGGCGGGCACGCTCGTCGTGACGCGGAACAAGATCGAACGCTACAAAAGCGAGAAGGACGGTTTGGCGATCGTCGCGGATATTCCGCGCCTCGCCGGCGACGGATGGCAGGCGATCGACGAAGGGGACCGGGAGCGGCTGAAATGGGCGGGCGTGTTCTTCCGCCGCCAGACGCCTGGCCTGTTCATGATGCGCGTGCGCATGCCGAACGGCCTGACCAACGCCGCTCAGGTCCGAACCCTTGCCGAAATCTGCCGCGACGTCGGTCCGGGCTTTGCCGATATCACCACGCGCCAGCAGGTGCAGTTGCGCGGCTTCGGGATCGAACGCGTGCCGGACATCTGGGCCAGGCTGGAGGCGGTCGGCCTCGGGTCGCTGCAGACCGGCATGGACAACGTGCGGAACGTCACCGGGTGTCCCGCTGCCGGGCTGACCACCAGCGAGCTGTTCGACGCGTCGCCGGTGGTGCGCCAGTTCACCGGGATGTTCGTCCGCAACACCGAGTACACGAACCTTCCGCGGAAGTTCAATGTCGCGATCACGGGATGCCGCGAGCACTGCATCGACGCTGAATCGCAGGATCTGGCCCTGACCCCGGCTGTCGCACAGATGGACGGCCGCGACGTGCAGGGCTTCAACGTGATGGTCGGCGGGAAGATGGGATCAGGAGGGTACCGCGTCGCCTCGCCGCTCGACGTATTCGTCCTGCCTGAGGACGCCGCGGCGCTGTGCGGCCATGTGACGCTGATCTTCCGCGACCACGGATCCCGCGCCGCGCGTAACAAAGCCCGCCTCGCGTTCCTGGTTGAAGCCTGGGGCGTCGAGACATTCCGGCGCGAGCTTCAACGGCGAGCCGGACGGGGGCTGGCCACGGCGGGCCGCGACGCCAGACTGTCGCGCGAGACCGATCACCTCGGCGTCGCCCGGCAGAAGCAGGCGGGGCTCAGCTCCGTCGGTTTGACCGTGCCGGCCGGGCGCATCACCACCGGGCAGCTGTTCGAAGTCGCGCGCATCGCCGACGCGTACGGCGACGGAGAGATTCGCGTCACGACGAGCCAGAACCTGATCATTCCCAACGTCGCTGATGGTGTGCTGTCTGCCCTCCTCGCTGAGCCGTTGCTTCGGGAGCTGCCGCACGACCCGCCTGGCGCCATTCGCGGGCTGGTGAGTTGCACGGGGATCGATTACTGTCACCTCGCATTGATCGAGACCAAAGAGCTGGCGCTCAAGACAGCGAACCACCTGCTGCAGACGCTTCCCCACGGAAACACGCTGAGGATGCACTGGTCGGGGTGTCCGGCGGGATGCGGCAATCACGCCGCGGCGGACATCGGTCTGCTCGGCAAGAACATCAGGATCAACGGCGAGATCATCGAGGCGGTCGACGTCTTTGTCGGCGGCAAATCGGGCGCGAACGCACGGCCAGGGACGAAAGTGCTGGAAGACGTCCCGTGCGATGAACTGCCGCACGTCCTCGAGCGGCTGATGCCGTATCTGTCGAAGTCACGAGCCGCGGCGCCCGCGATCGCGCCTTCTCCACGCCCACCGGACGCGTCGGACGGCGAGCGCCATGCCAGCGCTTAGGGGCGCGCGTGTCGCGCTGCTCGAGGCTCGCATGCCGCGCGAGCTCGCCAGCCTCGTCGAACGATACGGCGGCCGCCCCTACTCCGTGCCCGCGCTTCGAGAGGCGCCGGTCCCGGACGCCGGCACGATGGAGCCGTTCCTGAACGCGCTCTGCGACGGACGCTTCTCGCTCGTGGTGTTTCTGACCGGCGCCGGCGTCACGGCGCTGCTGCGCGAAGCGGAGCGCCTCGGGCGATCGGCAGACACGCTCGATGGTCTGCGACGAACGGCGATCGCGTGCCGCGGACCGAAGCCAACCGCGGTGCTGCGCCGTTACGACATACCGATCCAGGTGAGCGCCGCCGAACCGTACACCACCGCTGAACTACTCGACGCGTTGCAGGCCGTCAACCTCGTCGGCACACGCGTCGCGATTGTGCACTACGGTGAACGCAACGAACCGCTGGCCACGGCGCTCGCCGCCCGGAGCGCCGATCTCGATGAGCTATGTCTCTATGAGTGGCTCATGCCGGAGAACCTCGGCCCGCTGCAGACGCTGGTCGGCGAGCTGATCGATGGAACCGTTGACGCGATCGCCTTCACCAGCCAGATCCAGTGCCGGCATCTCTTTCAGGTGGCCGCAGACATGGCGCGGTCCAACGCCCTCATCGATGCACTCACCACCCACGTGGTCGTTGCGGCCATCGGCCCGGTGTGTGCTGCGGCCTTGCGAACATTCGGCGTCGTCCCGCGCGTGCAGCCCGCGCATCCGAAGATGGGGCCGATGATCGCGGCGCTGGCGGACTACGTCGAGTTGACCACCGGCGCGTGAATCGATGGACCGATTTCCGACCGCGCCCCGAGCCTACTGAAGCGGCGCGGGCAGGTCGGAGTCGCCCATCAAAAAGAGATCGACACCGCGCGCGCAGCTCGACACGATCGTCCAGGCGGAGAAGGATGCGCTCATGGGCACGCTCTGCGAAGTGCAGGTGTACCACGACGATCCGGTCGCGGCTCGCGACGCCGCCACCGCGGCACTCGACGCGATGGAGCGCGCCGGCGCGCTCCTCAGCAACTACAAGCCCCAGAGCCAACTGAGCGCGATGAACCGCGAGGCCGCGCGCGCACCGTTTCATGCGTCCGCCGAGTTGTTCGATTTCGTGAACCAGTGCGCGAACTACCATCACGCTACCGGCGGCGCATTCGACCCGGCGGTGGGTCCGCTGGTCCGCGCCTGGGGCTTCATGACCAGCCATCCCGCAGTGCCGTCAGAGGCGGCGATCGCGGACGCCAAGGCTCGATCCGGGTTCGACAAGGTCACGCTGAACACCGCAGCGCGCACGGTTGCGTATTCCACCGAGGCGCTGACCAACGCCGCGTTCGTCCTGCCGCGCGAAACCGTGCGGCGACTGTTCGAAGGCGAGCGCGACGTCCACGCGCTGCGCGTCGAGTGCGACTGTGGGGATGAGAACACGATGTGGGTCACGCCGTGGTCGTCCGGCGTATTCGTCCCCGAGTGACACGGATCGTCGCCGGACGCGCGATGCGACGGGGGCGGGCAGGGCGGAGAACGATGCGCCGGCCCCGCACCAGCCGAACGTGCCGGCCGACGACCCACCCCTCAAAAAAGGAGTACGTCTCGTCCTCTTCGCACTGATCTCGGCTGGCCTGCCGGTATACTCCGCATGCTCGGCAGCGTTCATCAACACGTCATAGACGCGCGATGGAATGGCGTCGAAAGCGACCTCGTGGTGGATGATGGGCACGGATAGGCGATAGTAGCTCCGGAGTTTCCCCGCATGCGATTTCTGTTGGTTTCAGGTCTCGGTCCGTCGCCGTCGAGCGTGATCTACGCGCTCGACGGAACGCTGCTGCTCCCAGATGTGCCTCAGGACCTGTCCAACACGTACGCCCGCCTGGCCGGCCGGCCCGTCGACCTGTGGACGTTCAGAGTGTCCGGCACCGACACGCCGCTGCTCCGCTACTTGTCCGTCGAGGCACCCCATCTGCCGACGGCGGCCTTGCGGTCCATTCTCGAATCGGCCGACGTGGACTACGAGTGGTACAACGCGCAAGGCGTGTGGCAGGGCCACATCGCGCCCCCGCCCGGCGACTTCGACGTAGTCGGGTTGTCGACGACCTTCATCTGGGATCAGTACACGCTGGCCAAAGCCATCGCGTGGATCACCAAACGGTATCCCGCGGCTGCGGTCGTGCTGGGCGGCCAATACAGCAACCTGAAGTACCAGGCAATCTTCGCAGCGCATCCGGAGGTCGACTACGTCATCCGGGGCGACGCCGAGCTCGGGCTGCCGCGGCTGCTGCAGGCTCTCGCCGGAAAGGCCGCGCTGGCCGACGTCCCGAATCTGGCCTGGCGGGCCGCCGACGGGGCCGTGCTGGCGCCGCCCATCGAGTACATCGACCTCGAGGCGCATCCGTCGCCGTCGTTCCGCGGAACGCACTGGGCCGTACCGTACGAATCGATGCGCGGCTGTCCGTTCACCTGCAAGTTCTGCTCGTTCCCGGCCGCGTCTCCCAAGTGGCGCTACAAGTCGGCCGAGAAGATCTGCCGCGACTGGGCCCACTACGCCGACAAGAACGAGGCAACGGTCATCAAGGCTTACGATTCGACATTCACCATTCCGCCGACGCGTTTTCGCGAGCTGTTGTCGCGGCTGCCCGAAGTGGGCGTCCCGTGGGAAGCCTACTCGCGGGCGAACACGCTTGGCACGCGCGAGGTCTTCCAACAACTCGAGGCGGCCCACTGCCAGCGACTGTTCGTGGGGTTCGAGGCGATGAACGCGACCGCCCTCAAGAACATGGTCAAAGGGGTCACGGTCGAACAGAACAAGCGCGCGGTCGAGGCGATGCGAGGCTCGAACGTCGAAATCCGCGGTGCCTTCATGGTGGGGTATCCCGGAGAGACGCCCGCCGATTTCGAGTTGACCCGACGTTTCCTGCTCGAGGACTACACCGGCCCGTTCGGCGTGCACTTCTTCACGTTCTGGGACGAGACGATGCCCGTCTGGGAGGACGCGGCGAAGTACGACCTGGACGTGACCTCCCCGATCGCGTGGAGACACAACGGGATGGACTCGAAGACCGCCGAGCGCCTGCGTTTGGAGACGCTCCGCGATGTGCGGTGGGGCAACGATCTCGCGGTCCACGACAGCTGGACCCTTTCCTTCGCGCGACCGCTGGTACCCGGCCATTCGCTGGCCAAGAGCCAGCGCGTCGAGAAGCGCCTCGAGCAGTTGGCGTTTCTCGTGAAGGATCAAGGAGAGGGCGAAGCCGCGGCGGCGCGCTGCCGCGGCATTCTCACGGACCTGCAGCAGCTCGGCGTGCAGACGTCCGCCGAGGCGGGCTAGCGCGTCCGGCGAAAGCAGGCGGTGAGAGGCTGCACAACGAGCCCGACGATCGCAGCGACGGGGAACAGTATCAGCGCGGCACAGTTGACGGCGAGGCTCGATCCCGCCGGAGCGGCCGCAGACGCGACGGTCACAGGGCTGCGGGTCACGGTCGGGCGAGGCGACTCAGCCGGCGGGACGCTGCTCTGGCTCGCGGGGCTCCGGGGGGCAGGGATCTGGGCCGCAACGGCGACGTCCGACCGATACACCCAGTGAGAGCTCTCGGGCCGTGGGGCCGCCTTATTGCGCGGCGCGCTGAATGTCGGCCGTGTTTTTTTCGCCATCACGAATCCCCTGGTCATCCGACGTTTCGCGACACAGCCATCCGACCAGACGGTCGTAGTCA
>JANYHS010000150.1 GCA_025358945.1 Acidobacteriota bacterium
AGTCGCTCGTCGACTTCGAAGCCGTGCAGCAGGTACCGATCAACGGCGGCGGCAACCTGGTGCAGGTCGCTCGCTGACAAAAGACGTGGTCGGGTCTACTCGACCCACCAGACCTCAAGTACACTCCCTGCGTGCCGAAGCTGTCGGTCACGGTCGTGGCCAGGAACGAAGCGGCGGATCTCGGTGCGGCCCTGGCATCGGTGGCCTGGGCCGACGAGATCGTCGTCGTCGATTCGCGCAGCACCGACGAGACCGTCGCCATCGCCCGCCAGTACACCGATCGCGTGGTCGTCCACGACTGGCTCGGCCACATCGAACAGAAAAACTACGCCGCGTCGCTGGCGAGCCACGACTGGATTCTGTCGCTCGACGCCGACGAACGCGTCACGCCGGCGCTCGCTGACGAGATCAACGCGATCCCTGCGGAACCGCCGCACGCCGCATTCCTGATTCCGCGCGTGACGTGGCACCTGGGACGCTGGGTGCGCACCACCGATTGGTATCCGGACTTCCAGTCGCGGCTCTACGATCGCCGACGCGCGAAGTGGACCGGCCGCTACGTGCATGAAGCGCTCACGGTCGAGGGATCAGTGGGACGCCTGCGCGGCGAGATCCAGCACTACGCCTACCGCGACATCGCCGATCATCTCGAAACGATCGACCGCTACACGACGCTGGCGGCAAAGCAGATGCACGAGGACGGACGCCGCGCCGGCATGCTGCAGCTGGCCGGGCATCCGCCGCTCGCGTTCCTGCGCAACTACATCGCCCGGGGCGGCATCCGCGACGGCGTGCCAGGTTTCATCATCTCGTCGATGAACGCGTACTACGTGTTCCTGAAGTTCGCGAAGCTGCGGGAATTGCAGAAGTAATGTTCTCTCTGCACGTCGACACAGCCCGCACGTGGCGCGGGGGCCAGAATCAGGTCCTGCTGACGGTCAACGGCCTGCGCTCGATCGGCCAGCGTGCCGCGCTGGTCGCGCATCCTGACGGCGAGCTGCGGCGCCGCGCAGCCGAAGGACTCGAGCTGATCCCGCTGGCGCCTCGGACGGAGATGGACCTGTCGGCCGCGTGGAAGTTCTCGAGGCTGATCAAGAAGCTGGCGCCAGACATCATCCATGCGCACGACCCGCACGGCGTGGCGATGGCGTCACTGGCCCTGTCGATCGGATCGGCGTCAGCGAAAGGCGGGCCGACGCCCGCACTGGTCGTGGCGCGCCGCGTCGACTTCCACCTCAAAGGCAACTCGTTCTCGCGCTGGAAGTACCGCCAGGTCGACTGCTTTATCGCCGCGTCGGAAGCCATCCGCCAGATGCTGATCGGCGACGGCGTGCCGCCCGATCGCACGGTGACGGTGCACGAGGGCATCGACGTGGAGTACGCCGTCGCCACGCCGCCCGTGAACGTGCACGAAGCGTTCTGGTTGCCGCACGGATCGCCAGTGGTCGGCAACGTCGCCGCGCTCGTGCCGCACAAGGGACAGCGTTACTTGATCGACGCCGCGCACCTCGTGGTGCAGCAGGTGCCCGACGCGCGCTTCGTGATCCTCGGCGAAGGTGAACTCCGGGAGCATCTGCAGAAACAGGTGCACGAACATCATCTCGAAAAGCACGTGCTGCTGCCGGGATTTCGAACCGACGTGCTCGGCTGCATCAAGGGTTTCGATCTCTTCGTGATGAGCTCAGTCACCGAGGGCCTGGGCACCTCGCTGCTCGACGCGATGGCGTGCGCGCGGCCGATCGTCGCCACACGCGCCGGCGGCATTCCGGAAATCGTCGAGGACGGCGTCAACGGCCTGCTTGTTCCGATTCGCGATCACCACGCACTGGCGGATGCGATCGTGCGGGCGCTGAAGGACCCGGCGCTGCGCCAGCGGATGGCCGATGCGGGGTTTGCGCGCGTGAACGAGCGGTTCACCGTCGAACGGATGGTCGCCGAGACGGCCGCCGTGTACGCGCGCGTGGCCGGCAGGCCCCACGTAGCGGGCACTGAGAATCCCCCTGCGGCCGGCTGAACCCGCACGCGTTCATCATCCCCAGGTGGCATACCGAGAAGTCGTACTTCACGGGGTCAACAGGATCGAGCTTTCGTAACGACGCGGTGATGTCGCGCGCCATACGCCAGCCAGGACTGGTGTAGGTCGTCAGACGCAGGCAACGCCCGACGCGGATCACGTGCGTGTCGAGCGGCACGATCAGTTTCGCGGGCGACACGCGGCGCCAGACGCCGAGATCCAGCGCGTCGCGCCGAACCATCCAGCGGAGAAACAGATTCAACCGCTTGCAGCCTGAACCGGCCGACGGTCGCGGAAAGAAGTAGCCGACGCCGGGGCGTTTCGGCACGCGTCCGTACGCGGCCTTCAGATCCAGCGCCATCGCGCGCGTCGAAAAGCTATCGAGCGCGCCGGCGATATCGTCCGCGCCGGCGTCGTAGCCGTCGAGAAAGAATCCTTCCACCGACCCCGCGCGATCGATCATCTGCCGTAACACCCACAACATCGCGACGATGTCCGCTGCGCGCGTCCAACGGTGGACGATGCCGGCAAAGGCGGGAGCGTGACGGCTCGGGTCGAAGCTCCGCACGTAGGCCGCCGGCCCGGGCCCCATCACCGCGAGCACACGCTCGATCGACTGCAACACGCTCGAGACGCGCCCGAACGCCAGCGCCGCCGCGATGAACGCGACGACCTCGCGGTCGTCATCACGCTGGAAGCGCCGGACGATTTGAATCGGGTCGGTGGCGGAATCCGCGTGGTTGAAGTCCGCGTAGAGCTGGTCCAGCTGTGGTCTCAGCTGCTGAATCGGCAATCTGCCCGTTGAATCTGCCATCTGCGCCCTGCACTCTGCACTATTGCACCTTGCACTCTGTATGATTCTGGCATGCGACTCCTTCTGAAAGCGATCGCGGCCATCATCCTACTCGTGGCCATCGTGACAGCTGGCGGGTACGCCTACCTGCGCCGCTCGTTACCGCAGATCGACGGGACGACGACAATCGCCGGGATCTCGGCGCCGATCGACATCGTTCGCGACGCGGACGCGATCCCGCACATCTTCGCTGCGAACAAACTTGACGGCCTGTTCGGCCTCGGGTACGTGCACGCGCAGGACCGCCTGTGGGAGATGGAGTTCCAGCGGCGCATCGGGTTCGGCCGACTGTCGGAAGTACTCGGCGCCGCGACGCTGCCGCAGGATCGTTTTCTGCGAACGGTCGGCTTCGGCCGCGCCGCGCGCGCGGCGTGGGCATCAACGCCGGAGTGGGCGAAGCCGCAGGTGAACGCCTACGTGGCAGGTGTGAACGCATTCATCAGCTCGCACCACGGCAGCGCGCTGCCGCCGGAATTCTCGTTGCTCCGCTTCGAGCCCGAACCCTGGACCGGACCCGACGTCGTCGTCTGGGTAAAAATGATGGCGTGGGACCTGAGCGGCAACTACTCGTTCGAACTGCTGCGCCACGATCTGATCAAGGCCGTCGGTGAGGAGCGGATGCATCAGTTGATGCCGCCCTATGCCGAGGATGGCCTCAGCATCCTCACTGGGTCGGGTGGGTCTGGTAGGTCCAGTAGGTCTGGTAGGTCAGGTGGGTCGAAGGGCCCGGAAGCCGTCGCGCGAAGGCTTCAGCCGAGCGTCACCGAAGCATTCTCGTCCGCGTTGTCGACCGGCGATCCCGCCGTCCGCGATTTTCTGATGGGTGGCGCGCGCAGTGAAGGGCTCGGTTCGAACAACTGGGTAGTGGATGGAACCCTCACGGCCAGCGGCAAGCCGCTGCTCGCCAACGATCCGCATCTCGGCACGCGACTGCCCTCCACGTGGTACCTCGCGCACATTTCCGCGGGCGACTTCGATGTGATTGGCGGCACGTTCCCCGGCACGCCGGCAATCGCGCTCGGCCGCAACCGGTTCATCGCGTGGGGCGCCACCAACGTCGCTGCCGACGTCGAGGATCTGTATCGCGAACGGCTCGACGACTCCGGGACGCACTATGAATTTCGCGGAGCGCAGGAACCGATCACGGTGATTCCTGAAACGATCGTCGTGAAGGGCGTCGCACCCGTGAAGCTCAACGTGCGCGTGACGCGGCACGGCCCACTCGTCTCCGACGCCATCAACGCGAACAACGCCGAGTCGACGACCAACCCGAAGCCACAGCCGCTCGAGCCGCTGGCGTTTCGATGGACGGCGTTGGATCCCGACGATGGCACGCTGGCGGCGTTTCTGAAGGTGAACGAGGCGCGCAACTGGGCCGAGTTCACTGACGCGCTGAAGGGCTACGTCACGCCGTCGCAAAATTTCGTTTACGCCGACGTCGAAGGTCACATCGGTTACTACGCGCCTGGCCACATTCCGCTGCGCGCATCAGGCGATGGCACACGCCCGGCCGACGGCTGGACGGGTGACGCGGAGTGGAGCGGCTGGGTCCCGTTCGACGCGCTGCCGCACACGTTCGACCCGCCGGAACATTTCATCGTGACGGCGAATCATCGGCCTGCGCCGTCAACCTACGCCTACCACCTGGGCCTCGAGTGGACTGAACCGTATCGCGCGCAGCGAATCACGGATCTGCTCGCCGGGTCTACAGGACCCGGCCTACAGGCAACGCGACGATTCGCGCCAGACGACTTCGCGCGCATGCAGGCCGACACAGTGTCACTCCACGCGAAGGCTCTGTTGCCGGTACTGATGACGCACACGCGCGCCGTCGGCCCGCGCGAGCAACCGGCGCTCGACGTGCTGCGCGCGTGGAACTTCGACGCCACCGGCGACAGCGCCGCCACCGCAATCTTCCAGGCGTGGTTTCTCCAGCTGGCGCCGGCGCTGGTCGGCGACACGCTCGGCCCCATGGTGACCGAGGCGTATCAGGGCAAGTTCTCGTTCGTCTCGCGCTTCATCGCCAACACGCTCGCGTCGAACGATTCGCCGTGGTGCGACGATGTGACGACTACGAGGAGGGACACGTGTGATGACGCGGTGGCAGGCGCGCTGATCAAGGGCGTCGACGATCTGCGCCGGCGCATGGGCGACGACATGGCGCGCTGGCGCTGGGACACCGTCCACCTCGCCGTCTTCCCGCACGCGCTCGACTCGGTCGCCGCGCTGCGTCCGTTGCTCAGCCGGTCAGTCGGCATCGGCGGCGACTGGAGCACGGTGAACGTCGGCGTGACGGCGGCCGATCATCCGTACGAAGTGCACACCGTGCCCGGCTACCGCGAGATCATCGATCTGTCGAACACGAACGACAGCCGGTTCCTCGATGCCGTCGGGGAATCGGGCCATTTCCTCTCGAAGCACTACGATGATTTCCTGAGCGACTGGCGGGCGGTGAAGCACCGGAAGATGCGGATGGATCGCACGGACATCGAGCGGGGCGCGCTCGGCCGTCTGCGGCTGACGCCGTAGCTACCTGAAGTTCTCGACCAGCATCAGATCGCTGCCGGCGAAGTCGTTCTGCGCGAACAGCAGATACCGCCCATCCGGCGACAGGTCGAATCCGAGATCGACCGGTTTGGTCAGCGTGTACAGCGTGGTGACCTTGCCGGTCGCGAAGTCCAGATACTCGATCCTCGACGGCTGGTCCACCGCCGTCGGCGTGTCGTAGTACACGCCGGCCGGCGTCAGCGCGAAGTTGTAGCGGAAGATCATCGGCCGCACCTCTACTTCGTCGCCGCCGGCGGCCGGCATCCGCCAGAGGCTGGTGCGGTTGCCGCCGAGCGATTTCACGAAGTACAGCGTCTTCCCGTCGGGCGACTCCGTCGGACCGGATCCCCCGTGCCGCGTGACCTGGACCGCGGCGCCGCCCTGCGGCGGAACCTTCCAGACCTCGTTGCTGCTGTTGCCCTTGGTGAAATAGACCCAGCGGCCGTCGCGCGACCAGCTCGCGACGAAGTTGTTCAGCTTGTCGGCGGTCAGCGCCTTCGGCTTCCCGCCGTCCGCATCCATGACATAGATCTGCCAATCGCCGCCGCTATTGGAGTCGAACGAGATCTGCTTCCCGTCGGGCGACCAGCGCGGCGTGCCGGTGATGTTGCCGGTCATCGACGTGAGCTGCGCCGCCCGCGTGCCGTCGGCGTCGCACACCCAGATCTGGTTCACCCCGCTGCGGCTGGAATAGAAGACAATCCGCTTTCCGTCGGGCGAGTACTGCGGTGAGGCTTCGCGGACCGTCGAGGAAATGATCTGTTGCGGCGCGCTGTGCGCGGCCTGCACGTCCAGTCGCCAGATGTTGGAGTTCCGGAGCGTACGGCCGAACGCGAGCCGGTGGCTGCTGTACGACAGCACCGGCCCCGTCACGCCGTCGCCCAGCGCTTCGATCAGACGCGACGGCCCCGAGCCGTCCGCGGCGGTTCGATAAATGTTCGACTGCGAGCCGAGCCCGGACGCGTACAGGATCTCCCGCCCGTCGGCCGTCCACGCGGGCTGCCTGGCAAACGATCCGCTGACCGGGAGCTTCCGCGGCTCGCCCTGCGGTTCAAGCGCGGCCGACACCTTGACGATCCAGATCTCCGCAAGGTTCATTCCCGTCTCGCGCGAATACGCGATCGACTTCCCGTCCGGTGCGAACGCCGGCTCGATGTCCGCCGCGGAGGGCGGCGGGCTGGTCAACGGCCGCATGTCGCCAGACTCGATCGAAATCGCGTGCAAACCGACCGGCTCGTCGCCAGTCTTGCCGCCGACGACGAGCCACTTGCCGTCCGGAGACCAGTCGATCACGACGCCGGGGCGAATGCGTCTGAACCGCGCCAGCGTGCGCTCCGGTCCACCGAGCGCGGGGATCAGCATGACGCTCATGGTGCGGTCCGCACTGGCGCGCGCGAAGGCGATCGTGCGCCCGTCGGGCGACCATTTCGGGCTGAAGTCCACGCCCGCGTCGGTCGTAAGCCGGAGCGGGGCGCCCGGGCCCACGACTTTGACATAGATGTCGTAGTTGTCCTGCTTCTCGCCATCCCAGCTGAAGACGACCTGACTGCCGTCGGGCGAAAAGCTCGGGTCCGTCTCGTCGCCCGGATAGCTCGTGAGCGGAGCCGGGCGCTGCATCGCGGCCACCGGCTCAGGCGCCTTCCGGGTCGCGAGCCAGCCGGCGATCGCCACGGCGATCACGGCGACGCTGCTCGCGGCGATCAGCAGCAACCGCGAGTTGGCGCGCGAAGGCGCGGCCGGCGCGCGAGTGACGCCGGCCAGCGTCCCCGAATCGGATTCTTCTTTCAGCTCCTCCAGCGCCACCTTCAGATCCGCCATCGTCTGAAACCGGCGCGCGGGATCCTTGCGCAGGCATCGCTTGATGACGCGCTCGAGCTCGGACGGAATCTCGCCGCGCATGGCCGTCATCGACTTCGGCTCGTCGCGCAGGATCGCCGAGATCGTGGACATCGCGGTATCGCCGCGAAACGCACGCTGACCCGTCGCCATCTCGTACAACACCGCGCCGAACGAGAAGATGTCGGATCGCGAATCGACCGCCTTGCCTTCGGCCTGCTCGGGCGACATGAACGCCGCAGTGCCAACGATCACGCCGGCATCGCTTGCGGTCGCCGCCGTGTGCGCGCCGTCACGCGGCTGACCGCCGGGCGACTGCACGAGCTTGGCCAGACCGAAGTCGAGCACCTTCACCAGGCCGTCGCCGGTGATCATGATGTTGCCCGGCTTCAGATCGCGATGCACGATGCCGGCGGCGTGCGCCTTGGCCAGCGCGTCCGCGGCCTGGACGGCATAACGCAGCATCAGCGGGATGCGGAAGCCCTCGCGCGGTGTGAGGTCATCGAGCGTCTTGCCGTCGACGAGCTCCATCGCGAGGAACTCGACGCCGTTCTCGGATCCGACGTCGTAGATCGTGACGATGTTGGGATGATTCAGGGCTGAGGCGGATCGCGCCTCCTGGATGAATCGGCGCTTCCGTTCAGGGTCTGTCAGCTTGTCGGCAGGCAGCACCTTGATCGCGACGAACCGATCGAGGCGGGCGTCGCGTGCCTTGTAGACCTCGCCCATGCCGCCGGCGCCGAGGGCAGACAGGATTTCGTACGGACCGAGTTTCGTTCCAGGAGACAGGGACATGTGCGGCAACAGCTTACCGTAGCGCTCTACGTAGCGCGAAGGCGGTTCGTAGCGCGAAGGCGGTTCGTAGCGCGAAGGCTTTAGCCGAGCGTAAAGACCTTCAGCACTTCATCCCCGTAGAGGTTGATCACTTTCACGGCGATCTTCTCCGTCTCCGGCGGCGCAAACGGCCGGCTGACCGTGCTGTACAGAGTGGACCACGCGCCTTCGTCTATCTCCGCGCGCAGCGCGCGTTTCAGTTTCTCGTACGGCTCGTCGCCGCCTGTGAAATACGCATGGCGGACAAAGACGCTCTCGCCGTTGTAGTCGGTGTCGATGAACCAGCAGGCGATGTCGTCCGTCGAGCTGCTCCGGATCTGCCCCGTCGTCGGATCGTAGAACACACAATGCTTCATCTGTGATGCAACTCGAATACTGGCAAGACTGGACTAGCCCCTGTAAACCGTTTCGTTGTGCCAACGCAGGTAATCCAACTGGGGATGGTTTTGTGCAGCGCGGCGACATGAGTCGAAAGAAGAATGGACTGCCAGGCACACCGTGAAATGCGTAGTAGTCGGAAGGTGTCCACACGTTGACTTCGTCCCACGATGACCGCCGATCTCGAAGGAAGCTGAACCACTCCCAGTTACTCTGTCGCATGCCTTTGAGCCGCTTCGCCATGCGCTCGGCATAGCAATGTGCGCATCCTGGGCTCACTTTGTCGCATCCGGTGACAGGATTCCACGTGGCTTCAGTCCACTCGATGTGAGAATTCGTGGCCATCAGTGCGCCCCTCTCATGCGGTACGTATTGAAGATGTCACTGACGATCCGAGCGCCCGTATTGCTGGGTGACGCGAAGTAGAGATAGGTACGCCGCCGATCGCCGGGAGCCGTCACCCCACACCGCATCCATCCGAGCGGCCTGTTCGGGCGTGACCTTGCTCGGATCCTTCATGAACACGTTCGCGTCCATGATCATGAAGTTGTAGAACACCTCGATGCTCTTCATCTCGCCCGCCGTCTTGAGCACATCCCAGTTCAAGAGGTATCCCTTGACGAAGTTCTGCTTCGCCAGAATCGTTGAGTACGCCGACGCGTACTTCTTGACGATATCGAGCTTGATCTCGGACCAATACCCGACCTCGTCGTGCTTCAGGGCCTTCTTGCTCATGCTGCTATCTTCGCCCCGGTCGTGACAAGCGAGGTCACATCCCCTTCTGGTCTTCTCGCTCCGGCAAAGGACCGGGTTTTGCGTCGCGAGGACGATGCTAAGATGGCGGTCCGCTTGCCGCTATCTGTTTCAAGGAGATGCGGCCCATGGACACTGCCATGCTCGAACAACGTCTCGAAAATATCGATCACCGACTTGCGCGGCTGGAGCAGATTCTTCCAACCCTGGCCACCAGAGACGAACTCAAGACCCTGGCCACGAAGAAGGATCTCGCTGCCCTGGCGACCAAAGAGGATCTCACTGCCCTCGCGACCAAAGAGGAACTGACTACCCTCGCAACCAAAGAGGAGTTGCGAGCGGAACACGATCGGTTGCGCCTGGATATGAAGATTCTGATCGAGCATCAGGACAGCAAGCTTGATCTGCTGGCCGAACATGTCCTGTCGCTGAAGCCCAAGCCGACAGAGGAATAACGGATGCCGGATATCAATCTCGCGTTCACGCTGGCGCGGCTCGCGACGTCGGACGACATCCGCGAGTTGCAGCGGCACATCGACGTCCTCAGCGAGCGTCTGCGTCGCGACATCCACGCACTCGGCGACGCCATCGAGTTCATGAAATACATAGACTCCGAGGCGCGTCAGCATGGGACGGCCCCTGGCGACTGAACGGCCGCGCGAATGGTCCGCTGCGCGTCCCCGATGTAAATCGCCGTCTCGACCGCTTCAATCTGGCGGAAGAACAGCGGCTTGTCGCGCGCCTCGCGCGTCCAGTACGCGAGCAGCCGCGACGTGGTGCCGGTGACGCCGACGTAGCCACCCTGGCGCCATGCGCCGACGCGCTGCCGGATTCGATCGACGACGGGGTTCGGCTCGATCCGATCGGCGAGTTAAGGATCGGGTTGTCGATGACAGCCATGCAGCGAACGGACTATATCAAGTTGTCATTTCGCGGGCGTCGCGAGCGGCTTTCCTTTTTCCACGATGTAAGTCGCGAGAATCCGGCCCTGGCCGGCGCCGCTGTTCGTCGCGTTGTGCACGGTGCCCGCGGGAATCAGGAACGAACCACCGGCCTGCAGCGTGACGGACGGCTTGCCCGCCTGCTCGATCAGGAACGTGCCTTCGAGCACGTAGCCGATCTCTTCGCCGAAATGGGTGTGCATTCCTGGTGTGGCTTTCGAGTCGAACTCAGCGACCGCGGACACGACTTCGCGCCCCGGCACTGAGATGTCGGCCTGCTGAAGAACGGTGCGCTTGAATGCGGGCTGCTGCGCGGCCAGAGTGCCGGTTAGCGCGATCGCGAAAACGACGAGCGTGGCGGTTCTCATGATGTTCTCCTTGCCTGAGAGTTGAGGGTTGAGACTTTCAAAAACGGGTAATCGGAATCTTCTTCGCGCAAAGCGGGCAGGCGTCAGCCTTGTAGTTTTCCGGCGCCTTGTATTCGGCCAGGGCGACATTGGGCACGCCGAGGTCGATGTTGGCTTCGCACCGGTCGTAGATCTCGACGGTCGCGACCACAGTGCCGCCCGCGTCCTTCACCAGCGCGGCGCAGCGCGCGAACGTGTCGCCCGTATTTCGCACATCGTCGGCCAGCAGCACGCGTTTGCCCTTGAGTTCCTGGCGATAGAACGTCCGCAACGCGAAGCCGCCCGAGCCGTAGCCGTCGTAGTTGAACGGCGCGAAGCTGCACGGCGGATGGGTCAGGCTGCGGCGGCTGTCGAGCAGCCCGGCGATCGTGTGCGCCAGCAGCGCGCCGCCGGTGACGGGGCCGGCGACCACCTCTGTCCGCTGCACCAGCTCGCTCGGCATCACGTCGAGCAGATCCTGCGCAAACCGCCAGATCGTCGACGGATGACGGAACAGCTGATGCGGGTTCAGGTACACCCGGCCGTGATAGCCGTTCCCGTAGTCAAAGTGCCCGTCGATCATCAGGACCTCGAACTGCTGCAGGTCCTTCAGCGCCTTCTCGCGAAGCTCGGTGCGTTTGTCGCTCAAATCCTTAGGTCCTCAAATCCTGAAATCCATAGAGTCATTGACGTAGACAACCCTGCCTCCGACGATTGTGGCCGCGACCCCGCCGCGCAACGTCCAGCCGTCGAACGGCGTGTTCTTCGACCGCGATTTCATCGTCTTCACGTCGATCGTCACGTTCATGTCTGGCGCCAGGATCGTGATGTCCGCCGGCGCGCCCTCGGCCAGCGAACCGCCGGGGACCCTGAGGATCCGCGCCGGGTTCACCGACAGCAACTCGATCAACCGAGGCAGCGAGACGACGCCGGCATGCACCAGGCGATCGAAGCAGAGCGACACCGCCGTCTCCAGTCCGGTGATCCCGAACGGCGCGCGGTCGAACTCGACCTGCTTCTCGTCGGCGTGGTGCGGCGCATGGTCGGTCGCGATGACGTCGATGCTGCCGTCCTTCAGGCCCGCCAGCATAGCGTCGCGGTCGGCGTCCTCGCGCAGCGGCGGGTTCATCTTCACGTTCGTGTCGTACGCCATCGGTGCGCCCAGCATCTCGTCGGTGAGCACGAAGTGATGCGGCGTCACCTCGCACGTGACCTTCGCGCCGCGCAACTTGCCGTAGCGGACAGCGTCGAGCGTCTGCCGCGCGCTCATGTGCGCGATATGGACGATGCCCCTGGTCAGCTCGGCGAGCGCAATGTCTCGCGACGCCATGATCGATTCGCATTCGCCGGGAATCCCGCGCAACCCGAGCGCCGAGGCGTGAAACCCTTCGTGCGCGACCCCGTCACTCTTCAACGTTTGTTCTTCGCAGTGCTCGATAATCGGCAGATCGAACATCCCGGCGTACTCGAGCGCGCGCCGCATCAGCAGCGCGGTGGACACCGGATGCCCATCGTCTGTCAGCGCCACGCAGCCGGCTTTTTTCAGCTCGGCGATGTCGGCGAGTTGCTCGCCCTTCTGGCCGCGCGACACCGCGCCGATCGGGTAGACGCGCGCCAGATTCGCGGCGGCCGCCTTGGCCAGGATGTAGCCGGTGACCCCGGCGTTGTCATTCACCGGGTTCGTGTTCGGCATGCACGCCACGGCCGTAAAGCCGCCGGCGACCGCTGACGCCGTGCCGGTCGCAACCGTCTCCTTGTGCTCCTGCCCAGGTTCGCGCAGGTGCACATGCATGTCGATGAGCCCTGGCACGACGACCAGACCGCTCGGCACATCGACGACCTTGACGCCCGCCTCGATCGGTAAATCGCGTCCCACGCGCGCGATGCGATCGCCGTCAATCAACAGATCGAACACGCCGTCCCGGCCATTGGCGGGATCGACAAGACGACCACCTCTCAGTAACGTCTTTGACATCGAACTACTCTCTCCACCACAGAGGACACCGTGGTAACGCTTTGGGGGGTCATCAGTCAACCTCAACTCCACCGGCGAGCAGGTACAGCACCGCCATGCGCACCGCCACGCCGTTGGCGACCTGCTCGAGAATCACCGAGTATGGGCCGTCGGCGACGTCGGACGCGATTTCGACGCCGCGATTCATCGGCCCGGGATGCATGATGATGACGTCAGGCTTGGCGCGCGCCACCCGCTGCGTCGTCATGCCGAACGTGTTGAAGTACTCGCGCAGCGAGGGGATGAACGCGCCCTGCATGCGCTCCTGCTGAATCCGCAGCATCATGATCACGTCGGCGTCCGCCACCGCTTCGTCGATGTTGACGGAGACGTGCACGCCGAACCGCTCGATGCCCGCCGGCACGAGCGTCGGCGGCCCGCTCACCCATACGTCTGCGCCAAGCTTGGTCAGCAGCCGCACATTCGAACGCAGCACGCGGCTGTGCAGCAGATCCCCGACGATGGTGACCTTGAGGCCCTCAATCCGTTTCTTGTGCTCGCGGATAGTGAATGCGTCGAGCAGGGCCTGCGTCGGGTGTTCGTGCATGCCGTCGCCGGCGTTGATGATGCGCGACTTGCAGATGCGCGACAGGATGTGACCGGCGCCGGACGAGGCGTGACGCAGCACGATCATGTCCGGCTGCATCGCCTCGATGTTCAGCGCGGTGTCGATCAGCGTTTCACCCTTGAGCACGCTGCTGCTGGCGACGGCGATATTGAGCGTGTCGGCGCTGAGGCGCTTCTCGGCGATCTCGAACGAGGTCCGCGTGCGCGTGCTCGGCTCGTAGAACAGGTTGACGACGGTTTTGCCGCGCAGCGTTGGCACCTTCTTGATCGGCCTCTGGCCGATCTCGCGCATCGCCTCGGACGTGTCGAGGATCAGATAGATCTCGTCGGTGGTCAGGTCGTCGATGCTGAGGAGATCCTTTTTCATGACTCGAGGATCTCCACTTCGTCACGGCCGTCAGTCTCGGTCAGGTGGACCTGCACGCTCTGCGTGAGCGAGGTCGGCAGGTTCTTGCCGACGTAGTCCGCCTTGATGGGCAGCTCGCGGTGCCCGCGGTCGACGAGAACGACCAGTTGAATCGATTTCGGGCGCCCGAACTCGGTGAGTGCGTCGAGCGCCGCGCGAATCGTCCGCCCGG
>JANYHS010000152.1 GCA_025358945.1 Acidobacteriota bacterium
GTTGTGGCCACCAGCCGGCGATCGAGATTGATGGCGATCGCGGCCGAGTGGAGGATCCACGTGCAGAACACGAAGATCGATCCGCCCGCGAGCACCTGCAGAGGCGGCACTGCTGGTTCGTACGCCGGGCCGTAAAACAGCATCATCATCGGGTGCGCGAGCGCCACCGCGGCGCCGCCCACGACCAGCGCCATCGCGGCCGACCCCAGGAGCGACCGCTGGAACATCGACCGCAACCCCTTCGGATCGCTGACGAACAGCTGTGAGAAGCGCGGCGTCAGCACGGTCGCCAGCGCGGACGGCGCGTACATCAATCCTTCGTAGACGCGGTACGACGCGGCGTACCAGCCGGTCTCCGCGTCCGTCCGCATGATGCCGAGTATAACGGTGTCGATGTAGGTGTAGAGCGTCAGCGTGATCAGGAAGAAGCCGAGGGGTAACGCGGCGGTCTGTAGTTCCATCCACACCGCGCGGTTGTAAGTCGGCCGCGCCGATCCGGTAACGCGTTTCACGATCAGCGTGACGATCGCGAACATCAGCAGGCGCGCGAGGACAAAGGCCAGGCTGAGGCCGTAGATCCCGTAGCCGCCGACCAGCGCAAGCACGCCCAGCACGAGCAGCAGCAGGCGGTCGGCGACGACGGTGATCGCCTCGAGGTCGAAGCGGTTCAGGCCCTGGAGCAATCCCCGTGCGCTGAGGAGGTACGATCGGATCGTGGACGAAATTCCCAGCAGGTAGCAGGCGCGGATCACCGTGGGGTCGCTGCGCATCAACGGTGCGGCGACGAGGAGTGCGATCAGTCCGACCGCGCCCCAGGCGATCTTCAAGCCGAGCACGTGCCGGAACAGCGTGCCGGCGCCTTTGCCGTCACGGGCCACGGTCCGGACGGTGACGGGCCCGAGGCCGATATCCATCAGCGTCTCGACGATGGTGGCGAGCGCGAGCGCGAACGAGAACTTGCCGTACTCCGACGCCGGCAGCCATCGCCCCGCGATCATCGTCAACGCGACGAGCATCACGGCGCTGGCCGCCGTCACCGCCGCGTAGCCGCTGCTCTTGAGGAACGAGAGACGGCCGCCGGCGTCGCTCATCGCGTCTCCGCGAGACGCTCGAACAGCGCGCGCATGCGGCCGAACACGACCTGCTCGTCAAAAGTCTGGAGGACGGACTCGCGTGCGTGCGCCGCGAGGCGGGTGCGCGCGTCCGCATCCGACAGCAGGGGACGGAGGCACGCCGCTAACGCCGGCGGATCCTGCGGCGGACAGAGACGCCCGTTCTGGCCATCGACGACGAAGTCGAGCAGGCCGCCGACAGCGGACGCGACCAGCGGTGCGCCGCACGCCAGCGCCTCGATCGCCGAGAGTCCGAGCGCTTCAAAATGTGACGGTTGCACGACGATGTCAGCCGCCTGCATCATTGGGGCGACATCGGAAAGCGGGCCGATGAAGCGGACGCTGGCGCCGAGACCGTGGCGCTGCACGAACGCGCGGCCGGGGACGCCGGCATCCCAGGGATGTCCGGTCATATCCGGCCCGGCGACGACCAGCAGCGCATCGCTCGGCTGGACCACCCGCCACGCCTCGAGCAGATCGAGGACGCCTTTCTCGCGGCTCAGTCGTCCCACGAACAGGCAGACAACGCGATTGATGGGCAAGTCGAATTGCTGTCTGAGCCGCTCGCGTTCGGTGGGATCGGCAGGACGAAAGTGCGACATGTCGATCGCGTTCGGCAGGTAGTACACCCGTTCTCGCGCGATGCCACAGGCCAGCGTCTCGCGCTCGATGTCGCGCGAAATGCACGCGAACGCGTCGGCGCCGCCGTACAGTGCGCGAATCGGCGCCTTCAGCACGCGCGCGATCGCGCCGGTCGCGCCGACGCCGGCCGATCGCAGCAGCGGATCCATGTTGTCGCCGGACAGGACGCCCGTCGTCTGCGCCTGGAACACGACGCGGCGTCCCGTGGATCGGCGCGCGAGGAGCGCCGCGGCGCCGGTGGCGCGGTAGTCGACGCAGCACACGACGTCGTAGTCCGCCGCGCGACGAACCAGCCAGCGGGTGACGGCCGGCAGCAGTTGCCATTTGCCGAAGGACGATCGTTGGCCGTATGGACCGATACGGTGGACGCTGATGCCGTCGCGGTCCTCGGCGTCTGGCAGCTGATGGTCGATCCGTTTTGTCAGCACGTGGACCGGCACGCGCTGGCTGACGAGGTAGCGCGCCAGACGCTCGGCGTTGCTCTCGACGCCGCCGATGACGGGGAAAAAATATGGCGTCAGGATCACGACGCCGCGCGTCATCCGCGCAGCACCGTGCGCCGCAACAGGCTCCAGTACGCGGCCAGCAGATTCTCGTACGCCGCTTTCCCGCGCCGGGCGAGGGGCGACATCAGGTCTTCGCGCACGATCAGACGATCACTGCGCAGCAGCGCGCCGTCAGGCACCCTGCGGATGCGGTTCACCAGCGCACGATCACGCGCCAGGTCCGGGAGCATCGCAAGCAGGCCGCCGACCGCCTGCCAATAGACGCGGGCGTGCCCCTTGGCGTGCAGCACGAGCAGTTGTAGCGGCTCGTGAATCACCAGGCAGGGAAGGATCGCGACGATCGTCCGCCACTGGTAGTTTTTCAGCATGAAGTGCCAGCGGTTGCGGATCTGGTAGTAGAAGAGCCAGTTGCCGCGCGGGCGGCTGTGGTGCAGCACGAGCGCACTGGGCAGCTCGAGGATCCGGTATCCCGCCAGTCGCACCCGGTGCGTGAAGTCGCCGTCTTCCTTGCCGATGAAATAGCGTTCGTCGAATAGACCCACTTCGATCGCCGCGGCGCGATCGAGCAGCAGCCCGCACGTCGGCGCGACGCCGACATCGGCGGGCAACGGCCCGCGGTCGGCAAGGGGGCGATCCATCCACGGGTTAATGGCCTCGCAGATGAAATGCAGACTGCCGTCCGCGTACTGAATCAACGCGGGATTGTTGACGTGGACAACGATCGGACTGCCGATCTTGATCGCTCGGTCCTCGGCCATCGCCGCGCGCAGGCGCTGAATGGTCTCCGGGCAGACCTGCACGTCGGCGTCCAGCAGAAAGACGTGCGGCTGCGGCGTCTCGCGGATGCCGACGTTCCTGCCCGGACTCGGGCCGTCGTTTCGATCGAGCGTGCGCACGCGGACAGCCGGATACATCGCGCGCAACCAGTTGAGGGTCTCGTCCGTGCTCAGCACATCGACGATCAGGATCCGATCGTGCGGGCAGCCGGCTGCGTCGAGTGAGCCGAGCGTGGCCGGCAATGTGGCGAGGTTGTTGTGGCACACGATGGCGACGCCCACGTCATCGGGAAACGTGGCGGTCATTGAAACCAGTATTGTCGGCCGCGCCCGGGAAGGCGCGTGATGTAGTGATTCGGCAGGCGCTTGAGCCAGTACGGATCGTCACCTGGCTGCACCGCGTGCGTTCCGCGTATGCGGTTGGCGAATGCGGATTGGTAGCCCGTCCGCTTGAGGAGGGCGGCGGTGCGCGCGCCTGAGATTCCCCATGGCAGGCAGATGTGCGCGACGGATTGTGTTTTGAGGCGGTCGTTGAGGATCGAGCGGCTGCGCGCGAGTTCGTCTTCCATCGCTCGCGACTGGTCGTCCGCGCTCTCGAACGAGGCGGCCGGCACGGACGCCGCCGCGCGCAGCCGCGCGCGCCAATCAGGACGAGCGAAGAACGCGGCGCCGCCTTCGCGCGCGACCAGGGCCACGCAGGCGTCATGCGCCTCCCGTCCGACGAGCGCGCGGCGGCCGTCCGACATGCGCGATCGCATGCCGTAGAGGGGCGCGCCAAGGTCGTCCGGCGTGACGAACGCAAGTTCCGGCGGGGCGCTGACCTGCGGACGATTCAGGAGCGGTGTCGCCGCGTATCCTGGCTGCACGAAGTCCTCCACCTCGATTGTGGTGAACACTCTGGAGTGCGAGCAGGTGTGCGACTGGATATCGACGACACCGGAGTTGTGAAGGTCTGACAGTTCGGCCCACGTCACGAACGGCGACGCGGCACCGCCGGCGTCCGTCATGCGCGCGGGAATGGCGTAGGTGATCGCCGTCAGTCCGTACTGCTTCAGCAACGGCGCGGCCACCAGCGCCAGACTCTTCCACGCATCGTCAAAACACAGGCCGACCGATCGTGCGGGGAGGGTTCGAGCGCCGCGCGCGTAGGAGACGATGTCGTCCGAGGTGACGGTTCGGTAGCCGTTGTCCGCGAGGTGACGCAGTTTCGGCTCGAGCTCCTCGCGGGTCACGTCGTGGAAATGAAACACCGGAAGGAGCGCGCCGACACCTCCGCCGAAGACGAAGGCCGGGAAGCGGCCGCTGAAAAGATCGAGACAGCCGCGGGCTGCGCCGCCTCGCTCGGAAAACGGTACGGTGGACAAGGAACGCATTCAGAATACACGATTCCGGTCAGCGCGTGATCACGTCGCCCACCTGCACGCCGAGCACGCGGGAGTCCTGTGTGCCGAGCACGTCGGCCGGCGACCAGGGCGGGTTCGTGATGATGTCCAGCCGTCGCGGCTCGGTCGCGCGAATCGGCGGTGACGGCAGGCGCAGGTGCAGCGTGAAGACGTCGCCGTTGGTCAGCTCGACGCGGTGAAACACATGGCCGTCGATCGCGATACTGACGACCGTCGACTTGGAGCGCCGCTCCGAGAACGCGGCGCGCATTGGCATCTCGACCTCAGTCGTTCGCGCCGGCACGAAGAAACCGGCGCTCGGGCTTGTCCACCGCATGCGGCCGGGCACGGCATCGCCCTCCCACGCGTAGAACCCGAAGCTCTGCTCGGAGAGGTTCAACGCCGCAGACTCGCGTCGGGCCCGGGCAGGGACACTGGCAAGCAGGACGATGACCGCGGCGGCGATCAGGACGCGCGACGTGCGCCGCGGCGCAGAGGTTGGCTCCGGAGCCGACGTGACGGGGATCAACGGCGTTCGGCGGTTGCCGTCGGCACGAGCGACGGCCGCGCCCACAACCATCCAGAACGGAAACGCGACCTCCGGCGTCAGCAGCGGGTGACCGGTTGTCCAGGTGACGATGAACGCCGCTAATCCGGCGAAGGCGCCCGCCAGCAGCCGATCGTGAGCTGAGGCGCGCAGTCCCTGCACCAGACGACGAGCTGCGGCGATCAGCAGCCAGAGGAATGCGGCGAGGCCGGCAAGGCCCAGCTCGCCGCCGATCTGCAGAAAATTGTTGTGCGCGTTCTCGTGGAAGAAGAACCAGTAGATCGACTGGGGCATGAAGCGCCCGGACATTTCGAAATATCGCCCGATGCCGACGCCGAAGACTGGTGCGGAAGCGATCATCCGGAGGCCGGTGATGGTGAACGCGGCGCGCGACTCGAACGTTCGATCGAGGCTGCGCCCGACGACCGCCGCACGCGGGTCGAAGCCAAGGACCAGGGCGCCCGCCACACAGGCCAAGCCGAGGCCTGCGGCGATCACCCAGCGCGGACACTGCCGCCACGCCTCTCGCCCGGCGACAATGGCGACGCCCCCGAGGACCAGGACCGCCGCAACGGCCGCCGTGCGCGATCCCGTCACCCACATGGCGACGACCATCGCCGCCGTCGCCGCACCCCACACGCGCGCGAACCCGCGGCGCTCGCGTGCGTGGATAGCCAGGGCGAGCGCGAGGAACGCCGTCATCGCGTAGTAGGAACCGGCCGCGTTGAGGTCGGTCACGTGGACGCTGACGCGGCTGATCGTCAGCCGCAGCAGCAGATCGCGAATCGACGTCGCCAGAATCAGGCCCAGCATGAGTAGCCGTCCTAGACTCAGTAACGCAGCCACCGCCCCTGCCGCCGCCGTGGCCTTCAGGATTTGCAGCGGGCGGGTCACGTGGCCGAATCCGAATCGGATGATCAGGGTCAGCAGGAGCATGCCCTCGAGCAATTGGCACGTCGCCGCGATCCCGGTCCATTGTCCGGGGGCGCCGACGAGGTAGTCGCGCGAGAGGAACGTGCCGACGTTCGAGAAGAACAGCCAGCGCATGCCGACGCCGACCTGGCTCACCGTCAGGACCACGGCGAGCGAACTGAGGATCACGCCGCTGAAGAGGATCGTGGCCCCCCCGAGCGACGGTGCGGGGGAGGGCGAGGAGGAACGCCTCTCCAGCCCGGCCGCGATCAGCAGTCCGGACACCGTGGCGAGCGCGAGCGCTTCGGTGTACTGAATCGGCGCGCCGTCAAAGGCGGCAATCATGGCCGCCCCGAACGGCGCCAGCAACGCGAGCGCCATCAGCCCGAGATGCGGCCGGACCACCGCGGCCACCCACAGCAGCGTCAGGAGGCCGCGCAACGGGAGCGGAACGATTGGCGAGAAAACGACCGATTGGACCGGCAGAAGCAGCAGCACGCCGCCAACGATGACGGTCGAGCGCGCGAGGAACCGGTCAGGGCGAACAAGCATGTCGCGATATGATGCACCGGAATGAGAGCCGGCGCCGTCCTTCTCATCGTAGCGCTTGCCGCCGCCCTGTCCGTCGATGTCGTCAA
>JANYHS010000160.1 GCA_025358945.1 Acidobacteriota bacterium
GTGGCGAGGGCGGCAGGCCGGTCTGCTGTCGACGATGACGATTGCCCTCGCGCTGTTCGTGCTCGGCGGATTCCTCGTCGTCACCGCTAACCTGGAGCGGCTGGGCGCCGAGTGGAGCAACGCCGCAGAACTGTCGGTGTACTTGAAGGACGACGTGTCCGCCGGTGACCGCCGTGGCGTCGAGCTGTTGCTGGCTCCAGGCGAGATCGTGGCGGCGCACGAGTACGTATCGAAGGCCGATGCGTTGGCGCGGTTCAAGCAGACGTTCGGTGATCTGGCGGCGGCCGTGGACGGACTGAGTGGCAATCCGCTTCCGGCGTCGCTCGAGGTCCGGTTGCGGCCGGGTCCTGGCGTCAGCGCCAGCGTCGACAACCTGGCGGTGAGGCTGCGGCAGATGCCGGGTGTCGCCGACGTCCGCTACGACCGGCAATGGCTGACGCGCGTGCTGTCGGCGATCACCGTGATCCGCGGCGTCGGGCTGATTCTCGGCTCCGTGCTGGCGATTGCTGCGGCGCTCACCGTCGCCAACGTCGTCCGGCTCGCGCTGTACGCCCGCCGGGAGGAACTGGACATCATGAATCTCGTCGGCGCTCCGCGGGCGTTTGTTCGCGGACCGTTCGTCATGGAGGGCTTGCTGCAAGGAGGCATCGGCGCACTGGTCGCCGTTATTGCCCTGGGAGCGGCGTTCGTCGCATTGCGCGCGCGCTACCTCACGCCACTGGCGGCGGCGCTGAATCTGTCGTCCATCCACTTCCTGCCGGTTGAACTCTGCGTGCTTCTGGTCGTGGGTGGCATGGCGGTCGGCTGCCTGGGCGGGGTGGTCGCGACGTGGAACCGCTAGCGTTTACAAAATCTTGACAGCCGTTTTGTGGCGGCGCTACACTCCTTACATCAGCGAACAATTCATCTCGAGGACCTGCATGCCACGCTTCGTCTCCGATTCGAGGCCTATCAGCGCGCAGCATTTGCTCACCGAGTTTTACCGGGAAGAATTTCTCAAACACCGCCGTTGCCTCCAGCAACAGCGGGCCTACTATTCAGAGGGCGCGATCACGGACGCTGAAGCCGCGCTCTCCAGAATCATGGGCAAACTTGAACAACTCTCCACGCAAGACAACGCCCCCCAACTGGTCAGTTCGCTCCTCAAGAAGTTCGACGTCGTGACCGGCCTGTCGTCCTGGTCCGATCCCAAGCAGACACACTGACCCGTTCACTCCCGGATCTCCGACACGATCTCCTGGCGATTGTTCGGGCTGGTATCGGTGCGGCCGCGCCCGAAGTGCTGGTCGATGCGGCACTGAAGGATGGGGCGCAGGCCTTCAGGTCTGCGATCGACGCCTCGCACCCCGTCCGCGTGATCGCGGCCGGGAAGGCGGCGCCGGCCATGGCGGCGGCGGCCGCGCGGCGGCTCGGTTCGCGTGTACGCGCGGGCCTGGTGGTCGCCTCGACCGATTCACCGGTGCCGGACGGCTTCGAGTTGATCGTCGGCGGGCATCCTGTTCCGACCGACGCAAGTGAGCGCGCGGGACGGCGGGCGCTCGCGGTCGCTGCATCGCGGCAACCCGGCGAAGCGCTGCTCGTGCTGTTGTCAGGTGGCGCCTCGTCGCTGATGGCGGCGCCGGCGGACGGCATCACGCTGGCGGACAAACAGGCCACCACGCAGCAGTTGCTCAGCGCGGGCGCGGACATTCACGCGCTCAACACCGTCCGGAAACATCTGTCGGCGATCAAAGGCGGCTGGCTCGCGGTACGCGCACCGGGCGCGTGCGACGCGTTCGCCATCTCGGACGTCGTCGGCGACGACCCGAGCGTCATCGCGTCGGGGCCGACCGTGGCTGACGTCAGCCGGTTCGACGATGCGCTCGAGGTCCTGCGCCGGTACGGCGGAGAAGCGGCCTATCCGTCCGCGATCGTCGCGCGCCTGCGGCGCGGCATCGAGGGCGCGGTCCCCGAAACGCCGAAACCCGGCGACGCTCGCCTCGCGCAGACCACGACGGCGGTAATCGGCTCGAGGCGCAACGCCATGGCGGGCGCGGTCGCTGCGGCCGAGTCGCTCGGCTATCAGGTGCTGCGCGTGGACGACCCGGTGGTCGGCGAGGCACGGACGACGGCGGTGGCGCACCTGCGTGCCGTTCTGGCGAAGGCGTCGGGTGTGGGGCGTCCAGTCTGCGTCGTGTCCAGCGGGGAAACCACGGTGCACGTCACCGGCCGCGGCAAGGGCGGCCGCAATCAGGAATTCGCCCTGGCGACCGCGGAGGTGCTTGCCGGGGTCGGTGCACCGGCCATGGCGGCCAGCGTCGGCACGGACGGGATCGACGGACCGACCGACGCGGCGGGCGCCCTCGTCGATTCGACGACCATCGCCCGGGCCCAGGCGTCCGGCCTCCAGCCCGAGCGCTATCTTCTTGACAACAATGCCTACGCGTTTTTCGACGCGCTGGGCGATCTCATCCACACGGGACCGACCGGCACGAACGTCGGCGATCTCCAGATAATTCTGTTAGCCTGAATTCAGATGTTTTCACGCGATCACGTCCTCGCGCTCATGCGGGAGCGGGTCCATCACCCCGCCAGCATGCGCGAATTGCTGCAAGTGCTCAAAGTGCTCAAGGACGACCACACGTCGTTCAAGCGGCACGTCAAATCTCTCGTCTCGTCCGGCGAGCTCATTCAGATTCGGGGGAATCGATTCGGGCTGCCCGAAAAGATGGACCTCTACGTCGGCCGGCTGCAGACGCACCCGGCCGGCTACGGGTTCGTCACCCCCGAGCGTCCGCTCGATTCGGGCGGCGGCGATATCTACATTTCGAATCAGCATCTCGACGAAGCGATGCACGGCGACCGGGTGGTCGTCCGCATCGAACGCATCAAGGAAGGCGGACGCGCCGAAGGGCTGATCATCCGCATTCTCGAGCGCCGCACGGGAGCGCTGGTCGGCCGCTACGACCGGGACGACAGCGGCATGGGCCACGTCGCGCCGTTCGATCGGCGCGTGTTGATGGACATCTTCGTACCGCCGGGCCAGGAGGGCGGCGCGTCGCCTGGCGAAATGGTGATCGCCGAGCTGACGCGGTGGCCGGCGGCCAACCGCGGCGCGATCGGCCGCGTGGCCGAAGTGCTGGGCGACATCAATGCGCCCGGCGTCGACACCGAGATCATCATCCGGAAGTACGGGATTTCCGATGTGCATGCCCCTGAGTCGATCGCCGAAGCCGTGCGGCTCGGCGCCTCGGTCTCGGAAAAAGACATTCGCGGGCGCACGGATTTCCGCGCCGTGCCGACGGTGACGATCGACGGCGAACACGCGCGCGACTTCGACGATGCGATCACGATCGAGCGGCTGCCGAACGGCAACTTCTGGCTCGGCGTCCACATCGCCGATGTCTCGCACTACGTCCAGGAGGGGAGCGCCCTCGACCGCGAAGGCTACGACCGAGGCACGTCCGTCTACTTCCCGGAGCGCGCGGTGCACATGTTCCCGTCCGAGCTGGCGACGGGGTTGTGCAGTCTGAACCCGCACGTCGATCGCCTGGTGCAGACCTGCTTCATGGAAGTGGACCGCCGCGGGCAGGTGGTGCGGCAGGAATTTCACGACGGCGTCATCAACAGCAACGAGCGGATGACCTACAACGGCGTCAACGGGATCCTGACGGACCGCGATCCGGCGTTGCTCGAACGGTACGCGCCGCTGGTGCCGATGTTCGATCTGATGCGCGAGCTGTTCCAGATCCTGAATGACGCGCGCCGGCGCCGCGGCTCGATCGACTTCGACATCAAGGAAGCCGAAGTGATCATCGACGCCGGCGGCGTCGTCGAGGCGATCATCGCGTTGAACCGCAACGTGGCGCACCGGCTGATCGAGGAGTTCATGCTCCTGGCGAACGAAACCGTTGCGACCCATCTCGAGGCGCAACTGGCGCCTGCGCTCTACCGCATTCACGAAGAGCCGGACATCCTCAAGATCGCGAAGTTCGAGGAGTTCATCTCGGGATTCGGCTACAGCCTGGGCGCGCCGGTGAACGCGCTACGGCCGCGGCACTTCCAAAAGCTGCTCGAGAAGATTCACGGGAAGCCCGAAGAAAAGCCGATCGCGATGTTGATGCTGCGGACGATGCAGAAGGCGCGGTACGCGCCGGAGAACATGGGCCACTTCGGCCTGGCATCGCCGAGCTATACCCACTTCACGTCGCCGATCCGCCGCTATCCCGATCTGGTGGTCCACCGCGCACTGCGTGCCGCGCGTCACGGTCTGCTGACCGAGGAGACACGCGAAGAGTGGGTGGACGAACTGCCGGAGGTCGCGCGCCACACCTCAGAGATGGAGCGCCGCGCCGACGATGCCGAGCGCGAGCTGCTGCAGTGGAAGAAAGTGAAGTTCATGGCCGACAAGGTCGGCGATGAATTCGATGGCTACATCACTGGCGTCGCCGCGTTCGGATTGTTCATCGAGCTGGTCGAGCACTTCGTCGAGGGCATGGTTCATGTGTCCACGATGGCCGACGACTACTACAAGTTCGTGGACGGCTCGCACGCGCTGGTCGGCGAGAACACGCACAAGGTCTATCGCCTGGGCGACAAGGTGAAGGTTCAGGTGATCCGCGTCAACATGGACATGCGGCAGGTGGACCTGGGCCTCGCCGATATCCTCGAGCGCGTGCGCGAAGGTGAACGCGGCCCGCGCCGCAGCAAGAGCGCGCCGAAAGCCGAGAAGCACCGCAAGCAGCGGCCCGGCCGCCGTGAGCGGCAAGGCCGCAAGGGTAGACGGTGAGATGGCTCAGGGCTCATGGCTGATGGCTCTGGAATGCGCTCCGTAGTTGTCGGCACGGCGGGGCACATCGACCACGGCAAGAGCGCGCTCGTTCAGGCGCTGACGGGAACCGATCCGGACCGTCTCAAAGAAGAAAAAGCGCGCGGCATCACCATTGATCTCGGCTTCGCGCATTCGGTCATCGAAAGCATCAACTTCGCGTTTGTCGACGTGCCCGGCCACGAGCGGTTTGTGAAGAACATGCTCGCCGGCGTGGGCGGCATCGATCTGGTGATGCTAGTCGTGGCGGCCGACGAATCGGTGATGCCGCAGACGCGCGAGCATTTCGACATCTGCCGCCTCCTGCGGGTGCCGGCCGGCCTGGTGGTCCTGACCAAGTCCGATCTCGCCGACGCCGAGACCCTCGAAATCGCGAGCCTCGACGTCCGTGAACTGGTCGCCGGATCGTTTCTGGAGGGCGCGCCGATCGTCGCCGTGTCCGCGAGGACGGGCGAGGGGCTCGATGCATTACGAGCCGCGCTGCTCGACGTCAGCCGGAGCGCGCGCGGTCGCGATGCCGACGGCGCTACGCGGCTGCCGATCGATCGCGTGTTCTCGATGAAAGGCTTCGGCACGGTGATCACCGGCACGCTGACCTCCGGACGGGTGGCCATCGAGACGGAGCTGGAAGTCGCGCCGGGCGGCCGCCGTGTGAAGGTCCGCGGCATTCAGGTGAACGGAGAGAAGCGGGACGGGGCGACAGCGGGGGAGCGTACTGCCGTCAATCTGGCCGGAGTCGACGTGGAGGATCTGTCCCGCGGTCAGGCGCTCGTCG
>JANYHS010000256.1 GCA_025358945.1 Acidobacteriota bacterium
GCCGCGTCTCCTCCTGCAGGCGCTTGGGCGCCTGCGCGTCGAAGTCCATCATGCATTTGCCGATCGTCGCCCGCAGACCGCTGGCGTCCACTTCCTCGAACACCACATCCGTGTCGTGCACGGTCTCCATCGTCAGCACCGCGGTGGTGCCGCTCGACAGAAGTTCGGTCGTGGCGAGCCGTGTGGCTGCGCGCAACGTGTCCGGCGTGTGCGCGGCTTCCATCGGCCACACGCGTGTGCGCAGCCAGTCCATCAACTTCAGGTCGTCGGCGTAGCCGCGGAATAGCGTCTGGCAGAGATGGATGTGCGTTTGGATCAAGCCCGGGAGGATGTACCCACCGCGCGCCTCGACGACGCGGTCGTGATGGCCGGTGAGGTTCGATCCAATCGCCGCGATGCGGCCGTCCCGGATCGACACATCGCCTTCGATCACATCCCAGCGATCATTCAGCGTGAGGATCGTGCCGCCGCGAACCAGCAGGGACATGGCAGACTTCAGACTTCAGATTTCAGATTCGAATTCAGATTGGGAGGAGTCCAGCGCATCGACGTTGGATGCGTCTTTCCGTGTTTCACGGCGATCAGCTCCGCAAGGATGCTGACGGCGATCTCCTGCGGCGTCACGGCGCCGATGTCGAGGCCGATCGGCGCATGCACGCGCTGGAGCGTTTCGGCGGGCATGCGATCCGCTGTCAGCGCCTCGTAGATGCGCGCGACCTTTGCGCGGCTGCCGATCAGCCCGAGATATCGCAGTTCGCGCGGCGCGAGCGCGCGCAGCGCTTCGAGGTCGTTGGTGTGACCGCGGGTGACGATCACGACGTAGGCGTGCGCCGGGATGGTGGCGCGCGCGATCCACGACGGGATGTCGTCGACGATGATTTCCGCCGCAGTCGGGAAGCGCTCGGCGTTCGCAAATTTCTCGCGGTCGTCCGCCACGTGCACCTGAAAGCCGACGTCCTCGGCGATCCGCGCGAGGTGAAAGCCGACGTGCCCGGCGCCGACGATGTAGAGCTCGGGCGAGGGTTCGATCGGTTCGATATAGACGTCCATCTGTCCGCCGCAGATCAGGCCGGTCTCCTGCGCGAAGTCGTCGTTGAGCTCGTAGTGGATCAGCTGCGGGGCGCGGCTGAGGATCGCTTCGCGCGCCTTGCCGAACGCGTCGTTCTCGTAGCAGCCGCCGCCAATGGTGCCGACGATCCGGCCGTCGCCGAACACCAGCATCTTGGCGCCGACGCGCTGCGGCGTCGATCCGGTGGTCGACACGATCGTCACCAGCGCTGCCGGCTCCCCGCGCTCGAGCGCGTCAGCGACGGCGGCGAACACTTCGCGATTCATCCTGAAGAAGATTATAAGTCGCGTGGGTCAAGTGGGGGAAAGCCTCCGAGCCTCTACCTACCTGACCCACCTGACCTACCCGACCTACGTGACCTCGTGATCACCGATGCAGTTCACAGATCTGCGTCGGCTCGGTGCCCGCGATGAAACTTTCGGAGATGATCTTCGGGCAGTTGGGTCCGGCGAGCTTGCCGGTGTCGGCGTCGATCTCGACAAACGTGATCCCCGCAGGGACGTCGAAGGGCACACTGGCGCGGCCGGCGAGCGCGGTCTTCATGAACTGCGTCCAGATTGGCAGCGCGGCGCGCGCGCCGCTCAGGCCGACGGGTTGATTGTCGTCGAACCCGACCCAGACCACAGTCAGCAGCTCGGGCGTGAAGCCGGCGAACCACGCGTCGCGCAGATCGTTGGTTGTCCCGGTCTTGCCGGCGGCGTCGAGCGTAAAGCCCATCGCTCGCGCGCTCGCGGCCGTGCCCTCGTTCAGCACGCTGCGCATCATGTTCGTCACCAGGAACGTCGGCTGCGCCTTGGCTACTACTCGCGGCTCGGTCGCATCCTTCTTCATCACGTCTTTGCCGCCGCTCATGATCCGCGCGATGTGCCGCAGCGGACGGATCGCGCCGCCATTCGGGAACAGCGTGTAGGCGGTGGCGATTTCGTACGGGGTCGCCTCGAAGACGCCGAGCGCGATCGACGGGTACGCCTTGGGCGGCGCGCCCACGCCCAGCCGCTTCCAGAACGCAGCGACGCGGTCGTAACCCGCCGCCTGCGCGACGTGAATCGTGGCGAGGTTGCGCGAGTGGGCGAGCGCACGGCGGAACGTGATCGGGCCGTCGTACTCGTGCTCGTAATTCTCCGGCGTCCACACCTGATCGTCGAACTCGAACGTTTCCTGTTCGTCCATCGTGATCGACGCGGGCGTGACGTCCGTGCGTCCGTCCTCCAGCGCATGCTCGAAGGCGGTGAGGAAGACGAACGGTTTGAACACCGACCCCGGCTGCCGGCGCGAGACGATGGCGCGGTTGTACTGCGACTGGTTGTAGGAGCGGCCCCCGACGAACGCCAGAATTTCGCCCGTGCGCGGATCGACCGCGATCAGCGCCGCCTCCGCCTTCCCGCGCTTGCGCTTCGACAGCAGGCCGTCCACCCGCGTCAGGCCGTCGCGCACGGCGTCCTGCGCGAGGCGCTGGAGGTGCAGGTCCAGTGTCGTATAGACATCCACCGCCTGGGTCGTCGTTGTCGTGAGACCGGGGTACTGTTCCGCCAGCGTCTGGCCAACGTAGTCCACGAAGTACGGCGCTTCCGCTTCGAGCGCACGCTGGACGACGACCAGCGGCTCGTGGATCGCGCGATCGGCGACGTCCTTGCCGATGTAGCCGGCGTCAACCATCGACTGCAGCACGACGTTGCGCCGTTCCTTGCAGCGGGCGGGATTGTTGAATGGCGACAGCGCCGAGGGCGACTGGAAGACGCCGGCGATCGTCGCCGCTTCCGCGAGCGTCACGTTGGTGACGTCCTTCCCGAAGAACAGCCGCGCGGCTTCAGGTACGCCGACGATGCCGAACGAGCCGCGCTGGCCGAGGGTCATGTCGTTCAGGTACATCTCGAGGATGGCGTCCTTGGACGCGCGCGTCGTGATGATGATCGACACCCAGATCTCGAGCGCCTTGCGCCGCAGAGACTTCTGCCGCGCCTCCTGCAGCGTCATCCCGGGAAACATTTTCGGCAGGAAGACGTTGCGCGCGACCTGCTGCGTAATCGTGCTGGCGCCGGCGGTGTAGGCGCGCTTGCCGCGCATGTTCGAGAGGACCGCTCCGACCATGCCGATCGGATCGAATCCCGGATGCTCGTAGAACCGGCGATCCTCGATCGACAACACCGCCTGCTGCATGCGCGCGGGGATGGCCTTGAGCGCGACCGGGCGACGTTTTTCGCGCTCGCCGCCACCGAGGGCGGTCAGCACCGGCGCATCGAGGGCGACGCGCTCGGTCGGTGTGTTGGCGACCTCGAGACGCAGCACGCGGTCGGCGACGCGGGGCGGCGGCGCTTTCTTCGTGCGCGAGGCCGCTTTCGGATCCGGCGCCGGCGGACGCTGAAAGAGGACGCGTATTACCTGACCCTTATGCTCGGCGACGCGCGGCATGATCGCCACCGCGCCGTTACCGATGGCGAACTCGCCGGCGTTCTCTGCGCGGTCGCGGTGGGTATAACCGAGTTCGTTGAGCCGGTCGACGAGCTGTTGCTCCGTCATCCCCTGACCGCGGCGCAATTCCAGCGGCCGCGCCAGCACGCGTGGAAACACCGTGTCGCGCTCGCCGTGCAGACGCGCGTCGATCAGGTGCGAGAAGCGGATGTAGTAGTAGGTAGCGACGAGGCAGAGCAGGACGGTCGGGATCGCGAGCAGGCCGGCGAGGACACGCACCCAGCGCTTCCGCCAGATGGCGCTGACCCGGATCGTGAATCGTGCGCGCTTGGGCGCGGGTTTAGATCGTGACAATCCAGTGGCGCCCGAGATCGAGCGGTAACTCCTCGTCCAGTCGATCGACGAACGCGGGGCCGTATTGATTCAGGAAGGAGAGAAACCCAACCGTTCGTTCCTGCGCGTGTCCGCCGGGGAAGGCGAGTGCCCGCGCGTGGATGAACTGCCGGCGCAGCGTTTCATCGCGGCGTTTGGCCGCATGAATCATCTTGCCGTGCAGGTTGTGCAGGTCGCGATGCATGCGCTCGAGCGTGGAGCGCGCGGCGCCTTCCAGCGTCGGATCGAGTGTCGGAATCGTCTGGATGAGGTGCGCCATCTGGGTGTCGATCGCCTGCGCGGCCTCGGTGAAGGATTCCTCGACGACCGGCGGAATCTGCGTCTTGAGCAACTCGTTCAACGCGGCTTCGTCCTGCGCCTGCAGCGCTTCGAGCGGCAGCGTGTACTTTGTCAGGAAGCGCAGGGCGGCGGAATCGAGAATCGTGGCGGTGCCGCGCGGGTAGAAGAGGGGCATCGGCACGTCGAAATGTTCGTAGACGCCGCGCAGCTGCCCGAGATACGCGAGCTCGTTTGGTCCGGCGACGTAACAGATCGTCGGAAACAGCGTGTCCTGCACGATCGGGCGCAACAGGACGTTGGGGCTGAAGCCGGCCGGCGCGGTCGTCGCCTGTGCGACGAGCGTCGCGGCGTCGTACTGCTGATCCCCGACGAGGAAGCGGCCGTCCTGCTGGCGGATCGCGCGGCGTCCGCCGTCGAGGTGAAACAGTGCGAGGCCGGCGTCGTGGCCGTGAACCTGCGCGTGGTAGCCGCGCGCGGTGAGATCGGAGCCGGCGAGCGCCGCAAGTTTCACGGTCTGTCCGGGCATCGACAACTCGCGGGCGAACACCTGGCTGACGAGCGGCTTCGATGCCGCGTCAGACGAGTCGTAGACGATGAGGCCGCGATGGCCAAGCACTTCTTCCATCCAGCGGCCGAAGGCGTCCGCCATGCCGCGCCCTGGCGTGTACGCGCGGCGCAGGCCGGCGAGGAGCGATTCGCGAAAGTCACTCGGCGCGAGCAGGCGTTCGACCTCGTCGAGGGCGTCCACGATGGATTGGTCGAGGGTGATGGTGGCGATGGGTGCGGGTTGTTCGGAGGCGGGCCGGGCCGGCAGGGACACGCTGCGCGGTGTCATCGTGTCGTCGAACACCGTACACGACCGGATCTCCTCCCAGTCGTGATCCTCGGCGTCGATCCAGAAGACCGCGACCGCTGGCACGTGGTGGTCGCGCGAGACCTGCTCGGCGAGCTTGATCGCGGTCAGCGCTTTGAAGAGCGTGAACAGCGGACCGCCGAAGAGTCCGGCCTGCTGGCCGGTGACGATCGCAACGGTGTTGGCGTCGGCAAGGGAGCGGCCGGCCTCACGGGCGCGCCCCGGCGCGTCGCGTCGTTCCTGCTGGCTGGCGATGACGGCGGCGATCTCGGCACGGCGGCGGCCGTGCGCCTGGGTTCGCGCAATCGCGTCCGCCCACGCGCTACGGTCGGCCGGATCACCAGAAAAAAACGGCGCCACCGCTCGAAAGTCGTACGCGTAGTCCGCGGCCAGCTTGCGAATCCAGGGAAACCTCCGGACATCGACCGGAATACGTACGGAAGCGCCGTCTGCGGCGGGAGTTGATGGCTCGGCTGAGTTGACCTGCACCGGAACGCCTACTGTCTCAAAGCGCCGCGCGGACTGTCAAGCACGCGGACGCGCTATTCGATTGATGTGGCAGCACTAAGACGTCGATTGACGCGTCTCGGTTGCGTCAATTTCGTGTTACGATAATCGTGCCTTCCCGGAGGAGTTTTTCACTGCACACCGAAGCTGCTGGCACTGCGCCTCCCGATGCGTTCGGACCGTTTCGAGTTCTTCATCAAATTGGCGCCGGGACGCTGGGGCCGGTGTTTCGCGCATACGATTCCACGCGCGAGCGGCTCGTCGCCGTCAAACTGTTCAAGCTCGACCTTCCGCCTGAGCGCGGGCATCAACTCCTGGCCGAGTTCGAGCGCCTGATCGCGGCGAATCTGACGCACCCTGCGCTGGCAGCGCCGCTGGCGGCCGGCATCAGCGACGTCTCCACTTTTCTCGTCCAGGATTACGTGGCGGCCGACTCGCTCGACCTTGCGGTGCGCGAGTATGGACCCGCGCCGGCGGCCGATGTGTTGCGCGTGGCGATGCAACTCGCGGCTGCGCTCGACCTTGCCGCCACTGTGGACATTACGCACGGCGCGCTGCATCCCCGCGATGTGCTGCTCTCGACCGACGACACGCGGCTGACCGGTCTCGGCGTCACCCGTGCGCTCGAGCGGATCGGGGTGGTCGCGCCTGTCCGGCGTCCATACACCGCGCCGGAGCGGATTGCCGGCGGGGCGTGGGATCGCCGCGCGGACGTGTTCAGCCTCGCGGCGCTCATGCACGAGTTGATCTGGGGCCGCCGCATCAGCGGAATCGGTGCGCAGGCCGCCGAGAGCCTCACGGAAATCGCCGGCGCCAACCTGGATGCGCTGCGCGCGACGTTTGCGTGCGCACTGGCCGAGAACCCCGCACAACGATACGGCACCGCGACGCAGTTCGCCGAGGCGCTGGCCAGCGCCTGCCCCGAAATCGTCGTCGCGCCGGCGCCGGCAAAGCCGTCGAAACGCCGCGCGGTCCGCGAAGTGGAACCGAAGCTGCCGCTCGATGAGGAGCCGATGACGCCGGTCGTGGCCTCAGTTGTCGAAGTGGCGCAGGACCCTGGTCCTACGTCGATGGGTGATGTGGCGCAGGACCTCGGTCCTGCAGATCTATTACTCGCCGCGCCTCATGCAGCGCCCGAGCCGCGTTTTCAGCACGTCGATGCTGAAGCGGTGACCGACGAGCCCGTGATCACGCGCGATCGTGCGCCCGAGATCGTTCGCCAGCCGGAGCCGGAGGTGGCGCCGTACGAACTGTCGATGGCAATCCCCGCCGGGCTGATTACCGGACACGACGAGCCGCTGTCCGCGCTCGAAGTGTCGCGGACGGCGATCTGGCCGCTCGCCCTGGCGCTCGTCCTCGGGATCGCGGTCGGGTTCGGCGGAGGCTTCTTCGTCGGCTCGCGCGAACAGCCGACGATCGTCGTCCCGGCTCCGCCGGTGGCCACGACCACGCCGACGCCGCCTGGAAAAGAATTCACCGAGAGCGCGGTGGCGGCGGTGGCGCCTGCGGCGGCGCAGAACTTAGAACTGAGAACTCAGAACTCAGAACTGAAGACCCGGAATTCAGAACCCGGGAATCTGAAATCTGAAGTCAGCAATCTGAGGTCTCCCGCGGCCGGGATCGGGCGGTTACTCGTGCGCTCCCGTCCGGGCGGCGCCGAGGTCACGGTCGATGGCCGCGCCCACGGCAAGACTCCGGTGGCCGTTCGGGATCTCGCCCGCGGCGCCCATCGCGTGACGATTACGCACGATGGCTACGCTCCCGAAGAGCGCCGCATCGTCATCACCGCGTCGCGCCTGTCGCAGACGATGACCGTCCCGCTGGCAAAACAGCGGGTGGCGGCACGACCGGCGCCCGCCCCGGTGGCGCCGGTCGCGCGATCGACAGGCGCGGTCGCGTTCGAGTCACGGCCGGCGGGTGCGAAGGTCTACATGGACGGCAAACTGGTGGGCACCACGCCGACGTCGCTGGCGGCGGTGCAGGCAGGTGCGCACGCGGTGCGCCTCGAGCACGACGGGTATCGCCGCTGGTCCGCGTCCGTCCGCGTCATCGCGGGCGAACCGAATCGGGTGACGGCGTCCCTGGAACGATAAGCAGGAACCACAGAGGCACATGGAAGCGATTCTGGCACTGGAAGACGGCACATGGTTTCGCGGCGCTGCGGCGGGCGCGATTGGTGAAGCACGCGGCGAGGTGGTGTTCAACACCAGCATGACCGGTTACCAGGAAGTGCTCACCGATCCGTCGTACTCCGGACAGATCGTCACGATGACGTGCCCCGAAATCGGCAACTACGGCATCTCCGCCGAGGATGTCGAGTCTCGCTCGCCGCACGTCGCAGGGTTCGTGATCCGCGACGAGTCGCCGATGGCCAGCAACTGGCGCTCGGACATGACGCTGCGCGAGTACCTCGTCGCCAACCGGATCGTCGCCATCTCCGATATCGACACGCGCGCGCTCACGCGGCAGCTGCGTTCCGGTGGGGTGATGCGCGGCGTGATCGCGACCGGTGCTCAGCTCGATCCGGCCGCGCTGGTCGAGCGCGCCCGGTCGATCCCGCAGATGGAAGGCTCCGACTTGGTCCGCGGCGTGACGACCGAGCATGCGTTCGACTGGCCGGAGGAGGACCCCGGCGAGTTCGGCGTCACGCCTGAACGCCTGCCGAAGAAGCGCTTGAAGATCGCCGCATATGATTTCGGGTTGAAGTGGAACATCCTCCGCCGGCTCAGCGCGCATGGGTTCGACGTGCGCGTCTTTCCGGCGACCGCACCGGCGTCGGAACTGCTGGCGATGAAACCGGACGGCATCTTCCTGAGCAACGGCCCCGGCGATCCCGCGCCGCTGACCTACGCCATTGCCAACGCCAAGACCCTCGTCACCTCCGACGTGCCGGTGTTCGGCATCTGCCTCGGGCTTCAGGTCCTCGGCCTCGCGATGGGCGGCAGCACGTTCAAGTTGAAGTTCGGCCATCGTGGTGCGAACCACCCGGTGAAGAAGCTGTCGACCGGCAAGGTCGAGATCACCTCGCAGAATCACGGATTCGCGGTCGACCCGGCGTCGTTGCCCGACGATGTGGAAGTGACGCACCTGAATTTGTACGACGGCACGATCGAAGGCCTGCGGCACAAGACGCACCCGGTGTTCTGCGTGCAGTACCATCCCGAGGCGTCGCCGGGCCCGCACGACGCCGACTATCTCTTCGACGACTTTCTTAACCTTATCGAGGGGGCTCGGGGCTAGAGGATCGGGGCTGGCCAGACCCCGGCCCCAAGACCCCAGACCCTACACATCATGCCGCGTCGCACAGATCTGAAACGCATTCTCGTCATCGGCTCCGGCCCGATCGTCATCGGGCAGGCGTGCGAGTTCGACTACTCCGGCAGCCAGGCCTGCAAGGCGCTGCGCGCGGAAGGCCTCGAGGTCATCCTCGTCAACAGCAACCCGGCGACGATCATGACGGACCCGGATCTCGCGGATCGCACCTACGTCGAGCCGCTCACGCC
>JANYHS010000261.1 GCA_025358945.1 Acidobacteriota bacterium
GGCGATCACGCGCCGCGATCTCGACTGGTTGTTGCTGCAACAGGCGATCGCGGCCGGTTGTCAGTTCGATGCCGGCGTCTCGGTGCGGCGGGCGATTGTGGACGAGCAGGGGACGAGGCGATCGGTGCGCGGCGTGACGATCGGCGCGAACGGCCACGAATCGCCAATCGAGGCCGCGGTGACGATTGCGGCTGACGGCCGTCATTCGACGATCGGCTTCGGTCTGGGCATCGCGAAGCACCCTCCGAGTCCCCGGCGGTGGGCGATCGGCGCGTATTTCGAGAACTTCATGCCACCGGGGGTCAGACTGGGGTCAGACCCCAATCCGACCCCATACAGGGAGACGTGTAATGGCTCACGATTTGTTTTCACTCGCCGGCAAGGTGATCGCGGTGGTCGGCGCAGGCAGCGGCATCGGCGAGGCGATCGCGCTCGGCGCTGCCGATCAGGGCGCCGCATTCGTCGCCTGCCTGGACGTCAACCAAGCCGGCGCAACGGCGGTGGCCGACCGGATCGCGGCGTTGGGCGGCAGCGCGGGGGCGGCCGTCATCGATATCGCGGATGCCGACGGCACACGCACGTGCCTGGATCGCCTCGCGGCTGAACATGGTCGACTCGACGGCCTCGTATGCACGCCGAGCATCAACGTCCGCAAACCGATCCTCGCCTACTCCGGCGAGGAATTCGATCGCGTGGTGCGCGTCAACCTGCGCGGCAACTTCAACGTGCTGCAGGCGGCTGGCCGGATCATGACGCTGCAGAAGCGCGGGAGCATCGTGCTGTACTCGTCGATTCGATCGATCGTCACCGAACCCGGCCAGTCGGTGTATTCGATGACGAAAGCCGGGATCCTTCAGCTGGCGAAAACCGCGGCGACCGAGTGGGCGATGCTGGGTGTGCGCGTCAACGCCGTGGGACCCGGCGTCGTCGAGACGCCGCTGACGGCGCCGATCAAGAACAACCCGGAGTGGTACGACGCGTACGCGAAGAAAAGCCCGATGCAGCGGTGGGCCCAACCCGGCGAGATGGTCGGACCCACGCTGTTCCTGTTGTCGGACGCCGCGAGCTACGTGACCGGGACGATCATCTACGCTGACGGCGGCTGGCTGGCCGCCGACGGCCGCTTCATCCCGCCGGGCATGTAAGAAGGCGTTCCACCGTCAGAACGTGTACTTGATCCCGAGTTGCACGATGCGGCCATCCTCGGCGGTCGTGATGACGCCAAAGGTCGGCGACCCCACCTGGTTGCCGGGCTGGCCGAACCGCTCCTGATTCAGCAGGTTGAAAGACTCCACGCGCAGCTGGAGTTGCTGCGTCTTCGTGACCGCAAAGTTCTTGAAGAGCGAGAGGTCCGTGCGCGCGAAGCCGGGACCGCGAATCGCGTTACGCGACTCGTTGCCGACCTGACCGCCGTTGGCCGCCACCGTCAGCCGCGTGAAGCAGTTGGTGTTGAAGTATTGCGTCGTGGTCTGCGGCGCGCCGTCGTTGGGATCGCACGTCATGTTCGGACGATTGGTCAGCGACGTGAGCGAAATGTTGTTGGGTTCGATGGCCGTGAGCGGAAACCCGGTCTGTCCCTGAATGATGCCGTTGACCTGCCATCCACCGAGCGTCAGGCGCGTGAGGACGTTGCGTGAGGTGAGGGCCGGCAGCTCGTAGCCGAAGCTCATGACGACCCGGTGACGCGCGTCGAAGAGCGCGTCGCCTTTCTCGCGTGCGAGCGCCGCGTCGATCGAGGCCTGGTTGCCAATGGTCACCGGCAGGATCGGGCGCGATTCACCGCCGATGTTGAGGCCGGACACATTGTCCACCGCGTGGCTGAGCGTGTAGGACGCGAGAGTGTTCAGACCGTGCCAGGGTCGCATCCGCGCGCTGGCCTGCAACGCGTTGTACCAGGACTGCGCCGCTGAAAACGTCGGACGCACGAGGCTGAACGCCGGAAAGAGACGCGCGCCGACCGTCGGCGTCGGCGTCAGGTTCGGCGTCGTCGGGTTGACTTCCATGAAGATCGGCAGGTTGTCGCCGCGCGATCCGACGTAGCTGGCTTCGACACCCCAGACGTTGCCGATCTGGTGTTGAACGGACACGTTGTAGTGCTGCACCACCGGCGTCGCGAAGTCCGGCCCCCAGCCGATGAAGATCAGGCCTGCCGGGAACCCGACCGGGCGCGCACCGCCGAGTGGCGCCGCGAACGGAATGACCGCAGGAAAGTCGACCTGGGTCAGCGGCTGAAACGGCGGCGCGAGCGTGCCGTTCTGGAAGAAGTCGCCCTGGCCCGGCAGCGTGTCGTAGAACAGACCCCACGCCGCGCGGACACTGGTGCGGCCGTCGCCGCTCGCGTCCCAGATCGCCGCCAGACGCGGCGCCACGTTGTTTTTGTCGGTGTAGTACGTGCCGACGGGGACGCCCGTGTCACCCGGATACACCAGACCCGTCGGAGCGTTCGGAAACACCGTCGACTGCTGGCCCGGGTGGAAGGCGGCGAGGTGGTTCTGGCTCTCCGCAAACGGCTGGTTGACCTCGTAGCGCAGGCCGACGTTCAGCGTGACACGCGACCCGACGCGGTACTCGTCCTGCCCGTACAGGGCGTACGTCCATGACGAACCATCGAGGTTTGGATCGCCGCTGCCCTGGCGGAACTGGATCGGCAGGCCGAGCAGAAAATCGGCTGCCGCGCTGCCCGTGTACTGGCCCGTGAAGGTGAAGTCACCGTTGGGGCGGTTGATGAACGACACCCGGATCTGATCGCGGCGGATTTCGCCGCCGAACTTCAACGAGTGACGGCCGGTCACCCACGTCAGGTCGTCGCTGAAGCCGAACACGTTGTTGGTGCGGCTCGCGAACGGCTGCTGGGCGTCGCCGGTCGTGAAGAAGCCGTTCACCGCGATGAACGGCAGCCCGGCGGCGGTGGTGTTCGTGCCCGCGTACTTGAAGCCGACGGACGCGAGATCGAGGCCGCTCGTCACGTTCGGCTGGGCATCGATCCGGTTGAAGTTCGCGCGGGCGACGTTGATCATGTTCGACTTCACGACCCAGGTGTCGGATCCCATGATGTCCTGCAGCGTTGCGACTGCCGTGTTCCCCGCGGGCGAGAAATTCGATCCGCCGAGGGGATTGACGTTGTTCGTGTGGGCGTACATGTAGCGCCCCAGCAGCGTATGCGCATCGTTGACGCGGTAGTCCGCTCGCAGCCCCATTTGGCCGCGCGTGTCCAGCACGTCAGGCGAACGCACGGCGCGGTTGGCGGCACTGTTCGGCAGCGGGATGTACTGGTTGAGCACGGACGTCGCGATCGGGCTGATACGGTTGGCGGGGATCACGTTGCCCAGGAACGGGAGCCCTGTCACCGGATCCTTGATCGCCGCGCCGGCTGAAAAATCACCGGTGCGCTGCGCCTGGGTCAGCACCACGCGCGTGTCAGTCGTGCCTTGCCGGTTGTTGAAGCCTTCGTAGTAGCCGAAGAAGAACGCGCGGTTCTTCTCGATCGGCCCACCGAATGCCCCTCCGTACTGGTTCTGCTTCAACGCCGGCTTGGCGGTGGTCGCGAAGTAGTTCGTCGCCTGCCGCGAATCGTCGCGGTTGAATTCCCACGCGCCGCCGCGCCAGTCGTTGCTGCCGGATTTCGTGACAACGTTGACGACCGAGCCCGCGTTTCGCCCGTACTCGGCGTCGTAGGAGTGCGTGAGGATCTTGAACTCCTGGATGGCGTCCGGCGGCGGACGCAGCACGAACCCGGTGTTGAACGAATCGTTGTTCGGCGAGCCGTCGAGGAGGAAGTTGTTCGACTGGTTGCGCATCCCGTTGACGTTGAAACCGCCGGTCACGTTGCCGAAGCCGCCTGGCGTCGCGTTGCCGTCCGCACCGCCCAGAGCGCTCGGGGGCGCGACCACACCGGGGATCAGCGTGCCGAGCTGGGTGAAGTTCCGGCCGTTCAACGGCAGATCCACAACCTTCTTCTGGTCGATGACGATGCCCAGCGTGGCGTTTCTGGTCTCGACGAGCGGCGCCGTCGCCTGGACCGTGATCTGCTCAGCGACCGACCCAACCTGCAGCCGCAGGTCGACCCGGGCCGTGCCGTTGACCGCGACCTCAATGCCGCCGCGGATGGTCGTGCGGAACCCCGACAGATTCACCTTGGCCTCGTAGACGCCCGGACTGAGCAGCGGGATTGTGTAGAAGCCGTCCAGCTCGCTCACGGCGTTTCGTGTGAAGCCGGTGGCCTGATTGGTCACGTCGACGGTGGCGCCAGGCACGACGGCGCCGCTGTTGTCGGTAATCACACCCGTAATCTGACCCGTCGCCTGGGCCGACGCTGACGCGGGGGAAAGCGTGAGGGTAAAGCCGAAAGCCGCGGCCGCCAGGGTTTTCAAGAGCCGGTTGTCCATGCGTCGTTTCCTCTGCCCACTGCGGGCGCTGACGGTCGAGATTTGGACCCAATAGTAACCTGTCGGTTGTATGCTGCCGTCCTGAACCTTCACCACCACGTCATACTTTTTTAGAGGAGCGTCTCATGCCGTCGTTTCGGATCGCCGTCATCGCAGGTGACGGCATCGGTCAAGAGGTCATCCCCGTCGGAATCGCGGCCATTGAACGGGCGACGCGCGGAAGCGGCGTGTCGGTGTCGTTCAGCGATCTCCCGTGGAGCTGCGCGTACTACCTGAAGCACGGGCGGATGATGGACGAGGACGGCTACGAGCGCATGGCCACGTTCGACGCGCTCTACATGGGCGCGCTCGGCGCGCCGGGCGTCTCGGACGCGGCATCCGCGGGCCTGATCCTGGGCATCCGGCAGACATTCGATCAGTACGTCAACCTGCGGCCGATGCGGCTGCTGGCGGGGCTGAGTTCGCCGCTCGGAAACCGCGGTGCCGCAGACATCGACATGGTGTGCGTGCGCGAAAACTCCGAGGGCGAGTACTCCGGCGTCGGCGGACGGATTCATCGCGGCACGTTGCACGAGGTGGCGCAGCAGGTTGGCGTCTTCACGCGGCACGGCATCGAACGGATCCTGCGCTACGGCTTCGAAGTGGCAATGAGGCGGCCGCGCAGGATGCTGGCCAGCGCGACCAAGTCCAACGCGCTCACGCACTCGATGGTGCTCTGGGATGAGGTCGCCGAGATCGTGCGCAAGGATTATCCGACGGTCGCGTATCAGAAGTACCACGTGGACGCGCTGGCCGCGCGGATGATCACACATCCGCAGACGCTCGACGTCATGGTGACGTCGAATCTGTTTGGCGACATCCTCACCGACATCGGATCGGCAATCTCCGGCAGCCTCGGCATCGCGCCCGGCGCCAACATCAACCCCACGCGTCAGCATCCGTCGATGTTCGAGCCGATTCACGGATCGGCCCCGGATATCGCGGGCAAAGGCATCGCCAACCCGATCGGCGCCATCTGGGCCGCCGCGCTCATGATCGAGCATCTCGGCCACCGCGATCTCCACGACAAGATCCTCGGCGCGATCGAGCGCGTCGTCGCTACCGGCAAGGTCCGGACGCCGGATCTTGGCGGCACCGCAACGACGAAAGCCGTAGCGGACGCGATTGTCAGCGAGATCGCGTGATCAACGACGCGCACTGTCATTTCTTTTCGACGCCGTTCTTCGCGCCGCTCGGGGGCGACGCGGCGCTGGCGAAGCTTGGCTGGGATGCGCCCGGAACGGCGGACGCACTCGCTGATCGCTGGGTCGCGGAACTCGATCGATACCAGGTGTCCCGTGCGGCGCTGATCGCGAGCACGCCTGGCGATTCCGCGTCGGTCGCGACGGCGGTCAGCCGTCACCCGACGCGATTCGTCGGCTTCTTCATGGTGGACCCGACGCAACCAGATGCCGCCGCGCAGGCCGCCGCGGCGATCGCCCGAGGCAGCCTGCGAGCCATCTGCCTCTTCCCGGCCATGCATCGCTATTCGATTCAGGACGAGCGCGCAGTGCGGTTATTCGACATTGCCGCGTCAGCGCCGGGAACTGCTGTGTTCGTGCATTGCGGCGTGCTGTCGGTGGGCGTGCGGAAAAAGCTCGGGCTGCCGAGCCCGTTCGACATCCGCTACGGCAATCCACTGGACCTGCACGCGATCGCGTTGCGCTATCCGCAGGTGCCGATCATCATCCCGCATTTCGGTGCGGGCCTGCTGCGCGAAGCGCTGATGGTTGCCGACCTCTGCCCTAACGTCCTGTTCGATACATCCAGCTCGAACGGCTGGGTGAAGTACGTGGGCATGAGCCTCTCCGGCGTCTTTCGCCAGGTGCTCGCGGTCGTCGGACCCGACCGGCTGCTGTTCGGCACCGACTCGTCGTTCTTTCCGCGCGGATGGGTCAGCGACGTGTACGAGCAACAATCCGCCGCGCTGGACGAGATCGGCGCGAGCACGGACGCGCGGGAAAAGATCTTCGGGGGAAACTTCGACCGGCTGTTCCCCGTTCGCCCTTGACCACCACCCGATACGGGAGCACGATCAATCGCTCTGATCATGCAGTTACTCAGGTTGCTCGCGGTATTCCTCGCTGTCGTCCCCGTGCTTGCGCAGACGCCGGAGGTCGACGCCGTGCTGGACAAGGCGGGCGATTACGTCTTCGACTACGAACGCACGTTTGTCGGGGTGGTCGCGGAAGAAACCTACCGGCAGGAAGTCAAAGGGCGCGTCAGCATTGACGCGCGCGGCTTTGCGACCGAAGCACGGGCACTGCGCCGCGACCTGCGGTCGGACATGCTCCTGGTCCGCGCGTCCGCCGGCGACCGCTGGATGCAGTTCCGGGATGTCTTCGAAGTGGACGGTAAGCCGGTGCGCGATCGCGCCGAGCGGTTGGCGAAGTTGTTCCTGCGGCCGTCGGCGTCAGGTCAGAAGCAGGTGGAAGACATCACCGCCGAAAGCGCGCGCTACAACATCGGCGGCGTGAACCGGAACGTCAACCTGCCGGTGCTCGCATTGACGGTGCTCGAGACGCCAAACCGCGCGTGGTTCTCATTCACAGGCGGCCGGAAGTCCGGCGGCACGTTCGAACTCGAATACCAGGAGGAGCGCAGCGGTACGCTGATCCGCACAACCGGCGATCAGGCGATGCCCGCGCGCGGGCGCTTCATCATCGATCTTGCGACCGGACGCGTATTGTCGAGCGAGATGATTGCCCAAAGCCGCGCCTTGCGCGCACAGATCGACGTCACCTACGCGTTCGAGCCGGCGATGGGCCTCTTCGTGCCGCGGGAGATGCGCGAGAAGTACACGCTCAAGGACGGAACGGCCATCGAAGGCAAGGCCAGCTACGCGAAGTTTCGCCGCTATCAGGTGACGGTGGATGAGAAGGTGAAATGAGAGGGGCTGGGGACTGGGGACCGGGGGCTCGCGGACGGCAGCTCGGCGCGTTGACTGCCGCCGTTGCGCTGATGCTGTCGCACGCCGCCGCGCAGGAACCGTCGCTCGACGAGGTGCTGGCCCGCGCCGGCGCCTACGTCGTCGAGTTCCAGCGCAAGCTCTCTGGCGTCGTCGCGGAAGAGCAGTACGTGCAGAACGTGCGGAATCGGTTCGGCACGGTCGGTCGCATGAACCCGCTCTTGCCGACGCATCGCGCCCTGAAGTCGGACCTGCTGCTCGTCAAGCCGGCCGGCGGCGATCGGTGGATGGAGTTTCGCGACGTGTTCGAGGTGGACGGCAAGCCGGTGCGCGATCGCGACGAGCGCCTGATAAAGCTGTTCGTGTCTCCTTCGCCGGGGTCTGCGTCGCAAACCGAGCGGATTATCACCGAGAGCTCGCGCTACAACATCGGCAACCTGCAGCGGACGCTCAACACGCCGGTGCTGGCGCTGACGATTCTGAATCCAGTCGTTCAGGGCCGGTTCGTGTTCAAGCGCACGGATCACACGGACCCCTCGCTCGGGCGCACCAGCGGCAAGACGCCAGACTCGGTCTGGGTTCTCGAGTACAAGGAAGTGGAGAAAGAAACGCTGATTCGGACGACGAACGGACGAGACATGCCGGCGCGGGGCCGCTTCTGGATCGAGCCGGAGACGGGCCACGTGATGGCGAGCGAGCTGATCGTCGAAGACCCGATCATCAGCGGCACAATCGACGTCGAGTATCGCGCCGAACCGTCGATCGGCCTGCAGGCGCCCCTCGACATGCGCGAACGCTACGACATCCGCCGCGACGGCTCGCGCGTGGACGGCGTCGCCACCTACGGACGGTTCAGGACCTTTCAGGTTAACGTCGACGAAAAGCTGGCCCCGGTCGTTAAACAATAGTCACCAACAACAGGCAGGAGTCTATGGCTGCGCGACCGACATGGAAGGGTTACCTCAAGATCAGCCTCGTCAACATCCCGATCAAGGTGTTTCCCGCGACCGACGCCGGCGCGACGCTGAGCTTTAATCAGCTGCACGGCGAGTGTCAGACGCGCATTCAGCAGAAGCGCTGGTGCCCGAAATGCGAGCGCGAGGTCCCGAACACGGACATCGTGAAAGGCTTCGAATTCGAGAAAGGCCGCTACGTCATCGTCGACGAAGAGGACATCGAGAAAGTGCGCGTCGACTCCACGCGCGTGATCAACCTCGAGAAGTTCACCGACGATACGGCGATCGATCCGATCTATCTCGAACGGCCGTACTACCTCGCACCGGACGGTCCCGTCGCGCGTGAAGCGTTCGCCGTCATCCGCGAGGGGATGAAAGGCAAGGCCGGCATCGGCAAGGTGGCGCTGTACGGGCGCGAGTACCTCGTGAAGGTCCAGCCGCGCGAACGGGGGCTTGTGATGTACACGCTGCGCCACGCCAGCGAAATCCGCAGCATGGACAGCATCGACGAACTGGCGGACATGCCGGACAAGGTGAAGCCGGAGGAAGTGAAGCTGGCCAAGCAGGTGATGGGTACGTTCGAAGGCACGGTCGACCTTCAGGAGTATCGCGACGACTATCAGGTCGGCCTGCGCGAGATCATCGACGCAAAGATCGAAGGCCGCGAGATCGTGGCGGCGGAAGTAGCAGCACCGCCGAAAGTCGTCAACCTGATGGAAGCGCTCCGGAAGAGCCTGGACACGATCAGCGCGAAGAAAAAACCGGCCAACATTCCGGAGATGGGGACCGAGAAAAAACGGAAGAGAGCGTAGGGTGTTGCGACGCCCCCACCCAGGCCCTCTACGTCATCGTCTCGCTGGGCATCGCCCTGCAGGCGATCACCGGTAGGTTGATCTGGTTCAACGGGCGGAAGACACCGAAGTAGACGAAGGGGACGTCTCCTCCGTTGCCTACGCCTGCTGGAAATCGATGAACCCACGATCGACGTTGACGCCCGACAGCCGGACGCGCAGGCGATCGCCGACGTCGGTGCCCGCGCGCGGGTTCATCAGCCGGCCTTCGATCGGTGGATCCTGGATGCGCACGTACGTGCCTTTATTCGATGCCCCGGTGACGATCGCGTCGAACTGATCGCCAACGCGCGTCTCCACCACCATTGCGGCAGCCGACTTCCTGACCTGCCGCTCGACCTTGTTCGCCGCGTCTTCCTGCTTCGTGCACTGCGTCGCGACGGTGTTGAGTTCGCCGAGCGCGTACGGTGACGGACGCCTCGCCAGCACGGCTTTCAAGAGCCGTTGCGTCACCAGATCGGGAAAGCGCCGGTTCGGCGCCGTGGAATGCGAGTAGTCGCGCACCGCGAGGCCGAAATGCCCGGGCGGCTCCGCGCCAGGCGGATCGACGACGTACTCGCCGCGGCCGAGCAGACGGATGACGCTGATCGACAGATCAGGAAACGTTTCCGGATCGGCCAGCTTGCGATGATTCAGAAACGCCGACAGCGCGATCGAATCGGCGTCAGCCGGCAGCTTCTCGCCCAACTGCTCCGCCAGCACCCGGATGCGATCCCAGCGCTCCGGCGACTTCACCACGCGGCGCAGCGATGGAAAATCGTGCGCGTCGAGAAACCGTGCGGTGACCCCGTTGGCGGCGATCATCAGGTTGGCAATCAGTGACTTCGCCCGATTCTGCGTTCGCGGCCGGACTTCGTTCAGCGTGTCGCCGTCGAAGACGTTCTCGACTTCGATCGTCTCGAACGCCAGCGCGCCGTTCTTCGCGCGTAGCCCGTCCAACGCCTGCGCCACGCGATCCTGCATGCGCAACTGCTCATCCATGCCCGGCGCCGCCGCCGCAGCCGGCGGTAGCGGACCTTCGCCGACGAGCCACGCGCCGACGGCGTTGTAGGCCAGCTTGGCCTGATTACGAACGACCGCGCCGTAGATATCCGATGCCTTCAGATCGCCGCTGGGCGAGACGGTGAACTCGATCACCACCGCCAGGCGATCCTGATGTTCGGCCAGCGACGTGAGGTCGGTGGACAGCCTCTCCGGCAGCATCGGGAAAATGATTGCCGGCGTGTACACCGACGTCGTGTTCAACGCCGCGTGACGATCGACCGGCGAGCCTTTTGCCACCGTCGCGTCGACATCGGCGATCGCCACCATCACTTTGACGTCACCGCCGGCGAGCGCTTCGGCCACCGACAACTGATCCAGATCGCGCGAGTCGTCGTTGTCGATCGAGCACCACAGCAGCGACCGCA
>JANYHS010000269.1 GCA_025358945.1 Acidobacteriota bacterium
TGCTTCGCGCGACGCTCCACGGCAAGGACCTGACCGGCCAACTGCTGTCGTTCTCGCGGCGCCGGCTGCTGAACCCGCAGGCGGTCGACGTCAACGTCGTCGTCGCCGGCATCGTGCGGTTGCTGGGGCGGACGCTGGGCGCGACGATTCGGGTCACGACCTCGACGAGCACCGATGCAGGGATGGCGTTTGCGGATCCGGCGGCGCTCGAAGCTGCGGTGCTCAACGTCGCGCTGAACGCGCGTGACGCGATGCCTGACGGCGGATCGCTGACGATTCACACGTCCACGGTCCAGATCACCGCGGTGCGGGCGACCGACGACGACCTGGAGCCGGGGCTGTATGTGCGGATCGCGATCGAAGACACCGGCTGCGGCATGTCGCCCGACGTGGTCGCGCGTGTCTTCGAGCCGTTCTTCACGACCAAAGCCGGTGGCTGCGGCACGGGCCTCGGCTTGAGCATGGTGTACGGGTTCGCGAAACAGTCAGGCGGCGTCGCCACGATCGTGTCGGAGATTGGCCGCGGCACGACGGTCAGCTTGTTTCTGCCGCTTGCGGGCAGCGAGTTGCAGGCGTCTGCCGCGAACGTGGTGCCGATCACGCCGTCCCTCGAGCCGCGCACGATCCTGGTCGTCGAGGACGAAGCCGATGTGCGGACGGTGGTCAAGCGTCAGCTCGAGAGCCTGGGCCATCGCGTGCTGGTTGCCGAGGCGGCGACCGAGGCGCTGCTGCTGCTTCAGGGACCGGGTGCGCCGGATATTCTACTGACCGACGTGGTGTTGAAGTCGGGAATCAACGGCATCGATCTGGCGCAGGCCGCGCGCGATCTGCGGCCTGGCCTGCCGGTGATCTTCATGTCCGGCTATACCGCGGTGCCGGAAGCGCAGGAGCGAATCCACGCCACCGGGGCGCCGTTCCTGTCCAAGCCGTTCACGACGCCGCAGCTCGAGCGCGCCGTGAGCGCGGTTACTTCCCGGTAGGCTTCTTCGCCGCGTCTTCCGCTTCCTTCTGACGCGCGCCGCGCAGCATCCCGCCGAGCGAGTAGTTGCCCTCGTGGCACGCGTACTCGTACAGCTTCTCGTCGGTGGACTTCCACGGATACTCGCCCGTCCAGGATTTGTCCCAGGTCTCGGGATCTTCGACCGTGAAGCGATAGAGAATCGTGTTCGCGTCGGTCCGCGTGAAGCGCTCCACGACGTGCAGCTGCTCGCCCGATCCGTTGTAGCGCGTCTTGCTCGTGAAGTTGGTCGTATCGACGACCAGCGCGTCGCCGTCCCAACGGCCGACCGAATCGCCCATCCATTTGCGGATCGCCGGCGGCGCGTGCTCCGCGTTCATGCGGACGACGCGGGCGTCGTGCACCATCTCGTTGAGGAGGAGCACCGTGTCCCTGGTCTGCACGATCTGCTTGAGGTTGTTGTAGAAGTAGTTGGGCAGCGTCGGCGGTCCCGACGTGTTGCCGAAGCCGAGGAGGCAGCGCTCGGCGAGCGGGCGCAGCTCCGGTCCGTCGAAGGCCCCCGGAGGTCCGGCGGCCGCCGATTCGCTGGCGTCTGGGGCGACCGCGCCGCCTGCCGCGAACCGCTGGTTTCTCTGGCGCGCCGCGGGTTTCATCGGCGGCACATGGCCGTCGGGGGGATCCATCACGAGCGAGCTGCGCTTCTGTCCATCGACCGTGATCAGCTGCGTGCCGCCGGCCAGCCAGAAGTTGTTGTAGCCGCCGACCACGCCGCCGCCGGCGCGTTCGAGGAATTCCAGGTACGACTTGCCGGTGGTCGTCTCGCCGCCGGCGGGAGGCGCCTTGCGATCGGCCTCGAGCGGCGCATCGTTTTTTACCTGCCGCGCTGCTTCGTACTGCTCCAGCGCTCCGGCTTCTTCCTTCGTCAGCGTCAGCGACTTCACGCCTGAGGGTCGCTCCACCGGCGTCATCGTTGCGACGTCGTAGGTGCCCGTCAGATCGGGATGGCCGTCCGCGGTGCGTTTGATGGCCTCGAGCCTGGCGGGCCCTGCTGGTTTCGCGGCTGCCGGCGTGGCGGCGGCCGGTTTGGCCGGCGCCTGAGCCGCGAGCGGTCCGTCCGACAGCCACATGGCGGCCGAAGCGATCGCGAGAGATCCGATGAAGGCACACGTTCTATTGCGCATACGACAATTTTCGTCCTTGGCGGCTGGTTGTCAACTACGGAATGGCCAGGAACCGGCCGATGTGTTCGTTCAGAAATGCGCGATCCACCGGGTTTCCGCCTGCGCCGGCGGGGTGGCCCCACAGCGATGGAATCGGGACCAACGAGACCTTCGGGATGAACTGCGCCTCGAAGCGCGCGTCGCCGACAGGGAAATAGAGGTCCGTCTCGGACGGCATGTAGAGCACCGGCACGGTGATCGATCGCAACGCCTTCTCGATGTCGCCGTTGAAGCCGGGCGTCGTGCCGACATCGTGCTGCTGCCAGGTGCGCGCCTGCAGGATCATGTCGTTGGCGTCGTTGTTGGCGAAGAACGTCCGGCGCCGACTTTCGATCTCCTGCGCCAGCGTCCGATCGGGCGCGTTGATCGTCCACATCTCCCGCCGCCACCACTCCTGCGAGTACAGCCACCCAAGCCAGACCATGCCGAACGCTTCGATGCCCTTGCGCGGCGGCGTGGTGTAGTCGCCGCCATTGAACGCGGGATCAGCGGTGAGTGCGGCGATCTGTCCTTCGAGCCGCACGACGCCGTGCGGCCACGCTTTCGCGGTGCCCGAGGTGGCGACGATACGGTCGGCGAATGCCGGATGGCTGACCGCCCACTGGAACGCCTGCTCGGCGCCCATCGAGAAGCCGATGATCGCGCGCACGTGCGTGATCTTCAGATTGTCGGCGAGTAGCCGGCGCACGGCTTCGACGTTGTCGCGGATGGTCATCACCGGGAAGCGCGGACCGTGGAACGGCTCCGGCGTGTTGCTGGGCGACGAGGAGAAGCCATTGCCGAAGAGTTCCGTTGAGACGAGAAACAACTTCGATGTGTCGAGCGCGCGATCCGCGCCAATCAGCCACTCGTAGCCGTGGTGGTTGGCCATGTAGTGCGACGGCAGCAGGATGACGTTGTCGCGCGTGGCGTTCAGGCGCCCGTACGTGGCGTAGACGACTCGCGCCTTCGGCAACGTGACGCCGCTCTCGCTCTTGAAGTTCTCGATCACGAACTCGTGATGCTCCGCGGTATGCGGGGCAGCGGGAGCGGCCGGCCGCTGGAGGAGCAGCATCAGCGCGGCGATGAGATAGGACAGCATGCGGGAATACTACAGCTGTCACGCGGCAATCGGGTCCACGGATTACCGGGCCGCAGAGTCACAGAGTCACCGAGATCCGGAGCGCACGCAGCAGACGTCAACGCGTCGCACGTCGGCCGGCCTGGGCCGGCCGACCACGCGCGTCCCAACGAACACCAGGCACGCAAGCAGTTCTGGGCTCGATGCTTGTGTGCCTGGCGTTCGTCGGGACGCGCAGCCGCCGAAGGCGGCGTGCGACGCGTTCAGCTCTGTATCTCTGTGAAACTCTGTGGCCTGTTGATCCGGCAGGTGCGCTCACTCGAAGAAGTGCGGCACGAATCGGCTCAGGTTATCGGTGACCAGTTCACTGGACTCGCGGATGCCCATGCCGGCCGACTCGCCGTCGATTACCCAACTGCCGATTACGGGATGCGAATCGTTCGCGGGCTCGATGAACTGCTGGAACACGAACCCTTCTTCGCCGTAGTCGCCAGCCGTTTCCGCGACGCGCTTCTCGTTGACCACGACGCTGACGTTCGCGCCTTCGCGGCTCATCTTTGGTTTCTTCACGTACGACGTCAGGTCGCGCGGCGAGCCGAGGTAAGCCGGCACGAGGTTCGGGTGATTCGGAAACAGTTCCCACAGCACCGCGAGGATCGCCTTGTTCGACCACAGCATTTTCCAGATCGGCTCGATCCACTGCACGCGCTTGCAGGTGTCGAGCGCGTGCGTGCCGAACTCCTCCCACACCATCCACTCCCACGGGTACAGCTTGAAGATGGATTTGATCGCCCGCTGCTCCAGATCGACGAAGTCGTGCGCGTCCGGATCCCAGCCGATGTCGCCGATGAGCAGTGCGTTGGTGGTGAGCCCGGCCTCGATCGCCGTGTCGCGCATGTACGTCGACGTCATCAGATCTTCGGCCTGCTGTTCGGGCAGCGCCGCGAAGTGCAGCACATCGCCGGTCAGAGAGCCTTTCAGCTCCGTCCATTTCTTCACGAGGCGTTCGTGGATGCTGTTGAACTGGTCGGCGCCGTGACGGATGTCTTCCTTCCAGTACCACTGCGCGATGGACGCCTCGATGAGTCCGGTCGGCGTGTCCGCGTTGTACTCGAGGAGCTTGGGCGGTGTGCGGCCGTCGTAGATCAGGTCGAAGCGTCCGTAGATGGCCGGCGGCTCGTTTTCCCACGCCCACAGGATCGCCGGGATGGCGGCCGGCGGAATGCCGAACTCGGCGAAGCGGTTCTTGTCGATGACGTGCTGCGCGGCATCGAGGCAGCGCGCCTGCAGCTCGTTGGTCGCCGCTTCGAGTTCATCGACTTCGCGCGCCGTGAACTGATAGCAGATCGACTCATCCCAGTACACGCCGTTTGCCGTGTGATGGTAGATGAGGCCCTGTGCCTCGACGGTCTGTTCCCAGCCGGGACGAGGAGGAGACGTCAGCCGTTGCATGTCAGCTCCCTGCCGCAGTACCGCTGCCGGTGGAACCAAATCCGCCGCGCACGACACCCGTTCGCGCGCCGCCTGCGCCAGCACCGCCGGGGACGAGGCTCGGCGTCGGCGCACCCTGTCGCGGTTCATTCGAGTACGAGCCGCCGAGTGGGACGCCGTAGCCGATCGGATACGGGCGCCCGCCGTAGGGGTAGTAGTACCAATGGAACAGGCCCGGGCGGTAGCCGTTGGCCCGCCCATCACACTGACGCTCGTCGACGACGCGCCCCTGCTGATCGGTACAGGTTTGCCAGCCGGCACCCTGACCCTGGCCTTGCCCTTGTCCTTGCGGCGGCTTCGAGCCGCATCCGGCGGCGATCGCCGCGGCTGCAAGCGTGGGAACGATCCAGAGCTTTTTCACTGTCGTAAGTTTAGAATGACAGCCTATGAAGAAGACAATCATCTTCGCCGCCACCGGGCTGTGTCTCGTCGCCGCATTTTCGGCCACGCGGCCGCGCGCCGAGGCTGATCCCACGCCGGCCTGGAACCGGAAAGCCGCGGCCGCCTATCTCGACGAGCGCGCCACCTGGTGGACCACGTGGCCCAACGCGCAGCGCGATCACGGGACCTACTGCGTCTCGTGCCACACCGCGCTGCCGTATGCGCTCGCGCGCCCCACGCTTCGCCAGTCGCTCGGCGAGAGCGGACCGTCCCCGGCCGAGGCCTCACTCCTCGCCAACATCACCAAGCGCGTGACGATGTGGCGCGACGTCGAGCCGTTCTATCCCGATCAGCTGCGCGGCATTCCCAAGACCAGCGAATCGCGCGCCACCGAGGCGATTCTCAACGCCGTCATCCTCGCGCGCCGCGACGCCGCCGGCGGTTCGCTCAGCGACGAAGGGCGCCGCGCGCTCGACAACATGTGGGCGCTGCAGATGAAAACCGGCGAGCAGACCGGCGCCTGGACCTGGCTGCAGTTTCACAACGAGCCGTGGGAAGGCGACAGCTCCGCGTTTCACGGCGCGACGCTCGCGGCGATCGCGATCCACACGGCGCCGGGCGGATACGCCGGCAGCGCGGAGAACCAGGCCCGCGTCAAGGCGCTGCATGACTACCTGCGCAAGGGGAACGAGCAGCAGGCGCTGCTGAGCCGCGCGATGCTCTTGTGGGCGTCCACGGCCGCACCCACGCTGCTGTCGCGCGACGAGCAGCAGGCGATCGCGGCCGCACTGGTGCGCGCGCAGCAGGAAGACGGCGGCTGGAGCACGGCGTCGCTGGGATCGTGGAAGCGGGCGGACGGGACGCCGCTCGATACGCACACCGACGGCTACGCAACCGGGCTGGTGACGCTGGCGCTGGAATCAGCGGCGGACGCGCGCACGCAGCCACAGGTGAAGCGCGGCCTCGCATGGCTGGTCGCCCACCAGGATCCGTCCACCGGCGTCTGGTTCGCAGCCTCGCTCAACAAGCAGCGCGATCCCGCGTCGGACGCGGGCCGGTTCATGAGTGATGCGGCGACGGCGTATGCGGTGCTGGCGCTGACGAAGGCTCAGTAACCCAGCGGTCGCCCGCTATCGGTTAGAACGGGATACGAATCCCGAAGTGGAGCGCCCTTGGCGGCTGGCTCGCGGATTTCATCCGCGACGTCTGGCCGGAGACGGCGATTTCCTCGACCTCGAGGTATTCGTTGAACAGGTTGTAGGCATCGACGATCGCGTCCACCCGGCGGCCGACGATAGTGAAGCCCTTCTGCAGCCGCGCATCAACGGTCATTTCGAACGTGAAGCGCGTGCGGCCGTTGCGAAACGCGCGCACGGCTTCGGCGCCCTGATTCAGACCCGGCAGGATCACCAGTCGCGCGAAGTGCTGACCGTCCTGGTAGCGGCCGATGATCCCGAACGTGGTGTCGTGCGGAAACGTGTACGTGCCGGCCGTCTTGATCGTGTAGCCGCGCTCGGTGAACGTGCGCCCCTGTCCGTAGGTTCGCGAGTTCGGATCGATGAACGCGTCCCCGATCACGCCGTTGTCGTTTTCAAGCGGACCGAAGCCGCGGTTGGCCGCGATGCCTTCCGCGCGGCCGGCGGTCAGGCCCAGGAGGAAGAAAAATTTCTGCGTGTGGACGGTGCCGATCATGTCGGCGCCGACATACGATCCTTCGTCGCCCACCGGATTCGTCAGCAGATACTGATCTGCGCCGAACGTGCCGGGCGATCGGTTGTAGAAGATCAGCGTCTGGTCGTCCTGCGTGCCGACGACGTCGATGCCGCCGTCGGGCACGCCGATCCGCGTGTAGGTGGATTCGGGGACGCCGATGTCGGCGACGCTGACCAGATTGTGTTCGCGCCGGCCCATCGCGGCGATCCGCAGGAATGTGCGCGGGCTCGGCCGCGCGTCGAAGCCGAGGACGGCTTCGTCCATGTACGGACGCTGCAGATTCGGGTCGATCGAGGAGAACCCCGCCACGCCGCCGCTGCCCGGTCCGAGGCGCTGCACCAGCGGGCCGACATCGCTCGGCCGCGGCACGCCGGCCGTCGTCGCGTTCCAGCGATAGATGCTGGCCGTCGGCGCGGTGGGATCACCGTAGGCGAGATCGTTCAGCGGCAGCCGGTGCGCGTAGCGGCCGATGCTGCCGAACGCGCCCAGTTCCCAGAAATTGAGCAGTGTGGCGTGGACGCCGGCGCGCGGCAGCAGACTGAGCCAGCTGATCGTGCCGCCGTGCGAGGCGGCGGATCCGTGGATGGTTTCGAAACGCAGACCACCGTCGATCGTCACGCGCGGCAAGAGCGCGATGCGGTCGCCGACAAACGCCGAGAACGATCGCTGACTCCACTCGGACGCCGCGGTGGGATCGGTGAAGTCCCACACGCGCGCCGGAATGCCGTTGACCAGTTCGCCGACGCGTCCGGCAAACACCGACTGCTGGTTGGTGGACCCACCGGAGAGATCGACGCCGGCCATCATGACGTGCGCGCCGACGGAGCGGTTCAGGCGCGCGCCAAACGACCACGTGGTGTCGGTGCCCACGCCCGGGTCGAGCAGCGACGGCACCGGGCCGTCGTTCAGGCGCTCGACGACGATCGCCGCCGGCGCGACCAGATCGCTGGAGCGATGTCCCAGCGTGTACGAGCCGAACACGCGCAGGCCCGCGTCGATATTGGTCAGCTGATGCTGCCAGGCCGTCTGCAGGTGCAGGCCGATGTTCTGCTGACCCGCGGTCGCGTTACCGAACGCCACATGATTCGGAATCGCGTCGCGCGTCCGCTGACCCCAGCCGATGAAGCGCAGTTCGTCGCCCGGTTTCGGCGTGCTGGTGATGTTGACGAACGCGGATCCCAGGCTGCCTGCGAGTTCGTCGGTGCTGGCGCGCTCGGAGTACGACGAGCGGATCCAGTTCGCGGATACCAGGCCGCTCAGCATGTCGGACGCGAGCGGACCGGCCATGAAGAGGTTCGCGTTGGCCCACGAGTTGAGCCGCGAGATTGTCGGGGGCGTGACCGTCGCGCTCCCGGCATTCACCGCCGGTGGCGAGCCGAAGAGTTCCAGCGTGCGGACGATCGACGCGGACGCCCGTTTCGGCACGAGGCTCACCGCCATGCCTGGTACGCCGACGTCGATCGGCATCAGCCCGGTCGTGACGTCCACGCGTTCCCAGACATCGGTGCCCGGCATCAGCAGCGGTGTGCCGGCGCCGTTCGGATTCGTGATGTCCGCATCGCCCACGCGGTAGGTCGTCTGCGTCCAGGTGGCGCCGTGCGCGCCGACGCGCGCGGGCGAAGCGGAGCTGATGCCGCCGTTGTCGATGCGGTCTGATATGGCGTCGGGGACGGTGTCGAGCAGGGGAAACAGACTCGCGCTCGCCGGCAGCGCGCCGAGCGCGTCGACCGTGAACCAGGCGCCAAGCGGCGGCCGTTCATGCGAGGTCGGGGCTGTCGCCGGAGCGGGCGTCTGCGCGTACGCGGCGCTCGAGCACGCCAGTGCACACGCGACCAGGGCTAGCCGTAGGGCGGGTCCTTTGGGACCTGCCGTCCCGCGATGAGTCCCGCGATAAACTCGGAGCATGCCGGAAACCACTTCCAGTAGCGCCGCCTTCATTGACGCGATTAAGGCCGGGGATTTCGAGCGCGTGAAGGCGATGGTGTCGGGCGATCCGACGCTCATCGACGCGCGCAGCCGCACGGGTGACAGCGCCATCCTAACCGCTGTCTACCATCGCCAGAAGGAAATTGTTCTCAGTTCTGACTGCTAAGTTCTTTCTATCGTTACTGTTTCGATCGTGATCGGCTTCAGCGGCCGGTCGCCCGGCTTGCTTGTTGCCGTCCCGCCGATCTTGGTGATCACGTCCATGCCCTCCGTCACTTCGCCGAAGACGCTGTGCTTGTCGTCCAGCCACGGCGTCGCGGTGAGCGTGATGAAGAACTGGCCGCCGTTCGAGTTCGGTCCGGAGTTGGCCATCGACAGCACCCCGGCCTTGCCGTGCCGGCGCTTCGGGTGGAACTCGTCCGCGAACTTGTAGCCGGGGCCGCCGGTGCCCTGGCCCAGAGGATCGCCGCCCTGGATCATGAACGCGTCGATCACACGGTGGAAGATGGTGCCGTTGTAATACGGCGTCGTGCCCTTCCGCCCCGTGCGCGGGTCGGTCCATTCCTTTGTGCCCTCGGCCAGCCCCACGAAGTTTTCGACCGTCTTCGGCGCCTCCTGGTCGAAAAGCTGGATCGTGAACTTCCCTTCGCTCGTCGTAAAATGCGCTAACACCATGGCCCGATCATACCGCTACCTCCACTACGACGTCTTCACCGACCACCTCTTCGGTGGCAATCAGCTGGCGGTCTTCCTCGACGGCCGGGGGCTCCCCGGCGAGACGATGCAGGCGATCGCGAAGGAGATGAATTTCTCAGAGACGACGTTCCTGCTGCCGGCCGGGCAACCGGGCGCCGACGTCCGGATGCGGATCTTTACCCCGGGCGAGGAAATGCCGACGGCCGGGCATCCCACGATTGGCACCACGTTCGCGCTCGCGCGCACCGGCGTCATCGAGAGCGGCCGGGCCGGCTGGGTATTCGAGTGCGGCATCGGTCCGGTACCGGTCGTCCTGACCTGGAACGGCGACGACCTGGCGTTCGCGTGGATGACGCAATCGCTTCCGGTGTTCGGTGCGGCGATCCCCGACCCGGCGCGGACCGCGGCGGTGCTCTCGCTGTCGCCGGCGGCGGTCACCGGTACTGGCCACCCGGTGCAGGTGGTGTCCTGCGGCGTCCCTTTCCTGTTCGTTCCGCTGACGACGCGCAGCGCGGTAGACAATGTGGTGGTGAACTCGGCGCTCCTCGACGATCTACTGAGCGAGACGGACAGTCGGGCGCACGGCATTTTTGTGTTCTCGGCGGAGCCAGGCGGGTCGCGCGCCACGGTGTACAGCCGGATGTTCGCGCCGGCGCTTGGCGTCGCGGAGGATCCAGCGACCGGCATCGCGAGCGGACCGCTCGGCTGTTATCTGGTGCAGCACCAGATCGTGACACCGGAGGTGGCCGAGGCGATGATCAGCCTGCAGGGTGCGAAGATGGGCCGGCCCAGTCACGTCCACATGTCGATCGGCGTGACGAGCGGTGAGATTGCCAGCGTCCGCGTCGGCGGCGAAGCGGTTCTCGCCGGCGAAGGGACGTTGTACATATAAACTTAGAAGTCTGAATTTCAAAGGAGAGCGAGAGATGATTCGTCAATTTGTAGCCGCGGCGCTGGCCGTCGGCGCGCTCGGCATGACCGTTTACGCGGGGCAGGCGGCGGACGCCGCGGCGAAGGCGCCGGCGACCTTCAAGGTGAAATTCGATTCGAGCGCCGGCCCGTTCGTGGTGGAAGTGCATCGCGCGTGGGCGCCCAACGCCGCGGATCATTTCTACGCGCTGGTGAAGGCCGGCTTCTACGACGAGGCACGCTTCTTCCGGGTGGTGCCGAATTTCATGGTGCAGTTCGGGATCAACGCGGACCCGGCGATCCAGGTGAAGTTCAAGGACAGCATCAAGGACGATCCGGTCAAGGAGAGCAACAAGCGCGGCTTCGTGACGTTCGCGCAGACGTCGGCGCCGAACTCGCGCTCGACGCAGATCTTCGTCAACTTCAAGGACAACAGCTTCCTCGACTCGCAGCGCTTCGCGCCGTTCGGTGAAGTGGTCTCCGGCATGGACGCGGTGGACAAGATCAACGCCGAGTACGGCGAGAAGCCGAACCAGGGCAGCATCCAGTCGCAGGGCAACGTCTACCTGAAGGCGTCGTTCCCGAAGATGGACTACGTCAAGAAGGCGACGATCCAGTAGAGGTCGGGCAGGTCCAGCAGGTCGGGTAGGTCCGGTAGGTCTGGTGGGTCCGGTAGGTCGGGTAGGTCACGTGGGGTACGACACGGAGGGGGCGGGCTCATGGGCCCGCCCTTTCCTTTTGTCGCGGCCACGACCAGTCGAATGTTTCGTCCGCTCCGTCACCCCGCCTTCAACACGTCCTTGCCCAACGTCGGGGATTTTCTTCATGCGGCTGTTTTCAACAAAATGCCGATAAGATCCAGACGTGACACCGGTCAGTCAGACGCCCGCGCTCGACGCTGCCCTCGCGGCGCTTGCCGCCGGCACGCATCGCGATCCCTTTGCCGTCCTCGGTCCGCACACGAACGCCGCTGGGGCGACGGTGATTCGCGCGTTTCAACCTGCGGCGCGCGCGATTGACGTGCGAGTTCTGGCGACGAACACGCTGGTGCGGATGGAAAAGGGCGATGCGGGCGGGGTGTTCGAAACCACTCTGGAAGGTCACGTAGGTCACGTAGGTCGGGTGGGTCAGGTGGGTGCGGAGGCGCCCGACTATCGGCTGCGGATCACGTTCGCGGGCGGTCAGGTGATCGAGATCGACGATCCGTATCGCTACGGCCGCGTGCTCACGAATGACGATCTCCATCTGTTCACCGAGGGCACGCAGTATCGCGCCTTCGACAAGCTGGGTTCGCACCGCATCACGATCGAAACGACGACCTCCACGACGACCGGTGTGCACTTCGCGGTGTGGGCGCCGAATGCGGATCGCGTCAGCGTGATCGGCGACTTCAACGGGTGGGACGGGCGCGTGACGCCGATGCGGTTCCTCGACGGCGGCGTCTGGGAAATCTTCATCCCGGATCTCGCGGACGGCGAGAAGTACAAGTTCGAGATCCGCACGCGGACCGGGGCGATTCTGAAGAAGACGGATCCTTTCGCACGCGCGTTCGAAGCGCCGCCGCAGACGGCGTCAGTCGTGCGCGATGTCTCGCGCTACGAGTGGTGCGACGGCGACTGGATGACGAAGCGCCCCGCGCACGGCGCGTGGCTCGATCGCCCGATGACGTCGTACGAAGTGCACCTCGGCTCGTGGGCGCGCGTCCCGGAAGAAGGCAACCGTTTCCTCACCTATCGCGAGCTGGCGAACCGGCTCGTGCCGTACGTGAAGGAGATGGGCTTCACGCACATCGAACTGCTGCCGGTGATGGAGCACCCGTTCTCCGGCTCGTGGGGCTACCAGGTGCTCGGGTTCTTCGCGCCGACCGCGCGCTTCGGTCCGCCGGAAGACTTCAAGCTGTTCGTGGACGCCTGCCACCAGGCGGGTCTTGGCGTGATCCTCGATTGGGTGCCGGGACACTTTCCGAAGGACGCGCACGGCCTCGCGCGCTTTGACGGCACCGCACTCTTCGAGCACGAAGATCCGCGTCAGGGCGAGCATCAGGACTGGGGCACCCTGATCTTCAACTACGGCCGCAACGAGGTCCGCAGCTTCCTGTTGTCGAACGCGCTGTTCTGGCTCGAGGAATATCACCTCGACGGCCTGCGCGTGGATGCGGTGGCGTCGATGCTGTACCTCGACTACTCGCGCAAGGAAGGGCAGTGGATCCCGAACCGCTTCGGCGGCCGCGAGAACCTCGAGGCGATCAGTTTCCTGCAGCAGTTGAACGGCCTCACGCACGGCGAGCATCCGGGCACGATGACCGCGGCGGAGGAGTCGACGTCGTTCCCCGGCGTCAGCCGTCCGGTGCACCTCGGCGGCCTCGGTTTCACCTACAAGTGGAACATGGGCTGGATGCACGACATCCTCGAGTACATGAAAGAGGATCCGATCCACCGCCGCTGGCATCACAACCTGGTGACGTTCTCGGCGCTCTACATGCACAGTGAGAATTTCATCCTGCCGTTCTCCCACGACGAGGTGGTCCATGGTAAGCACGCGCTGCTCGACAAGATGCCGGGCGACGCGTGGCGGAAGTACGCGTCGCTGCGGGCGCTTTACGGATACATGTACGCGCATCCCGGCAAGAAGCTGCTGTTCATGGGCGGCGAGTTCGGGCAGTGGCGCGAGTGGAACCACGATCGCAGTCTCGACTGGCATCTGCTCGATGATCCGTCGCACGCCGGACTGCGCCGCTACGTCCAGGATCTGAATCGTCTCTACGCCGCCGAGCCTGCGTTGCATCAGGTGGATTTCGATCCCGCCGGGTTCCGCTGGATCGACTGCAACGACCTCGAGAACAGCGTCGTCTCGCTGGTGCGGTACGCGCGCGATCGCAGCGATGCCGTGATCGCGATCCTTAACTTCACGCCGGTGCCCAGGATCGACTATCGCATCGGCGTCCCAGAGCTCGGCTTCTACACCGAGCTGCTGAACAGCGATGCGTCAATCTATGGCGGCAGCAATGTCGGGAATCTCGGCGGCCTCGAGACGGAACCGATCCCCGCGCACGGCTTCGAGCAGTCGATCGTCCTCGCCGTCCCACCGCTCGGGTGTCTGCTGCTCAAGAAGCGCTGACCACGAAACACGCCCACGAAACACGCCCACGAAACGCACGAAAAACCATTACGATCTTTTTCGTGTCTTTCGTGAGTATGTTTTTCCGTGAGTTTCGTGGGGCATGACAAGGCTCCGACACTCCCGCGGCGTTGCCGTTGCGCTCGTTACCTTCGCGACCTTCACCGACATCGTCGCCTACTCGGTGGCCGTGCCGGTGCTCCCCGATCTGAGCCGCAAGCTCGGCGCGTCGCCGACGATGATCGGGTTGTTGTTCGCGTCGTTCGGCGTCACGCTGCTGACCGTCTCGATCCCCATGGGCGCGATGTCCGATCGGATCGGCCGCAAGATACCGATGGTCGGCGGGTTGATCGCGCTCGCCGCGTCGACGCTTCTTTTCGCGTTTTCAGATGGCCTGCCCTGGCTGTTCGCCGCGCGCCTCGTGCAAGGTGCGGCCGATGCGATCACCTGGGTCGTCGGCTTCGCGCTGATTGCCGATCGGTACGGGCCCGACGAGCGCGGACGCGTGAGCGGGATCGTGATGTCCGGCACGAGCGCGGCGGTGATGGTCGGCCCGACCATTGGCGGCTGGCTGTATGAAGTCGGCGGCATCCGGGCGCCATTCCTCACGGTCGCGGCGCTTGCCACCGTTGGTGCGCTCGGATTCCTCTGGCTCGATATTCCCTCAACGCGCGCCGCCGCCGAGCACGTGCCGCTTGGCCGCGTGCTGCGTTCGCGGCCCGTGCTGGTCTGCACGGCCGTGGTGATCGCGATCTCGTCGACGATCTCGATGCTCGAGCCGGTGCTGCCTCTCTTCCTGACGGAGAAACTCGGCATCGGTCCGGCACGCATCGGGCTGATCTTCGGCAGCGGCGCGGTCGCGTCCGCGATTCTCCACCCGATTTACGGACGGCTGGCTGATCGCTGGGGCGGCCGGCGTCTGATGATGACGGGGCTGATCATGGCGGCGTGCATGCTGCCGCTCCTCAACCTGACCTGGACCTATCCCGCAACTATCGCCGTGTTCGTGCTGAACACGATGGCGATCGCGCTGGTGATTACGCCGTCGCTGGCGTTCATGGCCGAGTCGGTCGCGGGCGCCGGTGTCGGGTCGTTCGGCGTCGGCTATGGCCTGTACAACATGGCGTGGGGTGCGGGTTTGCTGGGCGGGCCCGCAATCGCCGGGTTCGTCTTCGAGCACGCCGGCTTTGCCAGGCTGACGCTGTTGTGGTCGCCCCTCCTGGTGGTCGTCACCATCCTGCTGGCAAGAGTACAATCGGCCCCGCCCCCCACGGAGGAGCACCCATGACACGCATTCGCACGATTGCCGCACTGACCCTCGCCGGGCTCGCACTGTCTTCGTACTCGCTTCGCGCCGATGTGCGCGCCGACCAGAAATCTCACGTCGAGTTCGCCGGCATGCTCGGCCGCATGACGAACATGTTCGGAGGCAAGGCCGCGCGCGAAGGCGTCACCGTATCCACTGCCGTCAAAGGCGATCGCAAAGCGACGATGAACGAAGCGACCGGCCAGATCATCGATCTTGCCGAAGAGAAAATCTACGACCTCGACCTGAAGAAAAAAAACTACAAGGTCACCACGTTCGCCGAATTGCGCCGCCGCATGGAAGAGGCGCAGAAGAAGGCCGACGAAGACGCGCGGAAGGACGCCGGGAAGGCGAAAGAAAAGCCCGCCGCCGCCGATCCCAACGCGAAGGAGATGGAAATCGACTTCGACGTCAAGAACACCGGCGCCAAAAAACAAATCAACGGCTTCGACACCCACCAGACGGTCGTCACGGTCACCGTGCGCGAAAAAGGCAAGACCGTCGAGCAGGGCGGCGGCATGATCATGACGTCCGACATGTGGCTGGCGCCCAGGATCGCCGCGATGAAAGAGATCAACGACTTCGACATCCGGTATGCGAAGCAGCTCTACGGCACGGTGATCGCCGGCGTCTCCGCCGAGCAGATGGCCGCGGCGATCGCGCTGTACCCGATGATGAAGCAGGCGCTGGGCAAGATGACCACCGACGGCAGCAAGATCGACGGCACGCCGATTCAGACCATCACGACGATGGACACGGTGAAGTCGGCTGAGCAGATCGCGGAAGAAGCCAAATCGAGCGACAGCGACAGCAAGGCCGACTCCGGCAGCGTCGGCGGCCTGCTCGGCGGCTTCGCGAAGAAGATGGCGGCGAAAAAGATGGGCGGCGGCGACGACGCCGGCAAGGCGCGCGCGACGTTCATGACAATGACGAACGAAGTACTGAAGGTGACCACCGACGTGACGTCGGCAGACATCGCGGTGCCGGCGGGATTCAAAGAGAACAAGTAGGTGGCGTGGGTCGGGTAGGTCAGGTAGGTCAGGTGGGTCACGTAGGTCAGGTGGGTCACGTAGGTCACGTGGGTCAGGTGGGTCGGGTGGGTCAGGTGGGAAAAAGCATGCTCAGAAAAGTCGCGGTGCTCTTGGCGTTGACATCGGTGGTTTCTCTGAACGCGCAGGCGCCGGCCAAGAAGAAGCCGGTGGAAACGCCGGCGCAGCGCGCGGCGCGCGTCCACAAGGAAGCGCTCGTCGTCGACACGCACATCGACACGACGATGATGCTGGGGCGCGAGGGGTGGGACTTCATGGTCCGCCACCAGCCGGTCAAGGGCGAGGACAGTAACCATGTCGATCTTCCACGCATCCGCGAGGGCGGGCTTGGCGCCGCGTTCTTCTCGATCTACATGCCCGGCACGATCACCGGCCCCGAAGCCGTGAAGCGATCGCTCGTCCTCATCGATCACGTCCGCAGCCTCGCCGAAGCGCACCCGAACGAAATCGTGCTGGCGACGACGGCCGCGGACGTGCGCGCGGCGCACAAGGCGGGAAAGTTCGCGGCGCTGATGGGCATGGAAGGCGGGCACATGATCGACGACAGCCTCGCCGTCCTGCGCGACTACCAACGTCTGGGCGTTCGCTACCTGACGCTCTCGCACAGCGTGAACACGAACTGGAGCGACTCGTCTGGCGACACGCCGAAGCACAACGGCCTCACCGATTTCGGCAAGGACGTCGTCCGCGAGCTGAACCGGCTGGGAATGCTGGTGGACATCTCGCACGTGTCGGACAAGACGTTCTGGGACGCGATGGAGACCAGCAGGGCGCCGCTCGTCGCGTCGCATTCCTCGCTGCGCTCGATCTCCGGCCATCCCCGCAACATGACCGACGACATGATCCGCGCGCTCGGCGGCAAGGGCGGCGTGATCATGATCAACTACTCACGCAGCTTCCTGTCCAACGAGTTGTACGAGGCCGGGCTGAAGAACGTGCCGATGGCGGAGCGGCCGACGGTGACGTGGGAGAAGATCGTCGAGCACATCGACCACGCCGTGAAGCTGGTCGGCGCCACGCACGTCGGCCTTGGCTCGGACTTCGATGGCACGACCGTGCCTGACGGCATGGACGATGTGTCGATGCTGCCGAAGATCACCGGGGCGCTGCTCGAGAAGGGCTACAGCGAGCAGGACGTGAAGAACATCATGGGCGAGAACATCCTGCGGCTGCTCGAGACGGTGAATCAGGTGGGCAAGAAGATCCGCGCCGGCGGGTAGGTCAGGTGGGTCAGGTAGGCCAGGTAGGTCGGGTAGGTCGGGTGAGTCAGACGCAGGTGGGGCGGGTTGGGCGGAAGAGCCTGGTCGACCGCTCGCTTCCGCCGCTGCGCGACGTCATCCGCCGGCCGGTGCGCGTGTTGCTGGTCGGGATCAACCCCGGCGTCCGCTCGTCGCGACTCGGCCACCACTTCGCGGGACCGTCCAACCGCTTCTGGAAACTGTTGTACGAGTCGCGCCTCCTGCTGGAGCCGATCGGCTTCGCCGACGATCACCGCTTGCCTGAATTTGGCTTCGGCATCACGAACCTGATCCCGCGTCCGACGCCAGGCATCGACACACTGAAGCCCGAGGAATATCTCGCGGGCGCCAAGACCCTTCGCAGAAAAATCCGCCGCGTGAAACCGGAGATGGTTGCCTTCGTCGGCGTCACGCTATTCCGTTCCGTCTTCGATCGCCGGACGGGTCAGACGGTCGCGCTCGGCCCGCAGGAGGACTGTCTCGAAGGCGCGCGCGTGTTCGTGCTGCCGAATCCCAGCGAGCGCAATGCG
>JANYHS010000355.1 GCA_025358945.1 Acidobacteriota bacterium
CTCGCACACCTGATCTCCGGACAAGGCGATGCGATCGGCCTGCTCGCAGGCGACCGTTTCCTTCCGCCGCGCGCGGGCCGGCAGCATCTGCGCGGCCTGCTGGCCGGGTTGAGTTCGCTTCACGCGACCGGCTCGTGGAGCGTCGCCGACAACGTGCGCCGCGCCTCAGAGCGTCTGAAACGACGCGGGATGCTGCTGGTCTTCTCCGACTTCTACGACGATGAGGAGCGGACACTGGCGGAGCTGCGGCGGGCGTCGCGGATGGGCCACGAGGTGGTGCTGTTTCAGATCCTGAGCCGCGAGGAGATCGAGTTGCCCTACCGCCGCGATCTCGACTTCACCGATCTGGAGAGCGGCAGGTCGTTGGCGATCAACGCCGACCTGGCGCGCCGCGACTACAAGGACAGGGTGGCCGCATTTCTGGAACGCTGGCACGGGCGCGCGGGTGCGGAAGGCTTCCAGTATTCGCTGATCGTCACTGACACACCGCCCGAACGCGCGCTCAGGAATTTCCTGTTGGCCCGGGGTCACAGGTAGCGCAGGTCTTCGGACCTGCCTGGCCACGGGCCATGTTCTGGTTGAACCCTGTCGCTCTGTTCGCGCTTGCGGCGGTTGCCGCACCGATTCTGATTCACATCCTCATCCAGCGGCGGGCAGAGCGCCTGCCATTTCCGACGCTGCGGTTTCTTCAGCCGACGCGGCTGGCGTCGCTCCGGCTTCATCTGCTCGAGGATCTGCTGCTGCTCGCGATCCGCATGGCGGTGATCGCGGTGGCCGTCGCCGCGCTGGCCGGACCTCTGTTCGTGACCGCAGCGCGGCGGCAGGCGTGGGATCGGCGAATTGTGCGGGCTGTCGTTACAGACGAGGGCAGCCCTCGCAGCGCTGCGCTGCTTTCTGGCGGCAAGGCCGCGCCACTCTCCGACGTCCCGCCATTTCTCGAGAAGACGTTTGATTCGGGCAGTCTGCCGGACGGCATTCGGCGCGCGGTTCTGTGGCTCGACGCAGCGCCGCCGGCGCGGCGGGAGATCGTCGTGTCGTCGCCGTTGCCGATCGGATCGATCACTTCAGCCGACATTGCCGGAATTCCTGCCGGTATCGGCATCCGTTTCGAACGCGCGGGCACACTGCCGGCTACCCGCACCGTTGACGCCGGGCGACTGCTGACGCCGGGCGCTGTGCGCGCGCGACAGGTCACGCTGTCAGCCGATGCCACGTCGGTGCGCGACACCGCAGTGAGCGATCCGATGGTGTGGCCGGTCGACGTCGTGTCGTCGAAGGAGGATCGGCCGTCGCTAGACGCGGCGCTCGCCGCCGTCCTCTCGCAGCGTGTGTGGGCCGGCCCGCCAGACCGGCGCGCTCGCCTCGTGCTGGCGAGCGTGGCGCAGCCGCGTGTGGAAATGGCGCAAGCCTTGAGACTTGCGATGAGTGACGCCGCTCTCATCCAGCAGCCGTGGATGGCCGACGCGGCTTTGCGAATCGCGCGAGATCCGGATGTGCGCGCGGCGGCCGCGCGGGTGAGCGCAGGATCGGCAGATGCGCGCTTCGTTGCCGCGCCATGGCAGACGCTGGTATCCGCCGCCGACGGCCGCCCGCTGATCGTCGTCGCCGGCTCGCCGAACCGTCTCGTGGTGGTGAGCGCGGCGCCAGCGACAGATCTGATGACGCCGCTGCTCCTGCGGTCGATCGCGAATGCGATGGCGACGGGCACGGACCTTCAGCGCGCCGAGGTCGTGCCGATATCCGACGCGCAGGTGCAGCAGTGGTCGCGCCCGTCCGCGTCGATCGCATCACCGCGGATCGAGAACATGGATCAGGACGATCGCCGCTGGCTGTGGCTCGCGGTGCTGTGCCTGCTCGGCCTCGAGATGTGGATCCGGCGCGGGCGGCCAGCAGACGAAGCGGACGCACGCCGCGAGGAGATTGCGCGTGTCGACTGATTCCACTGCCGAGGCGATCGTTTCACAGGCCATCGCGGCGGCCGTTCGCCGCGCGCGACTGCTGGGCCTGGCTGAAGCGGCAGCCTTCGGTGGGGCGGCGGGAGCGATCTCACCGATCGCCGGTGCGCTGGTGGCTGCGGCGGTCGCGACATGGCGGTGGCGCGCGACCTCGCGCGAGGCGGTGCTGCGCGCGATCGAGCGGGGGCATCTGCACTCGCACAACTTATTTGTGACCGCCGACGAGATTGCGCACGAGGTGCTGGCGGCGAAACCGTCGGTCCGCGCGCGCGTGTTCGCAGACACCGCCGCCAGCGCGACGCGCCTCGATCTGCGAACCGCCTTTCCGATCACACCGCTGGCTCGAGCGGCGCTCCTGGCCGTGTTCGCCTGGTCCGCCGTCGTGGCGACGCAGGTCTGGCGAGAGCAGCGTCCGCACGCGGGATCAACGACGGAGTCGCGATTGACGTCTGGCGGCGCCGGGACGCCTGGGCGGATGCGGATCAGCGTCGCGATTCAGCCGCCGGCATACACCGGGCTCAAAGAAATGAAGGTTGTCGATCCCGATCAGTTGCAGGCGATCGAAGGCAGCGCGCTCGTCCTCTCGATCGAGTCGTCGACGGACCTGAGCCTCGATCACGACGGCGTCACGCGCGCGCTGGCGCGGGGTGCGGATGGCAATTTCGCCGGCCGCCTCCAGGTCTCGAAGACCGGCTACGTGCTCATTACCGCGGCCGCGGCCGAAGGCCCACCGAAGCCCTTGGCGAAGGCGGGTTCGCGCCGAATGATACCGATCGTCGTTTCGCCGGACGCGCTGCCGTCGGTTCGCCTCACCGCGCCCGGCCGCGATCTCGTCTACGCGGGCGGCAACGCGCGGATCGCGTTCGACGTGCGTGCGACCGACGACTTCGGGCTGCGATCGCTCGCGCTGCGATATACGAAGGTGACCGGATCGGGCGAGAACTTCGCGTTCCAGGAAGGTGAGATTCCGCTCGCTGTC
>JANYHS010000014.1 GCA_025358945.1 Acidobacteriota bacterium
CGACGTGCGAACATTCGCGCACGCGCTTGCACAGGAACTGGCACGCCGGCACCCGGCGCTCGTCACCGCGGAGTACCGCGTCGCGAAGCGTCCGCGCGGCCGCGTGCTCGTCGACTACAACCAGAACCGATGGGGCAGCACGCTGGCGTCGGTGTACTCGGTCAGGCCGCGGCCTGAGGCGAGTGTGTCCACGCCGGTGACCTGGAAGGATGTGGAAAAGGGCGCCATCTGCATTGAGGACTTCACGATGACGAGTGTCCCGGCAAGGGTGGCGACGCTCGGCGATCTCTGGAAGCCGCTGGTCAGCGCGCGCGGGCGTTTCAACCTGTCGCAGTTTGTCTGACGCGCGGACGCCTCGCGCTACAATGCCCTCGTGACGTCCGCCAATCTCGCGCGACTTGTCGTCGTCGTGCTTCTCGCGACGGTCGCCGTGACCGCGCAGCCGGCCCAGCCACTTCCGATGAACACCATTGCCGAACGTTACGTGAAGCTCGTGCTGGCCGTCGTTCAGCATGATGCTGATTATGTGGATGCGTTCTATGGTCCGGCGGACTGGAAGAGCGAGGCGAAGCGGCGGAAGATGCCGCTGCCGGAGATCGACACGGCGGCCGAGCGGCTGATCGCCGACATTCCCAGTCTGTCGGACGTGGATCGTCGCGACGAGCTGGTTGTCCTGCGCCACGATTATCTGCGGCGGCAGCTCGAAGCGCTGCGCACGCGGGTGCGGATGCTCGGCGGCGCGACGCTGACGTTCGACGAGGAGTCGCAGGCCCTGTACGACGCCTCGGCACCCGTGCACCCGGAGTCGTACTTCGCTGACGCGCTGCGCGAGATCGACCGCATGCTCCCGGGTGAGGGCCCGCTGGTCGATCGGTACGATGCGTTCCGGCAGCAGTTCATCATTCCTGGTGATCGGCTGGCGCGTGTGTTCGATCGCGCGATCGCCGAGTGCCGGGCGCGCACGCTGGCGCACGTGCCGCTGCCTGCGGCCGAGAGCTTCACGGTCGAATACGTCACGAACAAGCCGTGGAGCGGCTACAACTGGTACCAGGGCAACTACCGCAGCCTGATCCAGGTGAACACCGATCTGCCGATCTACATCGATCGCGCGGTCGATCTGGCCTGCCACGAAGGCTACCCGGGGCATCACGTCTACAACGCGCTGCTCGAACAGCATCTGGTGCGCGATCGAGGCTGGGTGGAATTCACGATCTATCCGCTGTTCTCGCCGCAGTCGCTGATCGCCGAAGGCGCCGCGAACTACGGCATCGAAGTGGCGTTCCCTGGCGACGAGCGGTCCGCGTTCGAGCGCGATGTGTTGTATCCGCTGGCGGGGCTGGATCCGGCGCGGGCATCCACGTACGCGCGCCTGCAGGCGCTGGTCGACAAGGTGGCCTATGCCGGCAATGAAGCCGCGCGCGGGTACCTGGACGGCACGTTCGATCGTAAACAGGCGACCGCATGGCTGTCGCAGTACGCAATGATGTCGCCGGTGCGGGCGGAGCAGCGCACGCGCTTCTTCGACACGTACCGCAGCTACGTGATCAACTACAACCTCGGGAAAGATCTCGTGAAGGGCTACGTGGAGTCGCGGGGCGGCACCGCCACCCAGCCCGTGACGCGATGGGAGGAGTTCGTGCGCCTGCTCGCGTCGCCGCGACTGCCGTCAGGCCTGCGCGGGCCCGCCGGGTTGCGCTGATGGCGCCTCTCTCTCAGCTCCCCGGCGTCGAACTGCCGGCGACATTCGGCGAGATCGACATCTACGTGTTCGACCAACTGCTGCGCGGCCACTTCGATCAGCGCCCGCGCGTGCTCGACGCCGGATGCGGCGACGGACGCAATCTGATGTACCTGCTGCGCCGTGGGTTCACCTGCTTCGGCATTGATCGCGATCCCGCTGCGATTGATCGCCTCCGGGCGTGTGCCGCGCAGCTTGCCCCCGCGCTGCCGCCGACGAATTTCCAGGCCGGCGAGATCGATCATCTGCCGTGGGCGGACGCCAGCGTAGACGCCGTCATCTGCAGCGCGGTTCTCCATTTCGCGTCGGACGAGGCGCATTTCGACCGCCTGTGCTCGGAGATGTGGCGCGTGCTTGCCGTGGACGGGATGTTCTTTGCGCGTCTGGCGTCGAATATCGGCATTGAAGATCTCGTCGGCGCGGCCGGCCGTTGCGTGCTTCTGCCGGACGGATCCGAACGCTTCGTGGTTGACGAAGCCCTGCTGTTGGACGCCACGACGCGCCTGGGCGGCCAATTGCTCGATCCGATCAAGACCACGAACGTGCAGCGTCAGCGCTGCATGACGACCTGGTGCGTGCGGAAGCCGTAGGCATGGATGTCCGCGACTTCGACTTCGACCTTCCTGCGGATCTGATCGCGCAGGAGCCGCCTGCGGTTCGCGGCGGCGCGCGGCTGCTCCATCTTGGCCGCGACAGCGGATCGATCGCGCACACCCAGGTCAGCGAGTTGCCCGGTCTCCTGCGCGCCGGCGACCTCGTCGTCGTCAACAACACGCGCGTCTTCCCGGCGCGGCTGCTCGGCCACCGTGTCCCGAGCGGCGGCGCCGTCGAGTGTCTCTTGATCAAGCCGGGGTCTGACCCTGTTCCGACCCCAGTCCGACCCCAATCTGACCCTAACCTGACCCCGGTGTCGTGGGAGGCGCTGGTATATCCCGGGCAGAAATTGAAACCTGGCGCGCGCGTCGTGTTTGAAGGAATTCGCACGATCCATGGCGAGATTCTCGAACGCCGCCCGTTCGGCCGGCGCATCGTCCGTCTCTGGACCGACGACGGGTCACCGCTGGATGAAGCAGTGGACGCGATCGGGCACATGCCGCTGCCGCCGTATATCAAGCGCAACGATCGGGACGAGGACCGCCACCGCTATCAGACCGTCTTTGCGCACGCCCGAGGTTCGATTGCCGCGCCGACCGCCGGCCTCCATTTCAGCCTGTCGATGATGACCGCCCTCGCCGCGCGCGGCGTGGAGGTTGCGGCACTCACGCTGCACGTCGGCTACGGCACGTTCCAGCCGATTCGCGTCGATCGCGTCGAGGATCACGTCATGGAAGCGGAGCGCTACGAGATGAGCGAAGCGACCGCATCCGCGATCAACCGGGCGCGGTCCGAAGGGCGTCGCGTCATCGCCGTGGGTACCACGACCACGCGGACCCTCGAGGCCGTCGCGCGCGCGCACGGCGGCGCTATCGTCGAGGGCCAGGGCGAGACCGATCTGTTTCTGTATCCGGGCGCGGCGTTCCAGATCGTCAGTGGTCTGCTGACCAATTTCCACTTGCCGCAGTCGTCATTGTTGATGCTCGTCTCGGCGTTCGCCGGCCGCGATCGCGTCAGATCCGCGTATGATGCCGCGATTGCCGAGCGCTACCGTTTCTACAGCTACGGCGATGCGATGCTGATACTGTGAACAGGCGCTGATGATGTTTCCGTACGAGGAATTCGATCTCTCCGACGTCAAGACCTACCCACTGAAGTCGCGCGCGAGCAAGGCGTGCGTCGAGGACTTCGCCCGTCCGGTCGCGCCCGGCGGATCCATCGCGGCGTTGGTTGATTCGCTGCCGGGCATCCTCGCTGCCGCCGACTTCAAGGCGATCGTCGGTGCGATCACCGCCGCGAAACGCGTGGACGCGGGCGTGGTCTGGGGGCTTGGCGCGCACGTGATCAAGACCGGCCTCGGTCCGGTGCTGATCGACCTGATGGAGCGGGGCTTCGTGTCGGCGATTGCCACCAACGGCGCGGCGATCATTCACGACTTCGAAGTCGCGCTTGTCGGCGCCACATCCGAGGACGTCGATGAAGCCCTCGGCCCCGGCCGGTTCGGGATGGCGGATGAAACCGGCCGATTGCTCAATGGCGCGATCAACGACGGTGTCGGGGCAGGCCTCGGGATCGGTCAGGCCGTCACCCGGTTCCTTGCGGCCAGGCAGCCGCAGTTCGCGCGGTACAGCGTCTTCGCGGCCGCGGCGCGGCTGAACATTCCCGTCACGGTCCATGTCGCCATCGGCACCGACATTATTCACATGCACCCGGCGGCGTCCGGCGCTGCCCTCGGCGAGGGCAGCCTGCGCGACTTCCGCTACTTCGTGTCGAACGTGGCGCGGCTCGAACGGGGCGTGTACCTGAACTGCGGGTCGGCGGTCGTGCTGCCGGAAGTGTTCCTCAAGGCCGTCGCCCTCGCGCGCAACCGCGGCCTCGCGCTGGCGGCGCTCACGACGGTGAACCTGGATTTCATCCGCGGCTACCGCCCGCAAACCAATGTGGTCGCCAGGCCGACGGCGGGTACCGGGCGGGGCTACTCCCTGGTCGGGCATCATGAGCTGATGATCCCGCTCCTGGCCGCGGCCCTCGTTGAGCGGGACGCCGTGACGTAATACAATCGGAAGTTCTGGCCGGAGTAGCTCAGTTGGTTAAGAGCACGCGTCTCATAAGCGCGGGGTCGGCGGTTCGAGTCCGCCCTCCGGCACCAACATTGGTCGGGTAGGTGGAGCTGGGTCGGGTAGGGCTGGTAGGTTTGCGTTCCACCCACCTGGCTCACTTGACACACCTGACCCATCCCACCAACCTGACCATGATGAACGCAGTGCTTGAGCGCGTTCGGCAGTTCGTCCGCCACCACGATCTGATTGGTTCCGGCGCCCGCGTTCTTGCGGCGGTGTCCGGGGGATCGGACTCGGTCGCGCTCGTACACCTCCTCCGCGACCTCCACTCCGCTGGCGACCTCCAGCTCGCCGGCCTCGCGCACTTCAACCACCAGCTGCGATCCGCCGCCGTCGATGACGAGCAGTTCGCGGCCGGCATTGCCGCGTCTCTGGGCCTTCCGTTTTTCGTCGATCGCGACGATGTCGCGGCGCGCGCAATCCGCGAACACCGCTCGGTCGAGGATGCGGCGCGCGTGGCGCGCCATGCGTTTCTCGAGCGCGCGCGCGTGGCCTCGGGCGCGGACGTCGTGGCGTTCGGGCACACGCGGGACGATCAGGCGGAGACCGTGCTGTTGCGTCTGACGCGCGGCGCCGGACCACGCGGGCTCGCCGGGATGCACCCGCGCAACGGCCACAGCGTCCGGCCCCTGCTCGGGTGCCGGCGTCACGAGTTGCGCACGTGGCTCGCCGAGCGCGAGTTGCCGTTTGTCGAGGACGCCTCGAATCAGGACGTCAGCATCCCGCGCAATCGCGTGCGCGCCGAGTTGCTACCACTCCTCGCATCGCGCTTCAACACGCGGATCGTGGACGTGCTGGCCGATCAGGCCGACATGGCCCGAGACATGTCGGCGTGGATGGATGCGATGGCGGCTGACCTCGAGGTGCGCAGCGTTCGTCCCTCCACGGCGGCTGACGGCGCGATGGTGCGGGAGATCGACGTGGCCCTGCTGCGCAACGCGCCGCTCGCACAGCAGCGCGCGCTGCTGTGGCGCGTCCTGACTGATGTGGCAGCCACCCGCCCGATCGCGTTCAGCCATGTTGAAGCCGCGCGGCGTCTCACCGAGGAGCCGAATGCATCGCGGATCGATCTGCCGGGCCAGAGTCTGGAACGCATCGGCCCGAGCCTCGTCTTAAGGGGTAGGGTCGCTGGCGCGCAGGGCCGGCCGGCCGCCGGACACGAGGCCTCGAACCTGTTCCGCGTGCCGTTGTCGATCCCTGGAGAGGTGACGCTGCCAGAGGTCGGTTGGATCGTGTCGGCGGATGCGTGTGCAGCAGATCCTGACCGGACAGGTGAAACAGAGGTCAACGGCGGGAGCCGCCGTGGACACGACGTGGCGATGGTGCGGCGCGATTGCTTCGGCGAAAGTTTGGCCGTACGAAATCGCCGGCCGGGTGACCGTTTCCGGCCCGTCGGGCTGGACGGCCAGAAAAAGCTGCAGGACTACTTCGTGGACCGGAAAGTCGCACGCGCCGAACGCGATCGGGTCCCGCTGGTGGTGGACCAAACCGATCGGATTGTCTGGGTCGCCGGCTTCGGAATTGACGAGGCGTTTCGGGTAACCGACCCCGCGCAAGAAGTGATAATCTTGAAACTTAGGCAGGCCTGAAGGCTGCGCTACGAGAAGGGGTTTCCGCGTGAACTCGACGTTGAAGAGTCTGTTGTTCTGGATGGCGCTCGTCGTTCTCGGCGTACTGATCTGGAATTTTTCCACACACATCCAGAAGCCCGAGCGCGTCGTCACGTTCAGCGAATTCATGCAGTGGGCTGATCAGGGCAGCGTCGCGAAAGTGACGATCACGGGCCAGGAAATCAACGGCACCACCAAGGTCAACGAACACTTCCAGAGCTACGCCCCCGCGCAGTACGACGGCCTGGTCAACAAGCTGATCGAAAAGGGCGTCCAGGTTACCGCCAAGGAGCCGACCGTCAGTCCGTGGGCGACGATCCTCTACTCGTGGGGGCCGTTCCTGCTGATCATCGGCTTCTGGGTCTTCTTCATGCGCCAGATGCAGAGCGGCGGCAACAAGGCGCTGTCGTTCGGCAAGAGCAAGGCAAAACTCTCGTCGAGTTCCGCGAAGAAAGTGACGTTCAAGGACGTCGCTGGCGTTGACGAAGCGAAAGAAGAGCTCCAGGAAATCATCGAGTTCCTGAAAGAGCCGCAGAAATTCCAGAAGCTTGGCGGACGCATTCCGAAAGGCGTGCTGCTGATGGGGTCGCCCGGCACGGGCAAAACGCTGCTCGCGCGCGCGGTCGCGGGCGAAGCGAACGTGCCGTTTTTCTCGATCAGCGGATCCGACTTCGTTGAAATGTTCGTCGGCGTCGGCGCCTCGCGCGTTCGCGACCTGTTCGAGCAGGGCAAGAAAAATGCGCCATGCATCGTCTTCATCGACGAGATCGACGCGGTCGGCCGCCATCGCGGCGCCGGCCTTGGCGGCGGACACGACGAGCGCGAGCAGACGCTGAACCAGTTGCTCGTCGAGATGGACGGCTTCGAGTCGAACGAAGGCGTCATCCTCGTCGCGGCGACGAACCGTCCCGACGTACTCGACCCGGCGCTGCTCCGCCCGGGCCGCTTCGACCGCCGCATCGTGGTCAACCGGCCCGACGTGCGCGGACGCGAGGGCATCCTCGCGGTCCACACGCGCAAGATTCCGATGGCCGACGATGTGCAAATCGCCGTGCTGGCGAGGGGCTCGGCGGGCTTCTCCGGTGCGGATCTCGCGAACCTGGTGAACGAGGCGGCGCTCAACGCCGCGCGCTTCAACCAGAAGGTCGTACGCATGCACGACTTCGAGTACGCCAAGGACAAGGTCCTGATGGGATCCGAGCGCCGCTCGATGATCATCACGGATGCCGAAAAACGCGTCACCGCGATTCACGAAGCGGGGCACGCGCTGCTCACCGTGCTGTTGCCGTTCGCCGATCCGATCCACAAGGTGACGATCATCCCGCGCGGCATGGCGCTCGGCCTCACCCAGCAGCTGCCGGCCGAAGAGAAACACAACTACTCGCGCGATTACCTGAACGATCAGATCGCGATCCTGCTGGGCGGCCGCATCGCCGAAGAAATCACGATGAACAGCCTCACCACCGGCGCCGGCAACGATCTCGAACGTGCCACCGAGCTGTCACGCAAGATGGTGTGCGAGTGGGGCATGAGCGACGCGATGGGTCCGATTACGTTCGGCAAGAAGGAAGAGCAGATCTTCCTCGGCCGAGAAATCGGACAGCACCAGGACTACAGCCAGGACACGGCGCTCAAGATCGACCAGGAAGTGAAGCGCTTCATCACCGACAACTACCAGCGCGCGCATCAGCTGCTCTCCGGAGCCAAGGACACGCTGGTGAAGATGGCTGACGCGCTGCTCGCGCGCGAGGTGCTCGACGCTGACCAGGTTCGCCGGCTCGCCGCTGGTCTGCCGCTTGACGATCCGCAGCAGCCTGTCGCCGCACGAACCGTGGTCGAAGAGGACGAGCCGCGTGCGCGACCGAAAGAACGCGCGCCCATCGTGCCGGCGCTGAACAAGCCGATCCCGCAGGAGTAGCCAATTTACACGTTGCAAGTGACAATGAACAAAGGGGTCCGCGTATCCCTTGTAAATTGTCACTTGTGAATTGCACTGCGCCTCGTCCTGTCTATACCGTCCCTCTTCCCGGCCACGGGACGCTCCGGCTGGGGGACCGTTGCCTGGTGATGGGCATCCTGAATATCACCCCCGACTCCTTCGCGAATCCCATCCCGTTTCGCGATTCCGCGGATGCCGTCGCCGCCGCACTGCGCATGGAAGCCGACGGCGCCGATCTCATCGATATCGGCGGCGAGTCGACTCGTCCAGGCGCCGAAGCGGTGTCGGCGGACACCGAACTGTCGCGGGTGCTGCCCGTGCTGCACGCGCTGCAGGGGCGCATCCGCATTCCGATCTCGATCGACACCTACAAGGCCGAGGTGGCGCGCGCCGCGGTGGCCGCCGGCGCTGCGCTCGTCAACGACGTCAGTGGTCTCCGCTACGAGCCGGCGCTGGCGTCCGTCGTGGCCGCATGCGGCGCGGCGCTCATCGTCATGCACACCCGCGGGCGCTCGGCGACGATGTACGCTGACGCGGCGTACGATGATGTGATGGCGCAAGTCACGCGGGAACTGCGCGACAGCATGCGGGTCGCGCTCGAGGCCGGGGTGCCCCTGGACCGACTGATCGTCGATCCCGGTGTCGGGTTTGCCAAACAGCCGTCGCACAGTTATGGTGTGCTGGGCCGTCTGCCGGAGTTCGCGGCGGCGCTCGATCGTCCCGTGCTCGTCGGGCCGTCGCGCAAATCATTCCTGCGCGACGCCGTCGGGGATGTGCCGGCGAAAGATCGCGACTGGGGTACTGCTGCGGCGGTCACCGCGGCCGTGCTCGGCGGCGCGCACATAGTCCGTGTACACGCGGTCGCCGAAATGGTCCAGGTGGTAAGGGTGTCAGAAGAGATATACCAAGCCGGGCGCCCTCAACCCTAAGCTCTATTTCATGACCTGGTTCACCGCCCTCCTGCGGCGCCCGCCAATTGGCTGGTGGGATCTGGCCGACATCCTCGTGGTGTCGATCCTGATCTACGAAGTGCTCAAGCTGATCCGCGGCACGCGCGCGGTCCAGATGGCGCTGGGCGGATGCGTGCTGGTCGGATTGTTCTACCTCTCGCGGTGGGGCCACCTCGAGACCGTGAACTGGCTGGTTCGCAACATGATCGGCTACCTCGTGTTTGCGGTGATCGTGTTGTTCCAGTCCGACATCCGCCGTGCGCTCGCGCATTTCGGGCGCGCGCCGTTTTTTCGTTACCTGGCGAAGACGGTGTCGGCCGAAGAGTCGATCGAAGAGCTGGTGATGGCGGCGAGTCTGTTGTCGTCGCAGCGGATCGGCGCGATCATCGCCATCGAGCGGCAGATCGGCCTGCGCAACTACATCGAAGGCGGCATCCGGCTCGACGCGATCCTCACCTACGATCTCCTGCAGAGTATTTTCCTGCCGTCCTCGCCTCTGCACGACGGCGCGGTGATCGTGCAGGACGATCGCGTGGCGTCGGCGGCGTGTTTCCTCCCGCTCACGGTGAATCCCAAGTTGAGCAAGGAACTCGGGTCACGCCACCGCGCGGCGATCGGGCTCACCGAAGAGAACGACTCGGTGGCCATCGTCGTGTCGGAAGAAACCGGCAGTGTGTCGATCGTGGTCGACGGGCAGATTGAACGCGGTCTGGACAGCGACCGTCTACGCGCGCGGCTGCGCTCTCTGATTCTCCACGGTCGCGAGACACAGCCCCGGCTCGAGGCTCCGAGCACATGACGCACCCGAAGCGCATCGTGACGCGGCCGTTCCGCAACTTCTGGCTGAAGGTGCTGTCTGTCAGCCTCGCACTCTTATTGTGGATGGTCGTCTCCGGGGAAGAAACCGTCGAGCGCGGCCTGCGCGTGCCTCTCGAGCTGACGCAGGTGCCGGCCGGCCTCGAACTGCTCGGCGATGTGCCGGCCACGGTGGACGTTCGCGTGCGCGGCGCGTCTGGCACGCTCAGCCGTGTCGGCGCCGGCGACGTCGTCGCGGTGCTGGATCTGCACACCGCGCAGTCGGGGCATCGCCTGTTTCCCCTGACGCCCGACCAGGTGCGGGTGCCGTTCGGCGCGGAGATCGTGCAGGTGATGCCGTCCGCAGTGGCGATGAGTTTCGAAGCGTCCGCGTCGCGTGAGGTGCCGATCGTGCCGGCGATCGATGGCCGCCCGGCGCCAGGGTACGTCGTCGGTCCGCTGTCGGCGGAGCCACGGGTTGCGGAGATCATCGGACCGGAGAGCGCCGTCAAGCGCGCGACAGAGGTGCTGACCGAGCCGGTGTCGGTCGCGGGCGCGAAGGCGCAGGTCAAAGAAACGGTGACTCTGGGCCTCCTCGATCCGTCGCTGCGTCTGAAGACGGCGCGCTCCGCGACGGTCACCGTGCAGATCGTGCCGGCGCCGCTCGAGCGGACGCTTCGCAATCAGCCTGTGCATCTGCGCAACCTTGGCGCGAATCTCCACGCGGAGGCGATGCCGTCCGCCGTCGACCTCACCTTACGCGGCAATCGCGATGCGCTCAGAGGCGTCAGCGCGGACGAGGTCGCGGCATTCATCGATCTGGCCGGGCTCGGCCCGGGCCAATATTCGCTGACGGTCCATGCGGACTCGTCGCCGGACGCGGGCGTGACGCGCGTCTCGCCGGAATCAGTACAGGTGCGGATTACCAGTGGCACACCATAGGATGTTCGGCACGGATGGCGTTCGCGGCCTGGCGGGGACGCCGCCCCTCGATCCCGAGACGGTTCGGCGGCTCGGCGCCGCGCTCGTGCGCGCGCTGCCTCACGGCACGGAGTCGCCGCAGTTTCTGATCGGCCGTGACACGCGGGAGTCCGGCGGCTGGATCGAGGCGGAACTGGCCCATGGCGCGTGCGGAGAAGGTGCGACGGTCACCAGCGCCGGCGTCGTGCCGACGCCGGCCGTCGCGTTCCTGACGCGCACCGGCAGCTACGACGCGGGCGTCGTCATCTCCGCGTCGCACAATCCATACGAAGACAACGGCATCAAGGTCTTTTCCGGCAAAGGCGAAAAATTCACCGAGCGCGTCGAACGCGAAGTCGAAGCCATCGTGGCCGACCTGTCGTGGAGCGCGCGCGGCGGCGACGCCGGTGACGTGCCCCGCGCTGATCTGATTGACGCCTACCTCGATCACCTGCGCGCGGTGTTTCCCGAAGCGGCGGCGATCGAGCGATTTCCGATCGTGCTCGACTGTGCCAACGGCGCGACGACGACGGTGGCGCCGGAGTTGTTCAACAGCCTGGGCTTCGACACCATCGTGATCGGCAATCGCCCGGATGGCCGCAATATCAACCTGGCGTGTGGATCAACCCATCCGGAACTGCTCGCGCGGACCGTGGTGGAGCGCGGATGCGCGATGGGGGTCGCCTTCGACGGTGACGGTGATCGCGCGATTTTTGTCGATCACCGCGGGACCGTCATCGACGGCGACGCCGTGCTGCTGATGTGCAGCCGTCAGCTCAAGCGCGAGGGCCGGCTGAAGGGTGACGCGATCGTCGCGACCGTGATGAGCAACATCGGGCTCGAGGTCGCGCTGACGTCGCTTGGCATCGCGCTCGTGCGGACCGCGGTCGGCGACAAGCATGTGATGGAAGAAATGCTGAAGCGGAACCTCACGCTCGGCGGGGAGCAGTCCGGTCACATCATCTTCTCGGAGTACCTGTTCACCGGCGACGGACTGTGCACGGCACTCAACGTCCTGCGCACGGTGGCGCTCAGCGGACGCACGCTGGCCGACCTCGCGTCGGACCTGACGACGTACCCGCAGGTGCTGCTGAACGTGCGCGTTCGTGAGCGGGTTGAGCTGAGCGGCGTTCCCGCCGTGGCGGACGCCATCGCGCGCGTCGAAGCGCGTGTGGCCGGGCAGGGACGGTTGCTGGTTCGCTACTCGGGCACGGAGCCGCTGCTCCGCGTGATGCTCGAAGGCCAGGATCAGGATGAGATCCGCGTCTGGGCGCAGGAAATAGTCGACGTTGTCAAAAAGCACCTTGGATAGGGGCTTGAGGCTGGAGACTGGGGTCTGGACGTCCAGCCCCAAGCCCCAACACCCTGCATGCGTATGATCAAGCTGTCAGTAAACGTGAACAAGGTGGCGACGCTGCGCAACGCGCGCGGTGGCTGCGAGCCGAAGCTGATCGAGGCGGTCGAGGTTTGCATCGCCGCGGGTGCGCCGGGCATCACCGTGCATCCGCGCGCCGATCGGCGCCACATCACGCCCGCGGACGTGCGCGCGATCGCCCAGACGTTGGGCGGTCGTCCGCGGGCGATCGAATACAACATCGAAGGGGATCCGCGTCCCGAGCTGATCGCGCTGGTCGAGGAGGTGCGCCCCGATCAGTGCACGCTCGTGCCTGTTGCGCCAGGTGAGGTGACGAGCCAGGCCGGGTGGAGGCGCGGGACCGAAGCGGATGGACTGCCGGAGACGATCCGGCGCCTGCACGCGGCGGGCGTGCGCGTCAGCCTGTTTGTCGACGCCTTGCCCGATCCGATTCGCTGGGCGAAGTCCGTCGGCGCCGACCGCGTCGAGCTCTACACCGAGCCGTTTGCCCGGGCATTCGAGCGCGGGCCGGACGCCGGCCGCCAATCGTTCGCGGTGTACGCGGAGGCCGCGACCCTCGCCCATACACTCGGGCTTGGCGTCAACGCCGGACACGATCTGGACCTGACCAACCTCGCGATGTTCCGCGACCTGCCGTTTCTCGACGAGGTCTCGATCGGCCACGCGATCATGTCGCGCGCGCTCTTTGCGGGCCTCTCGGCCGTCGTGCAGGAGTACCTGCGGGTGCTCGCCGGCGTTTGATATGCTGAGAGCGCACTATGAAATCTGACGCAGTGGCTTTCGGTATTGCCGGTGTGCTGTTCGGTCTGATCGCCGGATGGGTCATCGGATCCCAGCAGGCCGTGGGCCGTCCGCCTGTCGCGGCCGCCGCGCCCGTCGCGCAGCAGGCCCCGGCCGGGGGCGGGTCCGGAACCTCGCGCGCCGCGGTCATCGACGAGACGCAGGTGAACGCGCTCAAAACCGTCGCCGAACGCGAGACAGCGAACGCGACGCCGCGCACGCAGCTTGGCAATCTTTATTTCGACGCCGAGCGGTACGACGAGGCGATCAAGTGGTACGGCGAGGCGGTGAAGCTGTCGCCCAAGGACGTCAACGTCAGTACGGACCTCGGCGTCTCGTACTACTACTCGAACCAGCCCGACAAGGCGCTGGAGCAGTTCGATCGATCCCTCGCGCTCGACCCGAAGCACGTGAAGACCCTGCTGAACGTGGGCATCGTGAAGGCGTTCGGCAAACAGGATCTCGACGGTGCGGGCACGGCGTGGAAACAGGTGATCGCGATCGCGCCTGACGGTCCCGAGGGCCAGGCCGCGAAGCGCGCGCTCGATAGCCTGACATCGGCGCATTCGGGTGTGCAGGGCGTGGCGCGGAAACCCGGTGCCTGATGCTGTCGCGTCTTGCGCTGTTCCTTGTGCTCGCGGTTGTCGTGGCTCGCGCGTTCTGGCGCCTCGTCGATGGCATTCTCGAAGGCGTGCGCGGCAAGCGGCCGGATGGCCAGGTGCCGACGCGCGGCGTACAGATGGTGCGCGATCCGGTGTGCGGCACGTTCGTCCTCCCCGATCAGGCGCTGACGATCGGAGACGGCCGCGCGCAGCTGTTCTTCTGCTCCAGCACCTGCCGCGATAAATTCCTGGCCCGAGCATGAGCACCGAATCGTCACTGCGCGCCGACATCGTCGAAGTCGGCCGCCGCATGTACGCCCGCGGCTACACCGCCTCCAACGACGGCAATATCAGCGTCAGGCTCGGCACAGATCGCCTGCTCATGACCCCGAAAAGCGTCTGCAAGGGGTTCATGACGCCGGACATGATGTGCATCACCGATCTTGAAGGCAGAAAGCTCCAGGGCGATCGCGACCCTTCGTCCGAGACGCTGATGCATCTCGAGGTCTACCGGCAGCGGCCCGACGTGCAGGCGGTCGTGCACGCGCATCCGCCAACTGCGACTGGCTTCGCGGTCGCGGGGATTCCCCTCGATCGCGCGGTGCTGGCGGAAGTGCTGACGACGCTGGGCAGCATTCCGATCGCCGAGTACGCGACGCCGTCCACGAAGGAACTGCCGGAAGCGGTTCGCAAGTACATCCGCGCGCACGACGGCATGCTGCTCGCCAACCACGGCGCGCTGACGGTTGGCGCCGATCTCTTCGGCGCGTACTACAAGATGGAGACGATCGAGCACTTCGCCAAGATCAGTCTCGTTGCGCGCATGCTCGGCCGGGAAAACCTCCTCTCGCGCGAGGAGGTGACGCGGCTGCAGGACCTGCGCGGCGCGTACGGCATCAAGGCGCCGGCGCCGATTTGCGCCGAGACGGCGGAGGACGAGTCGTGCCAGATCGTTCAGGCGCCCGCCGGCGGCGGCCGGCGGCTCGTGCCGGAGCTCGTGCGGCAGGCAGCGGAATCGAATAGCGCGGGAGAAATTCGGCTAACATACCGGGAGCTTTCGGCCCTCATCGATGAGGCCGTCAGAAGCTTGCGCTAGTTCAAGGAGACAGCAATGGGTGAAGCGTTAGGCATGATTGAAACCAAAGGACTGGTGGCCATGATCGAGGCCGCCGACGCGATGGTGAAAGCCGCGAAGGTGACGCTCGTCGGCTGGGAAAAAATCGGCGCCGGATACGTGACGGCGATGGTGCGCGGCGATGTGGCGGCTGTCAAGGCAGCGACGGATGCGGGCGCCG
>JANYHS010000032.1 GCA_025358945.1 Acidobacteriota bacterium
CGTTCCTGCTGCTGGGGATCCTCATCGCGGTGGCGTTGATGCGACGGAACAATCCGCTGGCGTTCCTCGCGGCGATTTTTTCGGTGACCGCCCTGGCCTGGATGCTGGGCTACGCGAAGGCGCCGGAGGCGTTGATCAGCGCACCGGATTTCTCGTCGGCGTTTCTGAAGCTGGACATCCTTGGCGCGCTGAAGCTGGCGCTGTTGCCGACGATCGTCGCCATCTTCTTCACGGACCTGTTCGATTCGTTGTCCACGTTCATCGGCGTGGCGACGGCCTCGGGGCTCACGGATCCGGACGGCCGTCCGATCAACCTGCGCCGAGGCCTGATCGTTGATGCGATCGCGACACTGGGATCCGGGCTGGCGGGCACGTCGCCCGGGACGGCGTACGTGGAAAGCATCGCGGGCATTCGCATGGGCGCGCGCACCGGCCGCGCATCGGTGGTGACGGCGCTCTGCTTCGTGCCGTGCTTCTTTCTGGGACCGCTGGCGGCGGCGGTTCCCGCCTACGCGACGGCGGCAGTGCTGATCCTCGTCGGCGTCTCGATGTTTCAGTCGATCTCGACGATTGATTTCACGTCGATCGAGGACGCCCTGCCCGCATTCGTCACGGTGGTGTTGATCCCGCTGACGCTGTCGATCACGCAAGGCATCCTGTGGGGATTCCTGCTGCACGTACTGCTGTACGCCGTGGCGGGGCGATGGCGGGAGATCAGCATCACGCTCTGGCTGCTCGCGGCGCTGTCGGCGGGACTCCTGCTCCTCGGGCATTAGCCGTCCTGATATGGATGCATGCAAATTCGGAGTATGTATCCGAGTTTTCATGGTAGTCTCGAGTCGTGTCACGTGACCGATCCGGACGCATCGGCGAGATCGAGGCCGCGCTGCGCCGATCTCCCGTCACGGCGATCCTTGGTCCAAGGCAGTGCGGCAAGACGACCCTGGCCCGCCAGCTCGCCCGGCGACACGGCGCGGTGTACTTCGACCTCGAGTCGCCGGGCGACCTTCGCCGCCTCGAAAACCCGGACCTCGTCCTGGGACGCGAACGGCGTCTCGTGGTGCTCGACGAAATTCAGACCCGGCCCGAGTTGTTCAACGTGCTGCGCGTGCTGGTCGACCGTCCGAGCCGGCCGCCCCGGTTTCTCGTGCTCGGCAGCGCGTCGCCCTCGCTGGTCCGTGGCGTGTCCGAGACCCTGGCCGGCCGCATTCAATTCGTCGAGCTTTCGGGTTTCGATCTCCGGGAGGCCGGCGCCGATTCGTGGCAGCGGCTCTGGACTCGTGGCGGATTTCCGCGCGCGTATCTCGCACGAACGTCGGAGGACAGTGTCCGCTGGCGCGAGGGATTCATTCGCACGTTTCTCGAGCGCGATATCCCGCAGCTGGGCATCACGATTCCCGCGGCGGCCCTGCGCCGCTTCTGGACGATGCTTGCGCACTATCACGGCCAGACGTGGAACAGCTCGGAGCTGGCACGATCGATGAGCCTCTCCGACAAGACGGTGCGGACGTACCTCGACATCCTCACCGGCACGTTCATGGTGCGGCAGCTGCAGCCGTGGCACCAGAACCTGAGCAAGCGGCAGATCAAGGCGCCGAAAATCTATCTGCGCGACTCAGGAATTCTGCACAGCCTGCTCGATCTCCACGACCACCGGGCTCTGCTCGGACATCCCGGCGTCGGTGCGTCATGGGAGGGGTTTGCCATCGAACAGGTGCTGGCGGCGGTCAGGCCGGCGGAGGCGTACTACTGGGGTACGCACGGCGGCGCGGAACTCGACCTGTTCTTCATCGTCAACGGGCGTCGATACGGAGTGGAAGTGAAGTTCAGCGAGGCGCCTGCGATCACACGATCGATGCGCACCGCACTCGACGACCTTTCACTCGATCATCTGTGGGTGGTTTATCCCGGCCGCCACCGCTATCCCGTGGATGAACGTATCACGGCGTGGCCGCTTGAAGCTGTCGGCGACTTGCCTGCAGCGCTGCGACTCGATGGCCGGAAAAGAAAAAAGAAGCCGAGCGTTACTTGATCGGGACTCGCGCCTTCAGCTCGTCGAACCAGTGCTGCACGATCACCATCTGCGGCCGGCCCGTCGACTCTGTGGTCGCGGACAACGCGGGGACGTTCACGAGGAACCGGCCGTCTGGCGCCACGTCGTAGGCCGATCCCGCCGCTGAAGGCCACTTGACCACGGTCTTCGGCGCGCCGGCCACGAAGCCTGACCCTGCCTGAATCGCGACCGACATGAGCGCAGTCGTGGATGTGAGGGCGCCAAGCGGGCGGCTGCCGCCGGCGGAGATGCCGTTGAAAAAAAATAGTTCGCGCCCGTTGCTCGACCATCGAGGTTCCACGGCCCCGTCCGTCGACACTTGCCAGCGCCCCTTCTCCACATCAGGAAAAGGCCGCACGTAAATCTCGAGACGCCCCGATTCATTGGACTGGTACGCCAGCCAGCGGCCATCGGGCGACACCGTGCCGTAACTCTCGTCGTACGGCGTCGCGATGAGCGGGCGCACGTCCGGCGAGGACCCCATCGTCGCGATCATGATGTCGGTGCCGGTCTTGCCTGATGTCAATGTCACGAGGGCACGCGAGCCATCAGGAGAAAAGGAACTGACGGCGACCAGCCCGTTCGCTGTGAGGAGCGTTTGTGGCTGCCCGGTGCCATCTGCTGCCTGGCAGAACGCTGCTCTCTTGATCCCGCTACTGACGTAGCACACGCGCCGGCTGTCCCGCATCCAGATTGGAACGGTTGCTGCGCCAGTGAACGTCAGGCGGGTCAACGCGCCGCGGGCGATGTCCAGCACCCAGATGTCTGGACCCGACGCCGACGACTGGCGCGCAGCTGGCGTCGATCGCACGGAATCGGGAACGACCGTCAACGCGATCCGCGTTCCGTCGGGGGACACCTTGACGGGCGCTGCTTCGTACTGGAAGCCATAAGGTCGAAGGGGCGCCGCCGCGCGCTCCTCCTTCCCCTGTCGATCGATCCAGACGAGCGCCCGGTCGAAGTACCTGCTCGTACCGCCGAGAACGAAAACGAGAGAGCCTGACACCGACCACGCCGCCTGCGTGGCACCGGGGCCTCCAGTTGCTCCCGCAATTCCCTGCTGGACTGGCACCGGCCCCCCGGTCACCGTCAGACGCGTCTCGTCAAACGGCACCGCAAACAACGTCCCGTCGCGCGAGTACACCAGGTGGCCCGTCGGCAGCACGTGACCGTCGGTACCTCCGTTGACCAGCACCGTGCGCCGGCCCGTTTTTAGATCATGCACGACGATGGTGGCATCGTCCCAGGCGCCTTCGCCGGTGCGCAGCGTGAACAGCACAGCCTGTCCACCGCCGACAAGTTGCGGACCGTACGCCTGTTCCGCGTTTTTCGCATTGACCGTCACCAGGGAGGTGGCCGCACCCCCGTTGGCCGGTACTGCGACGATCCCGAGCGGATCGAGCTGGCCGAGCAGAATCCGATCGCCGGCCCACGACGCCCCGAGCGGGTTATTCGCGGCGCTCAACGTCACCGGCGTTCCGCCTGTGGTGGGAACTTTCCTGAGCTGGTTCCCGGACCAAAAGGCAACCCACTGTCCGTCGGGCGAGAAGATCGGCTCGGAGGGATCGGAGTTTTCGGTGCCGGAAATCGGCGCCGCCGTCAGCTCGTGCATCGCGCGCAGGTACAGCTGCTGATTGGCCACGTAAACGAGACGGGTGCCATCAGGCGACAGCGCCACGATGTGCCGGCCCGTCCGCGTGAACGCCTGGCCTTCGGGCAACGCGATCGCGAACCGCGAGACGACAGGTGGCGCGGGAGCCTTCGGCCAGAGGATCCACGCCACCGCTGCCGCAGCGATCGCCGCACCGGCCGCGAGCGCTGCAGTGACGGACAGGATGCCCGCGCGCGTGCTCGACTGCCTGGTCGCAGTCTCTTCGACCGTTGCGGACCCCTGACTGCTCTCGAGCGCGAACCGCGCCTCGCCGATGTCGCGCAGCCGCCGTTTGGGATCCTTGTCGAGACATCGCGTCAACAGCTGACGGATCGACGCCGGCGTCGCGGCTGGTACCGCGGTCCAATCGGGTTCGCGCGTGACGACGGCCGCGATGATGTCGGTGATCGTCTCGCCGGCAAACGCGGCACGGCCTGAGAGCATTTCGTAGAGCACCACACCAAACGCCCAGACGTCCGCGCGCTTGTCGACAGCCTTGCCGCGCGCCTGTTCCGGCGCCATGTAGGCCGCGGTGCCGAGGATGATCCCCGCCTGGGTGGCGTGGATCGAGAGCGTCGGCGAGTTCATCGACAACCCACCCGGCCTACCCGCCCCACCTGGCCCAACGTCCATCGCCTTGGCGAGCCCGAAGTCGAGCACCTTGACCGTGCCGTCACCGCGGATCTTGATGTTGGCGGGCTTGAGATCGCGGTGGACGATGCCGAGCTCGTGCGCGGCTTCGAGCGCCTCGGCGATCTGCTTCGTGATCGGCACCGCGTCGGCGGCCGGCATCGGCCCGCGCGCGATCAGCACGGACAGGTCATCGCCCTCCACGAGCTCCATGACGAGCGCGCGCGTCGATCCAGACTCTTCGATCCCGTAGATCGCGGCGATGTTCGGATGATTGAGCGAGGCGAGCGTCTGAGCTTCGCGTGTGAAACGCGCGAGGCGCTCCGTGTCATCGGCGAAGATCTCTGGCAGGACCTTGATGGCGACGTCGCGATTGAGCTTCGTGTCCTTCGCGCGGTACACCTCTCCCATGCCGCCTGCGCCGATGGCGGCGACGACTTCGTACGGACCGAGCCGGGTGCCCGGCGTCAGGGTTGGCATTTTGGGCCTGAAGGAGGAAGGAGTATAGCCCCAGGACACAGCTGGTTATCCTCGGCGCCATGTCTTCCCGTACACGCCGCTTGATCCGCGCGCTTTCACTCACCTTCATCGTCATCGTCGGCCTCGTCCAGACGACGACACCGCTGGCCGGCCGGCAGGCCACGACGCTCGCCGACAAGATTGTTCTCGCCAAACCAGAGAGTGTCGGCTTCTCCAGCGAGTCGCTGAAGGAATTCGATACGGCGATGCAGGGCATCGTCGACAACAAGCATCTTGCGGGAGTGGTGACGCTGCTCGCGCGGCACGGTCAGGTGGTGCAGCACAAGGCCTATGGCCTGCAGGACATCGACAGCAATACGCCGATGCAGCTCGACTCCATCGTCCGCATCTACCCGATGACCAAGCCGATCGCCGGCGCGGCGATGATGATGCTGTTCGAGGAAGGCAAGTGGCAGCCGAGCGATCCCATCGCCAGGCACATCCCGGAATTTGCCAACCTCAAGGTGTTCGCGGGCGTTGACGCCGACGGCAAACCGATGCTCGAAGCGCCGAAGCACGCGCCGACGATGGGCGAGTTGATGTCGCATAACGCGGGCTTCACGTACGGCTTGTTCGGCAATTCGCCGGTCGACAAAATGTATCAGGCGGACAACCCGCTGGACGCGCCGTCGCTGCAGGCGTTCATCGAGAGCGTTGCGAAGAAACCGCTGCTCTACCAGCCAGGCGAGAAGTGGGTCTACAGCGTCTCGGTGGATATCCAGGGATACCTGGTGCAGAAGTTGTCCGGCAAGACATTCCCGGATTTTCTGCGCGACCGCGTCTTCACGCCGCTGCGGATGAAGGACATTGGCTTCCTGGTACCGGAAGCCAAACTCCCGCGCGTGGCGACGATCTATGCGTGGGATGCAAAGCAGAGCGCGCTTGCCGCACAGCCTCACGATCCACTGATCAGCAGGATGCCTGGCCTGCCGTCCGGTGGCGGCGGCCTATATTCCACCGCGTCCGACTACCTGCGCTTCGCGCAGATGATTGCGAACGGTGGCGAACTCAACGGCAAGCGCCTGCTCAAGACGACGTCGGTAACGATGATGCGCACGAACGTGCTGAACGAACAGACGCTCAACTCCAAATCCGGCATCGGTCCGGTGCATCTGCTACAAGGCGCTGGTGGATCCGAAAAAATAGGGTTCCACCTTTACACCATGGTTGGTATACCATGGTGTAGTCATGGCTCTGAACCTGAAGAATCTCGCCGTGGAACGTCTGGCGGCGGAAGTCGCGCGGCTGACCGGGGAATCGAAGACGGAGGCGATTCGGCGGGCGCTCGAAGAGCGCCGGCGGCGGCTCAAAGGACCGTCGATCGCGGAACGCCGTGAGCGCGTTCTGCGTTTCCTCGAGACGAAGGTCTGGCCGAATTTGCCCGAGGGTCAGCGGGGTCGCCGGCTGACGTCCGCCGAGGAAGACGACATCCTCGGCTTCGGTCCGGACGGCGTATGACGCTCGATTCGTCAGCGCTGATCGCAATCCTCTTCGGCGAATCCGGACACCTGGACCTCGTCGACCGCATACTCGCCGCCGATCAGGTCCGCGTCGGCACGCCCACGCTGGTTGAAACCTGCATGGTTGTCGCGGGTCGTCGCGGGACGAAGGCGGTAGGTGTCGTCGAGGTGTTGCTGCAGGAACTGGGCGTAACTGTTGTGCCGTTCGGCGAACGCGAGTGGCACGCGGCCGTCGACGCATCTCTTCAGTTCGGCCGCGGACGGCACGCTGCCAGTCTCAACTTCGGC
>JANYHS010000078.1 GCA_025358945.1 Acidobacteriota bacterium
GTGCTGAGATGGCTCCGGAATCATTGCGTGCTCTGAGTTTTTGCGCGCGCCATTCCGACTCTGTCCCCACAAAGATAATCTTTCCTCCACCAGTCACGATCCACCCATCCTTGATCGTTCCCCGCGGGCCACTCGTCCAGATCGTCGCATTCTTGAATATCGTCTGCTCATCCCTCGGCGGTTCCTCAAAGGCAAAGGGGCCAACCGGCAACCCCTTGAATTCTGCCACCCAACGTGTGGTATCTCTCGCTTGTGCGTCTACCTCCTTCGCGGGCTCCGCGACTGCGGCTTCGCGTTTGGCGCTCCACTGAAATGTGGCGCCGTCAGGGCGAATGCCGCTCCCGGTCATCGACGAGTACGCCGAGTCCACGATCGCGCAGCGGATCTCGATGGTCAGCGGCGTCGCCCAGGTCAACGTGTTCGGCGCCGCGAAGTATGCGGTGCGCATCGACGCCGACCCTAACAAGCTCGCCGCGCACGGCGTCGGCCTCGATGAACTGGCGCTGGCCATCTCGAACAACAACGTCAACCTGCCGACCGGCACCATCTACGGCGCGGACAAGACCTTCGTCGTGCAGGCCAACGGCCAGCTGATGCGGGCGTCCGCGTATGGACCGCTGATCGTCGCCTACCGCAACGGCAACCCGATTCGGCTCGACCAGGTCGCCCACGTCTACGACGGCATCGAGAACGACAAGAGCGCCGCCTGGTACGGCGGCCAGCGCACGATCTACCTCGCCATCCAGAAGCAGCCCGGCACCAACGTCGTGCAGGTGGTCGACGCCGTGAAGCAGCTCCTGCCGACGTTCCGCGAGCAACTGCCCGCCGCGGTCTCGCTCGACGTGCGCACCGATCGCTCAGTCGCGATTCGCGAATCAGTGTCAGATGTGAAGTTCACGCTACTGCTGACGATCGGCCTCGTCGTCGCGGTCATCTTCCTGTTTCTGCGTAACGTGTCCGCCACCATCATCCCCAGTCTTGCGCTGCCGGCGTCGCTGGTCGCCACCTTCGCGGTGATGTACCTGCTCGACTACAGCCTCGACAACCTCTCCCTGATGGCCCTGACGCTCTCGGTCGGCTTCGTCGTAGACGATGCGATCGTGATGCTCGAGAACATCGTGCGGCACATGGAAATGGGCAAGCCGCCGATGCGGGCGGCGTTCGACGGCTCGAAGGAAATCGCGTTCACGATCGTGTCGATGACCGTGTCGCTCGCTGCGGTGTTCATCCCAGTGCTGTTCATGGGCGGCGTCGTCGGACGGCTGCTGCACGAGTTTGCGGTCACGATCACTTCGGCCATTCTGGTGTCGGGGTTCGTGTCGATCAGCTTGACACCGATGCTCTGCAGCCGCTTCCTGAAGCCGCCGCACGCGCAGAAACACGGCTGGTTCTACAACATCACCGAGAAGATGTTCGAGGCCTGGCTCCGGTTGTATGACTGGACGCTGCAGGTCTGCCTGCGCTTCCACGTCGTGACGATGGCCGCGTCGATTGCGCTGATCTTTGGCACGGTGTACCTGTTCGGCCTCGTTCCCAAGGGTTTCCTGCCGACCGAGGATCAGGGGCGCTTCCAGGTCAGCGTGGAGGCCATCCAGGGGATTTCGTTCGACGAAATGGTGCGGCACCAGCAGCAGGTCGCCGACGTCATCGCAAAGGATCCGAACGTTGCCGGCCTGAGCAGCAACATCGGCGGCGGGCCCGGCGGCGGTGGCCTCAACCAGGGCCGCATCACGATCGACCTGAAGCCGCGCAAGGAACGGACGCTGAGCGTCGACCAGGTGATCGCGTCGCTGCGGCCGAAGGTCGCCGGGATTCCCGGCGTGCGCGTGTACATGGTCAACCAGCCGCCGATTAACCTCGGCGGACAGCAGGGCGCGCGCAGCCTGTATCAGTTCACGCTGCAGGACACCGACACCGCGGAGCTGTACCGGTGGGCGCCGGTCCTCGAAGCGAAAGTGCGCGAGCTGCCGGGCATCGAGGACGTCAGCAGCGACCTGCAGATCAAGAACCCACAGATCCAGGTCGACCTCGATCGCGACAAGATTTCATCGCTCGGGCTGAACATCAATCAGGTCGAAACGGCGCTCTACAACGCCTTCGGCACGCGGCAGGTCTCGCAAATTTACGCGCCCAACAATCAATATCAGGTGATCCTGCAGGTCGCACCGGAGTACCAGCGGGACCCGGCGGCGCTGTCCAAGTTGTATGTCCGCTCGTCGGCCGTGCAGGCCGGTTCGTCGCAGGGACCGCTGGTGCCGCTCAGCACCGTCGTGAAAGTGCGGACCGAAGCCGGTCCGTTGACGGTCAGCCACACGGGCCAGCTGCCTTCCGTCACGATCTCGTTCAACCTGAAGCCAGGCTACGCGCTCGGGGATGCCGTGACGTCGATCCAGACCACGGCGGCGACGACGCTGCCCTCGACGATTGCGACGAGCTTCCAGGGCGCGGCGCAGGCGTTCCAGGATTCGGTGCGCGGCCTTGGCGTGATTCTCCTGATGGCGATCGTCGTCATCTACATCGTCCTCGGGATTCTGTATGAGAGCTTTACGCACCCGCTGACGATTCTGTCCGGATTGCCGTCGGCCGGATTCGGCGCGCTGCTGA
>JANYHS010000103.1 GCA_025358945.1 Acidobacteriota bacterium
TGCGCGTCGGCTCCGCTCCTGAGATTCGCGTGACGACCGGCCCGGACGGCCGCTTCACGGTCGACACGGCCGCGAGCGGCGATGTGATCGTCACGGTGCTGGCAGGCGGCTTCGCCGAACGGGTCGAGCATGTGATCGACCCGTCGAAGGCGATCGACCTCGTGCTGGTTCCAGCCAGCCTGTTCGAAACAATCACTGTGACGCCGACGCGCTCGGAGCGGCGGCTCGGCGACGTGCCAGCCAGCGTCAGCGTCGTGACCAAGGAAGCGATTCAGTCGTCGCCCGCGCTGACTGCCGACGACGTGCTGCGCCAGGTGCCGTCCTTCAGCCTCTTCCGTCGGGCCAGCAGTCTTGCGGCGCAGCCGACCGCTCAGGGTGTGTCGCTGCGCGGCATCGGTCCCAGCGGTCAGAGCCGCACGCTCGTGCTGCTTGACGGGATTCCGTTCAACGATCCGTTCGGCGGCTGGGTCTACTGGACCCGCGTGCCGCTGGCGAGCGTCGATCGCATCGAGATCACCGAAGACGCCTCGTCCAGCCTGTACGGCAACATCGCGATGGCCGGCGTCATCAACATCGTCACCGGGCATCCGACGCGGCGCACCCTCGAGCTCAATCCGCAGTTTGGCAGCCACAACACCCCGAAGTTCGATTTCTTCGGCAGCGATCAATGGAACACAGTCGCGGCCTCGGTCGAAGGCAGCGTGCTGCACACCGATGGGTTTCCGATCGTCGCGCCGATCGAGCGTGGTCCGATCGACAACAACGCCAACGTCGAATACAAGAACGTCACCGCCAAGGTGGAGTTCACGCCCTCCGATCGCGTGCAGGCTTTTGTCCGCGCCGGCTACTTCGCCGAGAACCGGAACAACGCCAAGGTGGGCGAGCTGAACGATACGCGGTGGACCACGGTGAACGGGGGCATTCGCGCGCGGTTGAAAGACAACAGCGATCTTCAGGCGAGTGTGTTCACCGATGCCCAACGCGCGCATTTCAATTTCCTTGCGGTCACCAACTCGACGACGACGCGTAACGTCGTCCGCCTTGCGACCGACCAGAACGTGCCGACCAACGGTATTGGCGGCAATGCACAGTGGTCCAAGGCCTTCGGGAAATCGAACGCCTTCAGCGCCGGATTCGACTGGCGGTGGGTGGACGGCGAGAGCCAGGAAGCGGCGTACGTCGCCGCGGCGCCGGCGTCGATTGTCGGCGTCACGCAAGTGGCCACACCGTCCGTGCAGCGGTTCTCCGGAGGCACGCAGCAGAGTCTTGGCGCGTTCGTGCAGGACATCTTCACGCCGTTCGACAAACTGGTGCTGACGCTCAGCGCGCGCGTCGATCGCTGGAACAACTACAACGGCCACAATCTCGAAACGACAGTGGCGACGGGTCTTCCAACCGCCAACAACCGCCCCTCGATTGCCGAGAACAACGACACCGTCGTCAGCCCGCACGTCGGCGCGATGTATCACGCGTCGGATCGCGTGAGCGTGTGGGGCGCCGCCAATTCCGGATTTCGCGCGCCGACGCTGACGGAGCTGTATCGCCAGTTCTCGGTCGGGGCCGTCACCACCCGCCCGAACGACCAACTGGCCCCGGAGCGCCTGCTCGGTGGCGAGGTCGGGGTCAACCTCGTGCCGGCGCGGAACCTGTCGGTCCGCGTCACCTATTTCGAGAATCGCCTCACCAACCCGGTGCTGAACGTCACGCTCTCCGCCACTTCGGCGCAGAAGCAGAACGTTCCGGAGACGCGGGTCCACGGTGTTCAGACCGACGTTGATTACCGCGTCGGTTCGTCGTGGCGCTTTTCGGCGGGATACATCTACGACGCTGCGACGGTCACCGACGGCGGCGTGTTGAACGCGGCGCTGGTGGGGAAACAGTTGCAGCAGGTGTCGAAGAATCGCGGCACGATGCAGGCGGCCTATTCGAATGCGAAGTACCTGACCGTGACCGTGGGCGTGCAGTTGGTCGGCCTGACCTACAACGACGATCTGAACGCCAATTTCATCCCGGTCGCGACGCTCGCCGATGCCGGATACGACGCCACCTATCCGACGGGCCTCCCTGGCTACAACGTCGTCGATCTGAGCGCGTCGCGGAGGCTCGGTCGGAACATTCAGGCGTTCTTCGGAGTGCAGAACCTGCTCGACACGGTGTACTTCGTTCAGACAAACCCGTCGACGATCGGCACGCCACGCCTCATCAACGGCGGCGTGCGGATTCGCTTCTCGGGGCGATAACTCAGTAGCTGAGGTAGATCGAAGATGGCCCCGGGATTGCTGCCCCTGATCGATATAGTGATTCCGCCGGTCATCTGCCTATGAAACTCATCGTCCAGCCGGACGCCGGCATTGCGCCGATCGTCACCGCCATCAAGCAGGCGAAAAAAAGCGTCGACATCCTGATCTTCCGTCTCGATCGACTCGAGATCGTGCGCGCCCTGGCCGCAGCGGTTTCGCGCGGTGTCCGGGTTCGCGCGCTGACCGCGCATACCAACCGGGGCGGCACGAAGAGCCTCCGGAAGCTGGAGATGTCGCTGCTCGAGGCCGGGGTCACCGTGTCGCGCACGGCCGACGATCTGGTGCGCTACCACGGCAAGATGATGATCGTGGACGGCCGTTGGCTGCACGTCTACGGCTTCAACTTCACGCGCCTCGACATTGCGAGGAGCCGCAGCTTCGGCGTCGTCAGCAAGAACCCCAAGCTCGTCGCCGAAGCCAGCAAGTTGTTCATGGCCGACTTCGATCGCCTGCCCTACACGGCGGGTTATGACCGCTTCGTGGTGAGCCCGGAAAACGCCCGCGAGCGGCTCGGCCGCTTCATCTCCGGCGCGCGCAAGCAGCTCCTGATCTACGACCCGCAGGTCAGCGACGATTCCATGCTGCGCCTGATTGGCGACCGGATCAACGCCGGCGTCGACGTGCGGATCATCGGCAAGGTTGAAGCGAAGGCCAGCGTACCGCACGAGGAATACCCAGGCCGGCGCCTCCACATCCGCGCGATGATCCGCGACGGCTCGCGTGCGTCGTTAGGCAGCCAGAGCCTGCGGCGTCTCGAACTCGAAAAACGGCGCGAGGTCGGAGTCATCATCACCGACAAGGTTGTGATTCGCGAGATGCAGGACGTCTTCGAGCGCGACTGGGCGCTGACGCCGAGCGGGCGGAAGAAGCTGAAGAAAGAGAAAAAGAAGGCGGCGCGGAAGAAAGCCGCCGCTCAGTCGTGACTGGCGACTGACGACGGATGACCGGTGACCGCGTGCTGCGGGCTCCGCCAGAAGTCCATCGTCGAGACACGATGCACGCACCCGACCGTGCAGTACGGCGCGCACGACTTTGGTGTGGAGAACTCGCGGCGAATATCGGCGACCGTGTACGACTCGAGCGGCACGCCCGGATAGCCGCGCTGCTGCGAGCAGTAGTGGACCAGCCCGTCTTCGCAGACATACAGGTAGCGGCCGCCGGCGCGGCAGCGCCATTGGTTCGGCTTGCCGTCTGCCAGGTTGTCCTGAAAGCTGCGGATTCCTGAATACAGGTTCTTGAACACCTGGCCCGCGCCGCTGATCGCCGCCGACACCTCGTCGAACACCTTGCGTTCGAGCGGCGCGAGCGGCTTCAGGCGTCCTGAGCCGTCGTGGATGATGCCGATCGAGGTCGAGAAGCCGAGTTCGCGCGCGCGGTTGTTGATGGTTCGTGCGTCCTCAGGATTCTTGATCCCGCCGCCCAGCACCGAGTTGATGTTGACGTCGAACGTCGCGTGGTCGTGCAGGTGCTGCAGTTTCTTGTCGAGCAGCCGCAGGCTCTTCTTCGACACTTCGTCCGGCTCGATGTTGTCGATGCTGATCTGCAGGAAGTCGAGGCCCGCCGCGTTCAGCTCGTCGATCCGCTTCGGGACCAGGAAGTAGCCGTTCGTAATCAGGCCGGCCATCATGCCGCGGCTGCGAATGCGGCGGATGAGGACGTCGAGGTCCGGGTGCAGCATCGGCTCGCCGCCGCTGAAGGCGACCACGGACGTGCCAAGGGTCGCCAGATGGTCGATGCGGCTCAGCATCGCGTCGGTGGGGACCGGCGGCGACACTTTGTCGTACTCGTTGCAATACCCGCAGTCGATGTTGCAGCGACGGATCGGAACAATCTGGACGAGCAGCGGGTGCGCCGTGTGGACGAGTCCGCGCCCGAACTCACGCAGCGAGCGAGCGGTACGGCTGATACTGCTGAGAGACAAGCTTAAATTATACACCTCTGCTACGATGCCGGTCAGATCTGGAGACCCATCATGAAACGACGCACGCTTCTGCAGTGGCTGGCAGCGGTTCCGGCCGTCCTGCCGTTCCAGTCCCTTCGCCTGTTCGCGCAACCCCGTGAGCTGACTCTCGACGCCATCGCCATGCTCCACGAGATCGCGCCGACCGTCCTGCCCGCGTCGCTCGACGCGGTGCATGTCCGCGGCATCGCGGATAAATTCGTGGGCTGGACCCGCGGCTATCGTGAGGGTGTGGCGCTGACGCACGGCTACGGGCATCCGCGGCTCCAGAAGTCAGGCGCGTCGCCCGTGCCCGGCTACCTGTCGCAGTTGACGGCCCTTGATGCAGAGGCGCGCGCGAAAGGCGGGCGCTGGTCGACGCTCGACGCTGAAACGCGCCGGTCACTACTCGATGCCGCGTTCACGAAAGCCGGTGTCAGGAATCTTCCCGCGAGGCCAGGCGGTCAGCACGTCGTCGCCGATCTGATGGCGTTTTATTTCCGCAGCAGCGAAGCGAACGACGACTGCTATCACGCGCTGATCAACCGGGAGGTCTGCCGCCCGATCGCGATCACGACGAGAAGACCGGAGTCACTAAGACGATGATCTCCCACGAAAGACACGAAAACATGTGCGTAGAACACACGAAACCAAAAATGTACTCCTTCGTGTCTTTCGATTCTTTCGTGAATTTCGTGGTCTGAGGTTCTTATGCCTGTTCACGAAACCGACATCTGCATCATCGGCGGGGGCATCACGTCTGCCATGCTGGCCGAACGACTCTCCGAACTCCGCCCCGGCGTCCGCATCGTCGTGGTCGAGGCGGGGAAGTCGATCTTCGACGCGCAGAATCGCGGCCGCTACCGGCAGCGCGCGATTGACTACGGGGAGCATCCCTGGCCTGGCGACTACATCGAGGATCAGCAGGCCAACGGGATCATCTCGATGACGATGGCGGTCGGCGGGCTGGCGCTGCATTGGGGCGGCGCCTGCAACCGGTTTTCCGAGGAAGACCTGCGGCTGAAGTCGATGTACGGCCTGGCCACCGATTGGCCGATCGAATGGCAGGAACTGGAGAGGTACTACTGTGAGGCGGAACGAAGGCTGAACGTCAGCGGCGAGCCGAGTCCGCATCCGGAAGATCGGCGCAGCCAGCCATATCCGCAGGGGCCGATTCCGCTGTCGTACAACCTGCAGACGTTGAAGACGTGGGCGGAGCAGAGCGGCGTCACATTCTCGCCGCTGCCGATGGCGCGCAACCTGACGCCGTTCGGTGGACGTGGCAGCTGCTGCGTCTACGACACCTGCGGCGAGGTCTGCCCGTCCGGCGCCCGCTACTCACCGGATTTCACGTTCAAGCAGTTGATCACACCGAAAAAGATCGCGCTCCACGATCGTACACTCGTGCGCAAGCTGGTGCTGGACGAGAAGCGCTCGGTGGTCGTGGCCGCGCACGCGGTGCATCAGGACCGCCCGGACGACGTGATTGAGTACCGCGCGAAAACATTCGTCGTCGCGTCCGGGTACTGCTGGAGTTCGCACCTGCTGCTGTTGTCGGCGAATACGCGATTCCCGAATGGCCTCGCGAACAGCTCGGGGCTGGTCGGGCGGTACATGAACGGCCACCGGTTCATTCAGGCCACCGCGAACATCGACGACCAGACGTTTCCGGGTCAGAACATGACGCACAGCCTGATCTCGCGCGACTACTTCCGCTGCGCGACCGATAAACCGTTCGTGCGTCACGACACGCGGGTCTGGGAGAGTTCGGCCGGCCGCGATCCGAGGCTTCGTGCCGCCGACGGCACACTGTTGTTGGGCGACGAGCTGATGGCCGACTGGCGATCGCGAACCAAGGGCAGTTCAGTGCGGCTGCGCGCCTACGTCGACGTCCACCCGTCCGCGAACAGCCGGCTGACGCTCGATGCGTCGAACAAGAATCGGCACGGGGATCCGATGCCGAAGATCGATCATCACTTCGACGAAGCGACGCTGGCGCGGGAAGCGGCGAACAAGGCGCATGTGCTGGGCCTGTTCAACACACTCGCGAAGGCGAGTAACGGGCGGATCGTGAACACCAGCGAGGGCGACTATCTGGATCATCCCGGCGGCGGATGCCGGATGGGCATCGACCCCGCCACCAGCGTCTGTGACAGCCACGGTCGCACGCACGACCACGAGAACCTGTTCGTGGTCGGCGCGCCGACGACGCCCACCGGTGGCTGCACGAACGGGACCCTGACGTTCGTGGCGCTCACGCTACGCTCAGCAGAGTTGATCGCACATTCGTAGCGCAAAGGCTCAGCCGAGCGCCACAAGGACTGGAACTTGCTCCACCCGGCGCATGCCTTATCGACGCCACGCCTTCATGACAGTTGCTACGTCGGTCCGACTCCTGTGTTCATGACGATGTGCACGTTCCGGCGAAGGCAATACTTCGCAGACTCGAAGATCAGCGAGTCCGTGCGTCAGGATGGATATTACGATCGCGTGCACCGAGCCGAAGATGCCACGCTCGACGTGGTGAGCTATATCGTTTTGAACCCAGTCAGGGCCGGGCTGTGCTCGGACCCTGCCACGTATTCATTCCTGGGTTCAAGCCGGTATGAGTTATCGCGGCTGGTGACCGCGACGGAATGGAAACCACCCGCCGCTCGGCTGACGCCTTCGCGCTACGACCCGCTCGGCTGACGCCTTCGCGCTACGGATCACTTCGCTGCGGTAAACATGATCTCCACCGCGGCGTCGACGCCCATCAGGCCGGGGCCGACCGTGGCGCGCGCGGGGAAGTCCTTGCCGAACATCTCGCGATACGCGGTGTTCATGTCGTTGAACTTGGTGAGGTCCGGCAGATACACGACGCCGTCGACGACGTCCTTCCAGTCGTAACCGGCCGCTTTCATCGTGCGGCCGATGCGGACCAGCGCTTCAGCAGCCTGGGCCTTTACGTCACCCTTGTTGTCGGCCGTGTTGCCGAGGACGCCCGCCACGTAGAGGCGATTGCCCGCGCGGATCGCGGCGCTGAGGTTCGCGTTCTTCGCACCCGGCGTGCCGTCTGCATTTGGCGTCGTGAACGCCGCGCGGTTGGCGGCCTTCACCGCAACCATCGTGATCTCGACGCTGTAGTCCGGCGACGTCAGGAGCGCCTTGACGGTGGCGCGCGCCGGCGGATCGACGGGGAAGTAGGTCTGATAGACCTTGTTCATGTCCTGAAACGCGGCCTGATCGGCAATGTAGATGCGTGAGGAGACGACGTCGGTGTAGCTGAATCCCGCAGCCTTGAGGATGGCCGCGCCGTTCTCCAGCACCGCCTTGGTCTGCACGGTCATGTCGCCTTTGATCGGCGTGTTGTCCTTGCCGTTGCGCGCGATCAGCCCGGACATGAACAGCGTGTTGCCGGTCTTGATGCCGTAACTGTAGGGATTCGGCGATCCGCTCCACTCGTTCGGGTTCACGACCACGCGCTCGCCGGCGTCCGGGACCGCGACCACGGCGATCTCGATCAGCCCCTCGTTGAGCAGTGGCAGCATCACGGTCGTCCGCGCCGGCGGATCTTTCGTCCAGTAGCCGCGATAGACCTCGTTCATTGCGGCGAAGTCGGCCTGATGTCGCAGGTACACCGTGACGCTCGCCGCGTTGGCGAGGCTGGAGCCTGCGGTCTTGAGCGTCGCGCTGATGCCGTCGAGCACCTGCTTGGTCTGCGCCTTGATGTCGCCACCGCTGCCGAGTGTTCCGGAGACGTAGATCAAACCGTCCGCCTTGATGGCGGCGCTGAACGGCATCGCCGGGTTGGCGCCGGGGAACACCTGCTTCGACGAAGACTGGGCAAAGGTCATGGATACCGCCGCAAGGGACAAGGCGAGGATGGCAAACAGGCGCATGGAAGTCTCCTTCAGAACGTCGTCATTCTATCCGCACTCGGGGCGACTCGCTACACGACATGAAGTAATCTTGAAAGACATGATTCAGAAGCGGACATCAAAGATCGCTGGATGGGGCGTCTACGCGACGCAGGCGATTAACCAGAACACCCGGATCATCGACTACGCGGGCGAGAAGATCTCGAATCAGCAAAGCCTGAAGCGCGAGCAGCGCTACATCAAGAACGGGCACATCTGGTGTTTCAAGCTCACCAACCGGACGGTGATTGACGCCGGCGTCGGCGGCAACGACGCGCGTTTCATCAACCACGCGTGCAAGCCCAACTGCTACATCCACATCTACGGCGGCACGATCTGGATCCGCGCCAACCGGAAGATTCGGAAAGGCGAAGAGCTCACCTATCACTACAACACAGACGGTGAAGGGCTGATCAAGTGCCGCTGCCGTCCCGGATGCCAGCATCTGATTTGAAGCCCGCCCACGTGTTCTACCTGCACGGGTTCGCCTCGTCGCCGAAGTCGACGAAGGTCGGCTACTTCAGCCAGCGCCTGCGCGAGTACGGGATCGAAATGCAGTGTCCCGATTTCAACGAGCCTGATTTCACGACGCTGACGATGACGCGGATGCTCGATCAGCTGGGCGTTGAGATCGCGCGGTTGGACGGGGCGCCGGTCACACTGTTTGGATCGAGTCTCGGCGGGACGCTCGCGATCCTCGCTGCCGTGCGATTTGCCGGGCGCGTCGATCGGCTGGTCTTGCTGGCGCCCGCCGTGATGTTCGCCAAGCCCGGGCATCATCTGCTGCCGCCGGAGCGAGTCGAGGAGTGGCGCCGCCGCAGTTCGCTGCCGTTCTTTCACTACGCCCACAACCAGGAACGCGAGCTCGCCTTTGCGTTCTACGAGGACAGCCTGCAGCACGACGCGTTCAACGCGGCCGTCCGTCAGCCAACGCTGATCTGTCAGGGACTGCACGATGCGTCGGTCGACCATCGGATGGTAGAAGCGTTCGCGAAGACGCGCGCGAACGTCACGCTGTCTCTGCTGGACGATGATCATCAGCTGATCAAGAGTCTTCCGACGATCTGGAACGACGTGCGCGTGTTTCTGGAGCTCGACGCATGAAGTGGCTAGCGGTCATCGCGTTGCTAGGGCTGGCTGGAACCGAGAACCCAGAACCGAGAACCCAGAACCTAGAACCCCGAACCTTTCGTGTGGGTGTCCTCAAGCCGGGCGGCGGCTACGCGGTCACCGACATGCCGACGGAGACCTACGTCGCGCGCGTGCTCGCGGGCGAAGCGGTGCGCGACAGCCAGCCCGCGGCGCTCGAGGCGCTGGCGATCACCATCCGCACGTTCGCGCTCGCCAATCGCGGGCGTCATCGCGCTGACGGATTCGATCTCTGCGATCAGACGCACTGTCAGGTGGTGCGGACCGCCACCGCGGCAACCGATCGCGCGGCGCGGGTGACGGCGGGACGTCTCCTGTTGCGCGACGGCACGCCGGCGTCGGTGTACTACTCCGCATCGTGCGGCGGCCGCACGCAGCTGCCGTCGGATGTGTGGCCGGGCGCCGAGGATCCTTCGTATCTGCCCTCAAAAGACGATGATGCCTGCAAGCGCGCGCCGGCGTGGACCGCGGAGATTGCCGACACGGATCTGCTGCGTGCGCTGCGGTCGTCGGGATTTCGCGGCGAGCTGCGCAACCTGACGATTGCCTCGCGCAACGCGTCCGGGCGCACCGCGACGCTGAAGCTCGACGGACTCCGGCCCGATCACATCTCCGGCCAGGACCTGCGCGTATCGGTGGGCCGCACGCTGGGCTGGCAGCACATCAAGAGCACGGCGTTCGAGCTTCGCAAGAAAGACGGTTCGTACCGGTTCAGTGGTCATGGCTCGGGTCACGGCGTCGGCATGTGTGTGATCGGTTCGGCGCAACTGGCGGAGCAGGGGACGAGCGCAGAAGGGATTCTCGCGCGATATTTTCCCGGGCTGGAGATCTCGGGCAGCGCTCGGGCCGCGCCGCCGCCACCGGCCGGGGGTCGGACTGGGGTCAGACCCTATTCCGACCCCAGTCTGACCCCAGCCCGACCCCGATCTGACCCCGACGTGATGGTGTCGCTGCCCGACGATGACGAAGGCGAGCGCGGGGCGATTCTGAAGCAGACGTCGAAGGCGCGAGACGAGCTCGCCAGGACACTGGGCGTGCCGGCACCGCGCGTCACGCTGCGCTTCCACCCGACGACCGACGACTACGAACGCGTCACCGGCCAGGCCTGGTTTACGTCAGGCGCGGTCGTGAACAACGAGCTGCACCTGTTGCCGCTGACGGTGCTGCGCGATCGCGGCATGCTGGAGCGGACCATCCGCCACGAGCTCGTGCATGTGATGGCCGATGCCGCGCTGGGGAAGCGGCCGGCATGGGTGCGTGAGGGCGCCGCGATCTATTTCGCCGGCGAGCAGATGATTCCCGGCGAACCGCAGCAGCGGCCCGCCTTCAAACCCGAATCGCGCGCGTCGTGCCCGGACGACAACGAGTTGCTGCATCCCGTCTCGGTCGGCGCCCTGAGCAACGCCTACTCGCGAGCGAGAACGTGCTTTGCGAAACAGATCCAGGCCGGCCGCGCGTGGCGCGACGTGCGCTGACGAGCCCAGCCCCTACTTCGGGTCCGGCACGTTGGGGACCGTGTAGGTCTTCTTCAACGCGGTCTGATACTCGCCAAACAACGCCTTGATCCCGTCGAACTCTTTCTTCACCGTCTCGCGATAGTCGGCGTGCGTCGCGAAGTCGAAGAGCACCGCGGTCATGGCTTCGGCGTCAACGGTGAAGCCCTGGTGGCCGATCTCCTTCAGGTTGTCGGCGTCCATCTCGTAGGTGTGGTTCGACCACGTGGACGACTGCGCGCTGAAGCCGACGCCGGGAATGTCGCGCGACACGCTGCCGGTTTCCTCGTAGCCCTGCGGCTTGCCCGGCTCTGGATTGACGCCGGTCGCGCCGAAGTTCTTCATGTACTGGAACCCGACTTCGGCCAGCGTGGCGAGGCCGATGCCGTCGAGATCCTTGCCGTAGTGATCGATCTTCACTTTAGTGCCGGTCGACAGCGCCGCCGCCTTCGCCGCGTTGTCCACGAACTCCACCACCTGCTGCAGGTAGACCTCGTCCGGGTAGCGGATGTAGAAGTCCGCGACCGCGCGGTCGGGCACCACGTTGGGCGCCGTGCCGCCTTCGAGGATCACTCCCTGGATGCGCGCTTCCGGGCGAATGCTGATGCGCGACGCGTCGACATTGTTGAACAACTGCACGACGGCTTCCACCGCGTTGCGTCCCATCCACGGCGTCATCTGATGCGTCGGCGCGCCGCTGAACGTGTACTTGGCGCCGACGATGTTCAGGCAGCAGGATCCGAAGCCATGCGCGGGCCGCGACGTCTGGCTCGACGCATGACTCCGGACGATGATGTCGGCGCCGTCAAACGCGTGCGCCTCGTGCATCACGGTCTTCGCATTCGGCGGCATCATCTCCTCGCCGGGCGTCCCGTAGACCACGATGCTGCCTGGGGATTTCGTGCGCGTGAGGTACTCGGCCATCGCGATCGCCGCCGCCATTCCTACTGGACCTTGCGCACTATGCTGATCGCCGTGGAATGCGCCCTTGGCGCCGCGCAGCGCGTCGTACTCGAGAATGATGCCGAGCACCGGGCTGCCGTTGTTGCCCTTGAACTTCGCGACAAACGCCGTGGAGAGGCTGGCCGTGCCGGTTTCCACGCTGAAATTGTGCTGCCGGAGATAGTCGGTCAGCTTGCTGACGGACCGCTTCTCTTCGAAGCCGATCTCGGGATGCGTTGCGATGTCGTCCGCGAGCGTGATGAGTTCCTTGTCCATCAGCTCTTTCGCCCGGGCGACCACCTGATCGCGCGCGGCGTTGGGCCCGGTCAGCCGCGTGACCAGCGCCGGTACATCGAGCGACTGCTCGAGCGCCGACATCTTCTTCAGCACGTCGCGCGCGGCCTCTTTCTCGGTCGGCGTGTCCTGCGCGACGAGCGAGACGGACGCGAGCGAGATAGCGACGAGGAGGAACAGGCACGGGAAGGCGCGCGATCGTGTCAGCATGTTCGCCATTATAGAGGGAACGAGATGACGGCCGAGCCGTGGACGCCATGATCTGCGCCGTCGGCATGCGTTGATGCGGCCGGTGACCAGATGTCACCACCGTGCCTTTCGATCACGCGCCGAGCCAGCGGCAGCACCAGTCCCAGTCCGCCGCGCATGTCGTCGAACACGCCGGGCTCGCTGTCGCGCACCTCTTGCACGCGTCCTTCGTCGGCGACGATGACCACAGCGAATTCGCGGTTGTCGCGGGTCTCACGCCTGCGCTCGGCGACCACGACGGCTGGCCCTGGCTTCTCGCGCAGGATGGCGCGAAACACCGCGTCGAACGCCGCTCGCAGACGGCCGGCGTCTCCCGAGATCGGCGCGCCACTCGACGGTCCGCCGAGCGTGAGTCGGACATCCCGATCAGTGGCGTCAGGCACGGCCGCGCCGGCGTCCTCAATCAGCGCAAACAGATCCACCGGCTGCTGGGCTATCGCGATCAGGCCGCTGTCCAGTTTCCCGATCTCGCTCAGCTCGGCGACGAGGGCCACCAGTCGCTCGCACGACCTCGCCGCCTGGTCGATCATCCGAAGCTGCCGTTCGTTCATGGGCGGATCCTGGTCGCTTTGCAGCATCCGCAGATAGCCGCCGACGACGCTGGCGGGCGTGCGGAACTCGTGGACTGCCAGCGAAATCAGCTCGGGATATGGGTGGGATGAAGGCTTCACGAGGTCAGCTTACTCTTCCTTGTGCGCGTCCCCATCCAGTCTCGCCCGGGGGGCGTATGTCCTTATAATGAGATCACTATGTTGATCAAACGCCCGGCGGATATCCGCAGCTCGGAAATCACGGACAAGAAGCTGTATTTGAACCGGCGCGAGTTCCTGGGCGCGACGGCCGCGACCACCGCGGCGGTGGCGACCGGCGTTCTCGGCAGCGCGGCATTCGCCGAGGCGGCCACCGCGGCCCCGCACGGGCGCAAGCTCGACAACGTCAAGAAGAGCTCGTTCAGCACCGACGAGAAGCCGAACAAGTGGGAAGAGATCACCACCTACAACAACTACTACGAGTTCGGCACCGACAAGGACTCGCCGTCGATGCTGGCGCGCAATTACAAGACCGAGCCGTGGACGGTGATGATTGACGGCGAATGCAACAAGAAGGGCAACATGCCGCTCGAGGACATCCTCAAGGGGCAGGCGCTCGAAGAGCGCGTCTACCGGCATCGCTGCGTCGAGGCGTGGTCGATGATCATCCCGTGGGTCGGTTTCCCGCTGGCCGATCTGATCAAGAAGTGCGAGCCGACGTCGAAAGCGAAGTTCATCGAGTTCACGACCGCCTACGACACGAAGCAGATGCCGGGCCTGCGCTCGCCCGTGCTGCACTGGCCGTACGTGGAAGGTCTGCGGCTCGACGAGGCGATGCACCCCCTGACCATCCTCGCGGTCGGTCTCTACGGCGAGGTGATCCCGAACCAGGACGGCGCGCCGCTGCGGCTGGTCGTGCCGTGGAAGTACGGCTTCAAGCACATCAAGGCGATTCAGAAGATCCGGTTCGTCGAGAAGCAGCCGCTGAACACATGGCAGGAATCGGCGTCGCAGGAGTACGGTTTCTACTCGAACGTGAACCCGACCGTCGATCACCCACGCTGGAGCCAGGCGACCGAACGCCGCATCGGCGAATTCCTGCGGCGCAAGACGCTGATGTTCAACGGCTACGGGGATCAGGTCGCCAGCATGTACGCCGGAATGGACTTGAAGCGCAATTACTGACAGCGGCTGGGGATTCGGGGCTGGGGGCTGATGACGCGTGAAGCTGTCTGATCGCGCGGTTCGGTTCGGGCTCAAGCCGATCGTCTTTCTGTTGTCACTCGCCCCGTTTTTCTATCTGGTGTGGGCGGCGCTGACGGGAAACCTCAGCGCCAACCCGCTCGCCGATCTCACCAACGAAACCGGCGTCTGGACGTTGCGCTTCGTCGCTCTTACTCTCGCCATCACGCCGCTGCGCAAGATCACCAACTGGAACCCGTTCATCAAGTTCCGCCGCATGATCGGCCTGTACGCGTTTTTCTACGGCACGCTCCATCTCCTCACCTACGTCATCGCGGATCGCTTTGCGGGATTGGATCAAGCGGGAGGCTGGGTCGAGGCGATGAGCGGTGGACACGCGCCCGGCGGCGCGCTGCTGGC
>JANYHS010000135.1 GCA_025358945.1 Acidobacteriota bacterium
GTAGGTCAACACTCGGAGCGTGAGCGGGACCGCCTGCGACTGCGGGCGCGCGACGAACGACAGCAGCAGGAATGCCGGGAGGATGCGGTTCATGACGAGATGTGGTCGTCTATGTTACGTCCGATTTCCGTCCGGTTCCACGGCCCGCACGTCCGATAGGATAGACGCATGACCTCTGTGCGTGTACGCGTCGTCGCCTGCCGTCTGTTGGTCGGCGTGTGCGCCGCCGCCGGCCTGTCCGGATCGGCCCAGACGCTGCCCGCCGGGCGCGAGACATCCGCGGCGTCAGTCGCATCCTATGGGCTGTCGCAGAACATGCCCGTCGACCCGGACGTCGTCGTCGGCACACTGCCAAACGGCTTGCGCTACTACGTGCGCGCGAACGGGAAACCCAGCCGCCGGGCCGAACTGCGGCTGGTGATCAGGGCGGGTTCGGTTCTGGAAGACGACGATCAGCAGGGACTGGCGCACTTCGTCGAACACATGGAGTTCGAAGGCACGCGGCACTTTCCCGGACAAGGCATCGTCGACTTCCTGTCGTCGCTCGGATTGAGTATCGGTCCGGACGCGAATGCGGCGACAAGCTACGACGACACGCAATACACGCTGCGCGTGCCGACCGACGTGCCCGGCGTACTCGATCGCGCGCTGCTGGTTCTCGAGGACTGGGCGCAGGGCGCGACGTTCGATCAGAACGCCATCGACCACGAGCGCGGAATTGTGCTTGCGGAATGGCGGATGCACCTCGGCGCCGGCGAGCGCACGCAAGACAAGATCCGCCGCGTGCAGCTTGAAGGGTCGCGCTACGCCGACCGGTCGCCGATCGGCAACCCCGACGTCATCGAGCACGCGCAACGCGAGCAACTGACGCGGTTCTACCGCGATTGGTACCGCCCGGACCTGATGGCCGTGATTGTCGTCGGCGATGTCGATCGCGACGTCGTCGCCGCGATGATCACAGAGCACTTTTCATCGCTCGCTTCGCCGACGCCGGTGCGGCCGCGACCCGCGTTCGACGTGCCCGACCATCCCGGCACGCGCTACGCCATCGTCACCGACAAGGAGACGACCGCGACCGCCGTCCAGATGAGCAACCTTCGGCCCGCGCACAATCAGTCGTCGGCCGGCGGCTATCGAGAGCAGATGCGCGATCAGCTGTTCGCGGCGATGGTCGGCGCGAGGCTCGATGAACTCAGCCAGAGCGCCACACCGCCCTTTCTCCGGGCGGCCGCCGATCGTGGGCTGTTCCAGATCGCGAAGACGAGAGAAGAGGCGGTGCTCCAGGCGCTGGTGGCCAACGACGGCGTGACGCGCGGTCTTGATGCGCTGCTCACCGAGCTCCAGCGAATCGCACGGTTCGGCTTCACGGCAACCGAACTCGGCCGCGCCAAGCAGGCCATGATGCTCGGCTACGAACGCGGGGCCACCGAAAGCCCGGACCGCGAGTCCTCCAGTCGCGCTGACGAATACACGCGAAATTTTCTCCAGGGCGAAGCGCTGCCGACCATTTGGCAGGAACTCGCCTTCCATCGGCGGTTTGTCCCGGGAATCACGCTCGCCGAAATGAACGCCCTCACCGCAGACTGGTTTCCGAACAGCAATCGGCTGGTGGTCGTATCCGCCCCTGACGCCGCCGGCATCGCCCTTCCGACTCGGACGCAACTGGCGACCGTGGTCAGGACCGCCGCAGCGAAACGGCTCACGGCCTATCGGGACACTGCTACCGGGCAAACACTGATGGACGCAGCGCCCGCGCGCGGAACGATCGTGAAGACGGCGGTTCGTGCCGAGACCGGGATCACCGAGTGGACGCTCTCGAACGGCGCCACCGTCGTGCTCAAGCCGACGACGTTGAAGGAAGATCAGATCCTGTTCCGCGCGGCCGCGCCTGGCGGCACATCGCTGGCAAGCGACGCAGACTTTGTTCCCGCTCGCGTCGCGGACGCCGTCGTCACCGCCGGAGGCGTCGGTCGCTTCACCAGCGTGATGCTCGACAAGATCCTCGCCGGCAAGGCGGTCGGCGTGACGCCGTTCATCCATGAAGTCGGCGAGGGGATCGGCGGCGGGAGCACACCGCAGGATCTCGAAACGATGTTCCAGCTGATCCACCTGCGCTTCACGCAGCCGCGTGCCGATCCAATCGTGTTCGCCGCGATGGCGTCGCAGGCCAAAGCGCTGCTGGCGAACCGGACGGCGAGTCCGGACGTCGTGTTCCACCAGGCCCTCAGAGCGGCACTCAGCCAGAACAGCCTGCGGCGTCAACCTGAGACATCGGCGACAGTGGACCAATGGAACCTCGAGAAGTCGCTGGCGTTCTACAAGGCGCGGTTCGCGGACGCGAGCAACTTTACGTTCGTCTTCGTCGGCAGTTTCACGCCGGAGACCATCAAGCCATTGGTCGAAACCTACATCGCCAGCCTGCCGGCAACGCATGCGCACGAGACCTGGCGGGACGTGGGCATCGCACCACCGCGCGGTGTCGTCACCAAGGCTGTCGACAAAGGCATCGCGCCCAAGAGCGCCGTCGCGATCGTCCTCTCCGGTCCATTCGACTACAACGACGCAAACAGGCTGGCGCTGCGAACGATGGCGCTCGTGCTGCAGTCGCGACTGAGCGACGCGATCCGGCAGGAACTCGGGGGGACCTACAGCATCACCGCGACGCCGGACTCGGGCAAATTCCCTCGACCGGAATTCAGCGTGCGGATCGACTGGACCTGCGACCCGGCGCGCACCGCGGCACTGGTGCAACGCGTCTTCGAGGAGATCGAGTTCGTCAAGACGACGCGGCTGTCCCCGGACCAGATGACGCTGCTGCGCGGCGCGCTCCTGCGGGAATTCGAGACCAATAGCCAGGATAACGGTTTTCTGCTCGACGAGATTGCGCGCCGCTACGAGGACAGCGACGCGACGACTGGGGTGGCGATGGTCAGCGTGCCGGAGCAGATCGCCGCGCTGAGCGCGACGGCGATTCAGCGGGCGGCGCGGACCTACCTGGATACCGACAACTACGTCAAGGTCACGCTGATGCCCGAGTCTCGACATTGATCGAGCAGACACCTCGTCCTCTGCTCGATCGCATCCTCGGCACGCCGCAGCTCGCGCGCGTGGTTCCTCGACTGCCGGCCGACGTGCTGCACCGAATCATTCAACGCGTCGGACTCGAGGACTCCGGAGAGCTGCTGGCGCTGACGACGCCGGAGC
>JANYHS010000163.1 GCA_025358945.1 Acidobacteriota bacterium
CGAGTCGCCGGTCCATTGCGGGAGCGTGCCGTGGGGACGGCCGTCGGTCGGGATGATCCGCGCGTTGTGGACCATCTCGTTGAAGATCATCACGTAGCCGGGTGTCTGCACGATCTGCAGGTTGTTGTTGTACGTTCCGGAGATCATCGGCGGACCCGAGTTGAAGCCGAGGATGCATTGATCCACCAGGCTGAGATCTTCGGGGTCGTCAAAGACGCCGGCGTTCGTCCGGGCCGCCCGCTGCGCCATTTTTGCGCGCGTAGCCGCCGAGAACGGAATGCGACCGTCCGGGGGATCGATGATGAGCGATGTGCGCCGGTCTGCCGTCAGCTGGCTGCCGCGCTCGTACCAGAAGTCGTTGTAGGAGAGCACACCGCCGTCCGCCCTCCCGGGGTACCCGGCGCTCGGCTGCCCCTTCTCCGGGTCGAACAGATCGCGGTTCAGGCGGTCGTTCTCGCTGGCCTCGAACGCGGCCGCCTCCGACGGCGACAAGACATCCTTGCCGCTGAGCGCCGTAGGCCGCTGCAGCGGCGTGATCGTGGCGAACGTGAACGTGCCCTGGAGGTCGGGCGTGCCGTCGGCCGTGCGCGTAGGCGTCCACGTGGCTGACTGGCCTGACGCGGAGGGGACCACGACGGTCGCGGCCAGGACGCTGACACAAACGACGAGACAGGGAACACGCATGGCGAATCCTCCTCAGATCACGGTGTCGATGGCTCGTGTCACGGTAGCCGACCTGAGCGTCGTGTCGCAAGGCCTCGCTGTCGGATGCCGGGGAAACGGCTGTTGAGCCCTGCGAACCGGCGACCCCTACACAGATCTTCTACGCGATGCCTACTTCCTGAATGGTGCGTCCCAGTTGAGGACGATGGAGATCGGCGGCGTTGTCTCGGCGTCCACGGCGGCATTCACCAGGAATCGGCCGTCCCGCGCGACCGCGTACTGCGGCCGTCCACTGGAGCTACCGACTGTGACGTTCGGTCCACTGGCAACACGCGGCGAGAAGAGCGACACGGGCGGTCCAGGCGTGAGCGCCTGACCGTCGGCCGTCGGCGCAATAGGCGTGGCCATCAGGTGCCCATCGCTCGCCACGTAGTACAGCTCCTTGCCATCGGCGCGCCACCGTGGTTGGCTGCCGCCCACCGTCGAGACTTGCCACTGGCCGCGCGACTGCGGAAACGGCCGGACAAAGATCTCCGACTTTCCCGATTGATTCGACTCGTACGCGATCCAACGCCCATCCGGCGAGAACTGCGCGTCCATTTCGTCGAACGGGCTTTGCAACACCGGAAACGGCTTCTTGTCGCCGCCGAGCGGCAAGGCCCAGAGATCGGTTTTGGTCTTCTGGGTGAGGACCGTGTACAACAACGTGCGGCCGTCGGCCGAAACGTCCTGCGGCGTCTTGCTCTCGGGCGTCACGAGAAGCGGCTGCTCGTCGGCCGCTCCGTTCGCCGCTTTCTCGAAGAGATCGTACACACCGTTGCGATTGGACCGAAACACCAGCCGCCGCCCGTCAGCGGTCCACACCGGTGTGCTGTCGATGTTGGGATCGAACGTGAAGCGGCTGAGCACACGGCGCGGGTCCAGCAACCAGACATCGCTGTTGCCCAGAACGCTGCGAGCCATCGCCACGCGCTGGCCGTCTGGCGCCAGAGCCGGGTTCGCCATTCCGGTATCGTCTGGGTCGCCAACGGTACCGACTGTACGTCCGGCACGGTCCATCCAGACGAGCTGGCGGCGCGCGGCGGAACCGGGGCGGTGCGCGAGCACGCCGGTTGCTGACACGGTGAACGCGGCGCGTTCAATCGTGGGATCCGCTCCGACATTCTGGGCGATCGCGACCGGGTCTCCGCTGACAACGGCGCGCGCCGGATCGAACCGCAGCGCCATCAGCACGCCTTGCCGCACGACCAGCAGCAGGTCGGGTGGCGCAAACACGGCCATCGTGTCATCTTGCAGCAGGCGCGTTGGCGTGCCGCCCTCGAGCGAGCCGATGTAGGTGCCGCGCGTTTCCGAGGACCGCGCGATACGGAACAGGAAATGACGGCCGTCGGGCAGGAACTGCGGCCAGCGATGGCTGTTTTCACCAGACTTGAGCGCCGTGACGGCCGCAGGCGTTCCGCCGGTGTCCGGGATGCGCATCAGTCCACTACCCGGGGTCGGCGAGAAGAGGATCACGCCGGCTGCGCTCCACGCGCCGCCGCGGCCAGCGGACACGTCGGCGAGCGCTTGCGGCGCGCCGCCCGACAGATCGATCCGCTTCAACTTGCCGTCCGCGAAGAACCCGATCGCCCGGCCGTCCGGCGCCCAGAACGGATACGTCGCGCCGTCGGTGCCTGGCAGCGCCGTGGCGGACGCTTGATCGAATCGCCGTACCCACAGCTTCGATCCAGCGTCACCCGCTGCGACATACGCGATCTGCCGGCCATCGGACGAGAGGGCCATGGACACGGGATCCGACGTGGACGGCGTCACGAGTTCCAGGCGAGTGAGGCTGCGCTCGGGTGCGGCGCGGCGAAAGTACGGCGTCGAGAGAACGGCCAGCGCGAGAATCACCACGGCGGCGACAGCGCCCCACGCGAGTGCTCGGACGGGATTCGTGGTTCGTGGTTCGGGATTTGTCGGAGTCGCGCCGCCCGCCGCACCGTCGCTCACCCCTCCGATCGCCTTCTCGATCTCGACGCGCGCTTCGCCGATGTCGCGCAGCCGCATGCGCGGATCGCGATCCAGGCAACGCGCCAGGAGCCGCCGCACGCGCAGCGGCGTCGTCGCGGGCAGCGACGTCAGACTCAAGTCGCGCGTCAGCACCGCCGCCAGCGTTTCCGACACATCCTCCGCGGCGAACAGCCGCCGGCCCGTGAGCATCTCGTAGACGACCACGCCGAACGCCCAGATGTCCGCACGCCGATCGACGGCCCGTCCCTTTGCCTGCTCCGGCGCCATGTACGCCGCGGTGCCGAGAATGATGCCCGCTTGCGTGGCGTGCATCGACAGCGTCGGCGAGTTCTCCAACCCACCCGGCCCACCGGACCTACCTGACCCACCCGGGCCGTCGAGCGCCTTGGCCAGCCCGAAGTCGAGCACCTTGACCGTGCCATCGGAACGGACCTTGATGTTCGCGGGTTTGAGATCGCGGTGGATGATCCCTTGCTCATGCGCGGCTTCGAGCGCCTCGGCGATCTGCTTCGCGATCGGCAGCGCTTCGTCGAGTGGCAGCCCTAAGCCCTTCGCCCTCAGCCCTTCGATCTTTTGTGAAAGGTCCTCGCCCTCGACCAGCTCCATCACCAATGCGGTGAAGGCCGGCGTCTTCTCGAGGCCGTAGATTGCCCCGATGTTCGGATGGTTGAGGGCCGCGAGCACTTCGGCTTCGCGCTGAAAGCGCGCCAGACGATCGGCATCGCCGGCCACCGAGGCGGGCAGCACCTTGATCGCCACCGACCGCTTCAGATTGCTGTCGGTCGCCCGATAGACCTCGCCCATGCCACCGGCGCCGATCTGCATGACGACTTCGTAGACGCCGAGGCGCGTGCCGGGGGTGAGGGCCAAAGGTAGCGTGATTATACGAGCGGACTTGGGCGATGGACGCGCGGATTGTGGGCTACTTCGTCTCGTACGTGTAGAAGCCGCGCCCGCTCTTGCGGCCCATCCGCCCCGCGAGGACCATGCGCTTGAGCAGCGGCGGCGGCGCGTACGCCGGCTCGCGGAACTCCTCGAACATGATGTTGGCGATGTAGTACGTCGTGTCGAGGCCGACGAAGTCGAGCAGCGTGAACGGCCCCATCGGATAGCCGCACCCGAGTTTCATGCCCTTGTCGATGTCCTCGATGGTGCCCAGGCCGTTTTCGTAGGCGCGGATCGCGTCGAGCAGGTACGGCACCAGCAGACGGTTGACGATGAAGCCGGGGCGATCGGGTGCGGTGATCGGTTCCTTCCCCAGCGACCCCGCGAACGCGAACACGGCCTGATACGTCTCGTCGCTCGTGGTCAGCGCGCGGATCACTTCGACCAGCTTCATCAGCGGGACCGGGTTGAAAAAATGCAGGCCGCCAAAGCGATCGGGACGTTTCGTCGCCGCGGCGAGTTCGGTGATGCAGAGCGACGAGGTGTTCGACAGGAAGATCGTGTGCGCGCCGACGACGTGCTCGAGCGCCGCGTAGGTCGTACGCTTCTCCTCCAGGTTCTCGATGATCGCCTCGATGATCAGGTCGCAGTCCTTCAGCGCTGCAATCGACGTCGTGCCAGACAGATTCGCGAGCGTGGTGTCGCGCGCCTCCGCCGTCACCTTGCCCTTGGCCACGCCATCGTCGAGAAACTTCTTCACGCGGCCGAGTCCCTTGTTCAGGAACGTCTCGTCCAGTTCACGCACGATGGTTGTGTAGCCGGCCGCCGCGCACACCTGCGCGATGCCCGATCCCATCAGTCCGCAGCCCAACACACCGACCATTTTGATTTGCATGGTTATCTCGTGATCGCCGTTGCGATGACATCGCCCGTTTCGCGAGTGCCGAGCGACCCGCCAATGTCCGTCGTGCCATGGCCGGCCATCACGGCGGCCTGAACGGCCGCATCGACGGCCGCG
>JANYHS010000184.1 GCA_025358945.1 Acidobacteriota bacterium
AGCCTTTACTCCTGAGGGTCCAGGGTGCGTAAGAAGATTGGTGAGTGCCTGATTCAGGCGGGCCTCATCACGGAAGAGGACCTCGGCACCGCGCTGACCGAGCACAAGCGTACCGGCGAACGGCTGGGCGTGGTCCTGGTACGCATGAACCTCGCGACCGAGAAGCAGATCGCGAAGGCGCTGGCCTTTCAACTCGGGTTTCCGTACATCAACCTCGCGGAAAACGCGCCCGATCCGACCGCCGTCATTCTGATTCCCAAGGAAGTCGCGCTCAAGCGCGTCTGCGTGGCGGTTCGTCTGGAGAAAAATCTTCTCACCGTCGCGATGTCCGATCCGCTGTTGTTCAGCCTGGTTCAGGATCTCGAGTTCCAGACCGGTTACCGCATCAAGCAGGTCGTGGCGACGCGCGGCGACATCACCGACGCGATCCAGACCGGGTACCCCGACAAAGCGCTGATGCGCACGACGCCCGAGAGCCGCAGCGAGCTGGCGGTCAGCGAACGCGCGAGCGCGCGCGCACGCAGCGGCGGCCCGCACGTCGATGTCACGACGGGCGAGACCGCGCTGGCCCGGCGCGTCGAAGAAGACGTGTTCGAGCCGGTCGCCGGCCTCAAGGAACGCAGCGAGGCCGCGCCGATCATCGATCTCGTCGACCTCGTCGTGAAGAGCGCGATCAAGAGCCGGGCGAGCGACATCCATGTCGAGCCGATGGAGAAAGGCGTCCTCATCCGCCATCGCCTCGACGGCCTGCTGAAAGAAGTGATGGATCTGCCCAAGTGGGTCCACGAAGGGCTGATCGCGCGGCTCAAGATCATGGCAGGGATGGACATCGCCGAGAAGCGGCTACCGCAGGACGGCCGTCTGCGCTCGACGGCCGAGGACGGCAGCGAAGTCGACTTCCGCGTCTCCACGTTGCGCACGCTGTTTGGCGAGAAGGTCGTCATGCGCGTACTCGATCATCGCAAGGGCGTGCCTTCCCTCGAAGAGATCGGCATGTCGGCGGCGGCGCTCGAGGAAGTCCGCGGGTTCCTCCGACATCAACACGGCATGATCCTCGTCGTCGGCCCGACCGGCAGCGGCAAGACGACGACGCTGAGTTCGGCGCTGAAAGCGGTGCAGTCGGAGAAAACCAACATCATCACGATTGAGGATCCGGTCGAGTACCAGATCCCCGGCGTGAATCAGACGCAGATCAACGAGAAGATCAAGCTGACGTTCGCGAGCGCGCTGCGATCGATCTTGCGCCAGGATCCCGACGTCATCCTGCTCGGTGAGATCCGCGACTCGGAGACGGCGAAAATCGCGATGCAGGCTGCGCAGACGGGCCACCTCGTGCTGTCGACGCTGCACACCGACAACGCGCCGTCGGTGGTCACGCGTCTGATGGACATCGGCGCCGAGTCCTACGTCATTGCGTCGGCGCTGGTCGGCGTCGTCGCGCAGCGGCTGGTGCGGCGTCTGTGCGTGCACTGCCGCCGGCAGTACACGCCGCCGGCCGACGTCCTGCGCTCGCTCAACATTGCGGAAGCGGACGCGGCGGCGATCCCGTTCTATAAATCGGTCGGTTGCGATCAGTGCAACCACACGGGTTACCGGGGCCGCATCGGGATCTACGAAGTGATGCGGGTCACCGACAAGCTGCGGCGCCTGATCACCGTGAAGTCGACCGAAGATCAGCTGCGCGAAGCGGCGGTCGCCGGCGGCATGATCACCCTCGGTGAAGACGGCCTGTCGAAGGTCAAGAGCGGGATCACGACGCCAGAGGAACTGCTGCGGGTGGTGACGGAAGTGCGCGAGATGCGCACGCTGTGTTCCGGGTGCGGGTCCGCGGTCGGTGTGGACTTCAACGCCTGTCCGCAGTGTGGCAAGCGCCTCGGCGGCGGCTGCCCGCACTGCGGCCGCGCGATGCAGCCCGGCTGGAATTTCTGCCCCTACTGCGCCCGCAATGCGAACGAAGTGAAGCGCGCCCCGAAACGCCTGCGCGATCGCGATCGGGATCCCCGTGAAGGCCGGCGGGAGCTGCCGGCCGCCAACGTGGCGGAGTTCAAGAAATAGGTGGCGCTCAAGAATTACTACGAGCTGCTCGAAATCGCGCCAGGCTCGTCGGCCGAGGAGGTCAAGCGGGCGTTCCGGGCGCAGATCGCGCGCTATCATCCCGACAAGGTCCAGCATCTCGGCAGGGAATTCCAGAGTATGGCGGCGGACCGCGCCGCCGAACTCACCGAGGCCTACCGGATTCTGTCCGACGTCGGTCGCCGCGAGGAATACGATCGTGCGTTTGCGGAAGCCCTCGGCGGGGGCGCGCCGGCGTCGGCACCGACACCGACACCGGCCCCGTCAGACGCGCCTGAACCACCGCCCGTCGAGAAGACGCCCACTCCGCCGCCTCCCGGCAGAATGCATACCCCGTCCCCGACAGGCGGGCAGTTCGTCCAGGAGCGCGCGACCGGCAACGAGTTTGTCCGCAAGGCGACACTCAGCCGGTTGCGGCAGGCGCTTGCCGCCGTGGGTGGAGGGTACGACGAGACCGTCCTGCGCGGCTTCGACCTGGCGCTGGTGCCGAAGAAGCAGATGTTTGGCCGCAGCAAGAACCCGAAACTGCTCGCGCGATTCGTCGCGCAACTCGACCGCGCCGCAGTCGCCGACGCCTGGCTGCAGGCGGTGAAATCGGGTGACACGAAGAACGACGAGGTGTGCGTCCTGCTGATGGGCACGGCGCTGGCCCCCGCGGGCGAACTGGCCGGCGAGATCGCCGATCAGCGTCGGAAATCACACGGCGCAAAAGTCACCGTGATCCCCGTCGACGCGCGAGTCTGGGACGCGCACATGCCGCTCGACGCCCCTGCGGTCGCCAAGACCCTCCTTGCGCGGCTCAAAAGCGGCACATAATCAGGGAACCTAGGACCCCGTCCCTGCGTCTGAGCTTACGTCTATGCCTCTGATTGAAACCGTCGACTTGTGGAAAAGCTACGTGATGGGCGATGAAGAGATCCACGCGCTGCGTGGCGTCTCGATTCAGATCGAACGTGGTGAATACGTCGCCATCATGGGACCGTCAGGCTCCGGCAAGTCGACGCTGATGAACCTCATCGGCTGTCTCGACACGCCCAGCAAAGGGTCGTACCTGCTGAACGGCAAGCAGGTGAGCCAGATGAACGACAACGAGCTGGCGCGCATCCGCAATGAAGAGATCGGGTTCGTGTTCCAGACGTTCAATTTGCTTCCCCGCGCCACGGCGCTCCACAACGTCGAGCTGCCGCTCGTGTATGCTGGCGTGAACGCGAAAGACCGCCTGGATCGCGCGAAGGGCGCGCTGCAGAACGTCGAACTCGGCGAGCGCATGATGCACCGGCCGAACGAACTCTCCGGCGGTCAGCGTCAGCGTGTCGCGATCGCCCGCGCGCTCGTCAACAATCCGTCGATCCTTCTCGCCGACGAACCGACGGGTAACCTCGATTCGAAGACCGGCGCGGAAATCATGGGCCTCTTCGAACGGCTCCACAAAGCCGGCAACACGATCGTCCTCGTCACGCACGAGCCCGACGTGGCCGCGTTCGCCTACCGCTCGATTCATATCCGGGACGGCAAAGTCGAAAACGACGTGCGTCGGGCCGCCTGACGGCGGAACTTGGAACTCAAGTTCTCCCTTCGCAGTTCTAACTTCTAAACCGCCGCCCAGTGTCCCGCGGAAATTTCTCGTAACCCGGCGTCCCGATTCACTGACGTCGGATCCAGCACAACGCGCTGACGCGGTGCGTCCGGATCCGCCACCGGAATCGCCGAGAGCAGCGCGCGCGTGTACGGATGCTGCGGCGCGGCGAACAGCGCCGCTGTCGGCCCCATCTCGACAATCTTTCCCAGAAACATCACCGCGGTGCGGCTGCAGATGTGTTCCACCAGCCGCAGATCGTGTGCGATGAACAAGTAGGTGAGGTGCAGCTGCGCTTGCAGGTCCATCAGCAGGTTCACGACCTGCGCCTGCACCGAGACGTCGAGCGCCGAGACCGGCTCGTCCAGGATCATGAACGACGGATTCAGCGCCAGCGCGCGCGCCAGCCCGATCCGCTGTCGCTGTCCACCGCTGAACTGATGCGGATAGCGATCGAGGTGCGCCGGGTTCAGGCCGACCAGCCCGAACAGCTCGGCCACGCGCGCCTCGCGTTCGGCTCGTGCGCCGAGCTTGTGGATGATCAGCGGCTCTTCCACGATGTCGCGGGCGCGCATCCGCGGGTTCAGCGAGGAGTACGGATCCTGAAACACGATCTGCATGTCGCGCCGGGCCTCGCGCATGCGCTTGTTCGAGAAGCCGAGCACGTCCTCGCCACGGAACGTCACCGTCCCCGATGACGGCTCTACCAGCCGCAGCAGGCATCGGCCGGTCGTGGTTTTTCCGCTGCCCGATTCGCCGACCAGCCCGAACGTTTCGCCCTCGTCGATGCTGAAGCTCACATCGTTGACGGCGGCGACGCGTGTGCCGGCGCGGAACAGTCCCGCGTCACGCGTGAAGTGCTTGACGAGGTGCGAGACCTCAACGAGCGGCATGGAGATAACACCTGGCACTGTGCGCGACACCGGCGGGGTAGTCGGGTGGTGGCGCCGTCGTGCAGGGCTCGAAGCGATCCGGACATCGCGGGTTGAACGCGCAGCCTGGCGGCAGGTCGCCGAGCATCGGTACGGAGCCTTCGATCGCGCGAAGCCGCTGACCCGGGCGCCCGCCCGGCATCGACGCCAGCAGTCCGCGTGTATACGGATGCGCCGGGCTCCGGAAAATCTCGCGCACCGGTCCGGTTTCGACGATGCGCCCGGCGTACATGACGGCGACGCGGTCGGCGGTCTCGGCAATCACGCCGAGATCGTGCGTGATGAGGAGCAGCGACAGGCCGAGCGCGGCTTTCATGTCGCGCAGCAGGTCGAGAATCTCCGCCTGAATCGTGACGTCGAGCGCCGTCGTCGGTTCGTCGGCGATGACCAGTGCCGGTTGGCACGCGATGGCCATCGCAATCAGCACACGCTGACGCATGCCGCCGGACAGTTGGTGCGGGTAGTCGTCGATGCGCGACTCCGGGTTGGTGATGCGGACCGCGCGCAGTAACTCGATCGCGTTCGCCCGGGCCTCGCGGCGGGTCGCGCGTCCGTGAACGAGAAGCGTCTCCGCGATTTGGTCGCCGACGCGGAAGACGGGGTTGAGCGCGGTCATTGGCTCCTGGAAGATTAGCCCGATCTCCGCGCCACGGACGCGCTGCATGGCGCGCTCGTCGAGGGTCAGCAGATCGCGGTCTTTGAACATGATGCGGCCGGCGGCGATGCGCCCGGGCGGCTGCACGAGACGCATGATCGACAGGGCCGTCACCGACTTGCCGCTGCCGGATTCACCGACGACGCCGAGCGTTTCCCCCGAGCGAATCTCGAAGCTGATGTCGTCCACGGCGGCGACCGATCCCTTCGACGTGTCGAACACCGTCGTCAGGTGTTCGATGCTGAGCAGGGCGCCCTCAGCCATTACAGCGAGGCCGTCTCTTTGTATTCGCCGAACACGCCGCGCAGCGCGTCGGCGATTTCGCCGACCGTCGCCCGCGCCTCGACGGCGGCGATGATCACGGGGACCAGATTGCTCCCGCCGTGCGCTGCGTGGGTGACCGCATCCATCGCGGACTGCCACGCCGCTGCGCTGCGGCTGACGCGCACGGCGCGCACGCGCGCGATCTGCTGTCGCTCGATCTCCGAATCGATGGTCAGCGTGGCCATCGGTGCACCGGCGGCATCGGCGACGAACCTGTTGACCCCGACGACCGTGGCGGTCCCGGCGTCGACGTCGAGCTGGGCGCGGTACGCGGACTCCTGAATGTCGCGCTGAATCATCCCGGCTTCGATCGCCGCCAGCGTACCGCCCGCACGTTCGATCTTCGCAAGGATCTCTTCGGCGCCTTTTTCGATCGCGTCGGTCAGCGTTTCGATCGCATACGACCCAGCCACCGGATCGACCGTATTCGCGACGCCCGTTTCTGCGCCGATGATCTGCTGGGTCCGCAGCGCGATGCGCGCCGACTCCTCGGTGGGCAGCGCGAGCGCCTCGTCGCGGCCGTTGCAGTGCAGCGACTGCGTGCCGCCAAGCACCGCCGCCATCGCCTGCAGCGCGACGCGGACGATGTTGTTGTCGGGTTGCCTGGCGGTGAGCGTGCTGCCGGCCGTCTGCGTATGAAAACGCAGCTGCTGCGCGCGCGGGTTCGTGGCGTGGAACCGATCGCGCATGATGCGCGCCCACAGCCGCCGCGCGGCGCGGAATTTCGCGATCTCCTCGAGGAAGTCGTTGTGGGCGTTGAAGAAGAACGACAGCCGCTGGCCGACCTGGTTCACATCGAGGCCGGCATCGATCGCCGACTGGACGTAGGCGATCGCGTGGGCGAACGTAAACGCGACCTCCTGGACGGCCGTCGAGCCGGCTTCGCGGATGTGATACCCGCTGATCGAGATCGTGTTCCAGTTGGGCATCTCGCGCTCGCAGAACGCGAAGATGTCGGTGACGATCCGCAGCGACGGCCGGGGAGGGTAGATGTAAGTTCCGCGGGCGACGTATTCCTTCAGGATGTCGTTCTGCACCGTGCCCGACAGCGCGCGCGCGGCCACGCCCTGGCGCCTGGCCACCGCGATGTAGAGAGACAGCAGGACGATCGACGTCGCGTTGATGGTCATCGACGTCGAGACGGTGTCGAGCGGAATCTGGTCGAACAGCGTCGCCATGTCCTCGATGGAATCGATCGCGACGCCGACGCGGCCGACTTCGCCGGCGGCGAGCGAGTGGTCCGAGTCGTAGCCCATTTGTGTCGGCAGGTCGAACGCGACGCTCAGCCCGCTGACGCCCTGCGCGAGCAGGTATCGATAGCGCTGGTTGGATTCCTCCGCCGTGGCGAACCCGGCGTACTGCCGCATCGTCCACAGACGTCCGCGGTACATGGTCGGCTGGATGCCGCGGGTAAAGGGGAACTCGCCGGGAAATCCGAGCTCCGCGTTCGGGTCCCACCCCGCGAGGTCGTCCGGCGTGCGCACCGGGGATGTATCGCTGGCGTTCACGCGGCGATTGTAGCGCGACTCGACGCGTTCCACGCCCCGCAACTCCTTGACACCACTATGGCTTGGGCTTAAACTCGCCTCACCTACAAGCTCTTTCCGACACATATGCACACGTCAGGCACCCGAGTTCTGTCCACCACCATTGGTGTAGGCAGGCCTGCATCGGGAAACGCCCCGGAACCCGCTCCGGCGGCGTAGGGAGGGAAGCAGATGGACGACGTCGTGAACCGGTTCGCGCGAGAGCTGGCCGACGCGATCGCCGCTGCGGTCGCAGAGAATCCTCAGGTGGAAGCGTGCCGCGAGAAGGCTCGCGCAGCGGGTTTCGAAATGAAGGTCACGCTCGAGGCGGTGGTCGGATTTGTCAGCCGCTCGCAGCCTGGTGCGTTGACCAAAGTCGCGGCCGCGCGGGCCGTTCAGCCGAAACGGGCGCTTGACGTGACGGCCAACGACAAGCGCTTCCTCCGCTCGCTGCGGATTGCTGCGGACGAGACGACGGAAGCGGTCGAGTAAATTTTCTATTTCTGCGCGGCCTGATTGGCGACGCGGGCGGCAGCAGCCGCGGCAGCCGCGGGATCGCCGAGATAGTAGTGGCGCAGCGGCTTGAGGTTGTCGTCCAGCTCGTAGACGAGTGGAATGCCGGTCGGGATGTTCAGCTCGACGATCTCCGATTCCGGAATGTGGTCGAGGTCTTTGACGAGCGCGCGCAGGCTGTTGCCGTGCGCGGCGATCACCACGCGCTGTCCAGCCTTGATCGTCGGCGCGATGGTCTCATGCCAGTACGGCATGAATCGCTCGATCGTGTCCTTCAGTGATTCGGCCAGCGGCAGTTCGCTTGGTGTCAATCCCTTGTAGCGCGGGTCGTGTGACGGATGCCGCGGATCGCCAACGGTCAGCGGCGGCGGAGGGATGTCGAAGCTGCGCCGCCAGATCTTGGTCTGCGCCTCGCCGTGCTTCGCGGCGGTTTCCGCCTTGTTCAATCCCTGCAGCGCGCCGTAGTGCCGCTCGTTCAGCTTCCAGCTCTTGGTCACGGGAATCCAGAGTTGATCCAGCACATCGAGCGCGATCCCCAGCGTCTTGATCGCGCGCTTGAGGACCGACGTGTACGCGATATCGAATACGTAGCCGCCCTCTTTCAGCAGCCGGCCCGCCTCGCGCGCTTCGTCGCGGCCGCGCTCGGTGAGGTCAACGTCGTGCCAGCCGGTGAAGCGATTCTCGCGGTTCCACGTGCTTTCGCCGTGGCGGAGCAAAACGACTTTATACATATGGTTCGCTCGGCGGAAGCCTTCGCGCTACGCGCGGACCGCGCTCCGTCCGGCAAATGTCGCGGCTGATCCCAATTCCTCTTCGATGCGCAGGAGCTGATTGTATTTGCAGATGCGATCGGTGCGGCTTGCCGATCCTGTTTTGATTTGTCCCGCGGCGGTGCCGACCGCGAGATCGGCGATGGTTGAATCTTCCGTCTCGCCCGAGCGGTGCGAGATGATCGTCGCGTACCCGGCGTCGGCGGCCATCCGCACGGCGTCCAGTGTTTCCGTGACGGTGCCGATCTGGTTCAACTTCACGAGCAGCGCGTTGCCCACATGGTCGGCGATCCCCTTTTTCAGAATCTCCGGGTTCGTCACGAACACATCGTCGCCGACGATCTGGACGCGCGAACCAAGCGCGCTGGTCATCAGCGTCCAGCCGTCCCAATCGCCTTCGGCGAGGCCGTCCTCGATCGACACGATGGGGTACTGACGGATCCAGTCCTCGTACATCGCGATCATCTCGACCGACGTGCGATCGGGCTCGCCGGATTTCCTGAACGTGTACATCCCACCGCCTGCCCCGTGCCCGGTTGAGGGAGCGCCTGCCCAGAGTTCGCTGGCCGCGACGTCGAGCGCGATGAAGATATCCTCGCCGGCCTTCAGCCCGGCCTTGCCGATGGCTTCGAGCACCACCTCGACCGCTTCGCGATTCGACTTCAGGTTCGGCGCGAAGCCGCCTTCGTCGCCGACGCCGGTGGACTGTCCGCGTCCTTTCAGGATGCCGCGCAGCGCGTGAAAGATCTCCGCGCCCATCCGCAACGCCTCGCTGAACGAGGGGGCGTTCAGCGGCATCACCATGAATTCCTGGAAGTCGACGCTCGAGTCCGCGTGCGCGCCGCCGTTGAGGATGTTCATCATCGGCACCGGCAGCGTAAAGCGGGGTTGGACTTCGCTATCGGGCCCAGCCGAAGTCTGACCCCGGTACAACGCGCCGATATGGCGGTAGAGCGGCGCCTGCTTCGCCGCGGCTTCCGCGCGCAGCGCCGCCATCGACACGCCGAGCAGCGCGTTGGCGCCAAGCCGGCTCTTGGTCGGCGTCCCGTCGAGCGCGATCATCGCGGCGTCGAGGCCGCGCTGGTCGAACTCCGGTCCGCACACCGCCTTCGCGATCTCACCGTTCACATTCGCCACGGCCTTGCGCACACCTTTGCCGGCGTAGCGGGATGTATCCCCGTCGCGCAGTTCCAACGCTTCGCGCTCCCCGGTCGACGCGCCCGATGGCACGGCGGCGCGCCCGAAGGCGCCACCGGCCAGTGTCACGTCCACTTCCACCGTCGGATTGCCGCGCGAATCCAGGATCTCGCGCCCTTTGACACTTGTGATTTGCATGTGTGCCTACCTAATTACCACAGGGGACACAGTGGAGAGGAGGAACAATCCCGTGTGGTGGAGATTTAACCACCGCCGCGGTGATCGACGTCCGATTCGAACCGGAGCGCGTCCTCGCTGAGTGGTCCAATAAACGGCTCGTCGTCGATCGTGACGACGACGATGCCGGAGTCGGTGACGGTGTGCCGACGGCGATCTTCTTCCAGGTTGTAGCCAATCAGCGCGCCGCGAGGAATCAGCACGTCGCGGTCGATGATCGCGCGGCGGATTCGCGCATGCCGGCCGACGCGGACGCCCGGCATCAGGATGCACTCGTCGATCGTGCAGAAGCTGTGCACCCTGACGTTGGGGCACAGCACGCTGCCCGAGATCCGGCTGCCCGACACGATACAGCCCGGCGAGATCACCGAATCGAGCGCCTGCCCGCAGCGGCTGCCTGGCTCGGCGAACACGAACTTCGCCGGCGGCGCCTGCGGCTGATACGTCCGCAGCGGCCACTCGGGATCGTACAGATTGAACTCCGGGTTTACCTGGCAGAGATCCATATTGGCGTCGAAGTACGCGTCGAGCGTGCCGATGTCGCGCCAGTACTTCGACGCTTTCTTGTTCTCGTCGTAAAACCGGTAGGCGTAGACCGGCACGTCGTGAATCAGCGCCGGGATGATGTCCTTGCCGAAATCATGGTTGGTCGGCAGAGTCGCGTCGGCCTCGAGCGCGCGAACCAGGATGTCGGTGTCGAAAATATAGACGCCCATCGATGCCAGCGCGAAATCCGGCGCCCCGGGGATCGCCGTCGCCTGCTCGGGCTTTTCCTGAAACCCGGTCACGCGCTCGTTCTTGTCAACGGCGATGATGCCGAACCTGTTCGCATCGGCGATCGGCACTTCGATGGTGGCCAGGGTGATCGCGGCGCGCCGTTCCTGATGGATCCGCAGCATGCGCGCGTAGTCCATCTTGTAGACGTGATCACCGGACAGCACGACCAGGTAGCGCGGGTTCTCCCGCATGATCGAGTACAGGTTCTGGTACACCGCGTCCGCGGTCCCCTGGTACCAGTGCTCGCTGACCCGCTTCTGCGGCGGCAGGATCTCGACGAATTCGCCGAGCTCCTCAGACACGATGCCCCAGCCCATGCGGATGTGCCGGTTGAGCGACAGCGACTTGTACTGCGTGGCGATAAAAATGCGCCGCAGGCCGGAGTTGATGCAGTTGCTGAGCGCGAAGTCGATGATGCGATACGGACCGCCGAAGTAGACGGCCGGTTTGGCGCGCTCCTTGGTCAGCGGATAGAGCCGCTCGCCGGCGCCGCCGGCAAGCACGATGACGAGGCTATCGTCGAGCAGCGCGGACATGGTTCCTCAGCTTTGGCGCAGCACCACGCGTGCCGGGGCGCCGTCGGATCCGACCACGCGGAGCGGCAGGCAGAACATCTCGTAGATGCCCGGGTCGACGTCGCGCAGGTCGAGGCCTTCAATCACGATCGTGCCCGCGCCGAGCAGCGCGTGGTGCGCCGGCGCGCCTGGATTCTTGAAGACTTCGACGCTCAGGTAGTCCACTCCGACCACTTTGATGCCATGCTCGACCAGGTGCTTCGCCCCGGATTCGGTGACGCCCACGTAGTCGGGGTGAAACACCGGCGATGCCCAGAGTTGCGAGTTGCGCGTCTTGATCAGCACTCGGATGTCCTCCGAGAGATCGAACCCGTCGAGGTCTTCGGCGGCGATGCCGGTCCTCGAACTGATCTCGATCACGCGGGTGCGGCCGACCAACAATTCGAGTGGCAGCGACTCGGTCCCCGGACCCTCGTCGAAAAAATGCCGCGGCGCGTCCACGTGCGTCCCGGTATGCGCACTCATGTGCAGCGTCGAGACATTGGAGTGGCCCCCGCTCGCGATCCGCTGGATCGGCTCCAGGCTGAACGGCGTGTTGTTGGGATACGTCGGGAGCTGGGTATCGAGCGGCACCGTGACGTCGATGAGCTTCATGGCTGGGTGAAGAGCGGCCGATGATAGCACAGCGCCGGAGGCCCAAAACCCCCTGAAGTGCTGTTCGCAGAAGGGTTTGACTTGAGCCGTAAGGGGCGCCTACTATTGGCTGATCAACGAAGACCTTTTATTTTGGGAGACTAGGCTTTATGACGCAGCGGCGTGCCGTTTTTTCGATGCTCCTCCTCGTGGTGTCGGTGTCGTCAACGATGGTCTTTGCGCAGAGCAAGGACGACAAGAAGAAGAGTGACGCGCAAAACAGAGAAACCCAGAGCATCGTCAAGACCGTTGACGATCTGGCGGCCGGCCAGCCTGTCGCCAACGACCTCTCGCTGACGTGGGTCCGCGAGGATGTGCTGAAGGCGCAGGGCAACAAGGAATACGTGCCCTTCACCGTCCAGATCGATCCGTCGAAGATCAGCGGCGGCACGGTGGCATTCTACTGGCGCGTCGTGGCGAAGAACGCGGCGCCATCTGCGGCTGCCGAACCCGCCAAGAAGGACGACAAGAAAGACAAGGACAAGAAGAAAAGCGACTACGCCTACGAGGACATCAGTTTCGTCCCGGTGACCGCAGGGCAGACGTCGATGAAGATTTCGCGCTCGTTCACGGTGCCCGGCGGCGCCTACGACGTCTATCTGGTCGCGAAGGAACCGACGCCCGAGAAGCCGGCGAAGAACGCCCCCGCGCAGAAGATCGCCGCGATCAAGCAGACGGTCAACGTGCCGGACTTCTGGAACAACGAGCTCGCGGCGAGCTCGGTCGTGATCGCGCAGCGGATCGACCCGTTGCCGGCGCCGCTCACGCCGCAACAGCAGGCGGATCGCCCGTACGCGCTCGGCATGATGGAGATTGTCCCGACCTTCGAGACGAAGTTTACGAAGAAATCCGAGCTTTCAACGTTCATGCTGATCTACAACCCGAAGGTCGACACCGCGAACAAGCCGGACATCATGGTCGAGTACAATTTCTGTCAGCCGGCGGCCGGAAACCAGCCCAAGGCGCCAGACCCCTGTAAGCCAGGCGAAAAGCTCTTCAACCACACGTCCCCGCAGAATTTGAACGCCACGACGCTGCCGCCGAACTTCGATTTCGCGGCTGGGCATCAGTTGCAGAGCGGCCAGGCCGTTCCGCTCGCGTCGTTCCCCGAAGGCGACTACCGGCTCGAGATCAAGATTACCGACAAGCTCGCGAACAAGACGCTGATGCGCGAGATTAGCTTCACGGTCAGTCCGTCGTAGCAACGTCGCAATCACGCAGCAACGCGGGAGTGAACATGAGCAGCACATCCAGGATGACGGCGGCGTCGCTCGTCGGCGGAATCGTGCTGCTCTGTTTGCCGGCGTTCGCCGGCGCGCAAGGCTCCGGACAATTGCGCCCGGTCACCCATCTGGCATCGATTGCCGCCGGTTCGATTTCCGGAACCGTGCAGGACGAACAAGGTGCGCCGGTCGTCGGCGCCACGGTTTCCGCTCTCGGCGCAACCACCGCGTTTGCGGTCAGTGACCGCGGCGGCCGTTTCGAGATGCGGACGCTCTCGCCCGGTCCGTATCTGGTGCGCGCGCACCTGAGCGGCTACGTCGCGTCGCGCGGACAGGTGATCGACGTGCGGCCAAGCGCCCGCGCTTCGTCGGCTATCGCCCTGCGTCACCTGAACACGGCGAGCGCCGCGACCACGACACCCTATCCGGTACTGGCTGCCGGGATCAGTGCGCCGGCCGATGCACCACCTGTCCCGGACACCGCCGCCGGCAGCGAGGACTCCACCGGCAACACGGGTAACGACGATCACGGCGAGCTCGCGTGGCGGTTGCGTCACGCGCGCCGCACGATCCTGAAGGACGCGACGGTTCCCGAAGCCGTCGCGGCGAGCGGCGACGCGCCCACCGACGGCAACGGCTTCGGCGGACAGAACGTGTTCGGCCGCGTCACGAATTCCTCGGCGCGGATGGCGGCCAATTTTTTCTCGGCTACACCGTTTTCCGGTCAGGTCAACCTGCTGACAACGGGTGCGTTCGATACGCCGCAGCAGCTGTTCACGTCGGATAATTTCGCGCACAACACGGCGTATCTCGCGTTGGGTGCGCCGGTCGGCGAGCATGCGGATTGGACCGTGCGCGCGGCGCTGACGCAGGGCGACATCGCATCGTGGATCATTGCCGGCGAGTACACGACGCGCGCGCCGGCGCGCCATCGCTACGACCTCGGACTGTCCTACAGCACGCAGCGTTACGGTGGCGGCGGTTTTGCCACGTTGCATGACGTCACCGACGGCAGCCGCAACGCCGGCGCGATTTACGCCTTCGACACCTTTTCGATTTCGCCGGTCCTGACGCTGACCTACGGTGGCCGCTACGCGCGGTACGATTACCTCGAGGGCGGCAGTCTGATCAGCCCGCGCGTCGCGCTCACATACGAACCGGCGGATCATTTCCGCATCAGCACCATGATGTCGAGCCGCGCCGTGGCGCCGGGCGCCGAGGAGTTCATGCCGCGCATGGACGCCGGCATCCTCCTGCCGCCGCAGCGCACGTTCTCGTCGATTGCCACCGGACGCCCATTCGAAGCCGAGCGCACGAACCACATGGAGGTCGAGGTCGAGCACGACATCGCATCCGCCACCGTGTCGCTGCGCGCCTTCAAACAACACGTCGACAGCCAGATCGTGACGCTCTTCGGCGTCAGCACGCTGGACGCGCCATCGACCGTGGGCAACTACCTCCTCGGCAATGTCGGCGACGTTGATGCCTCCGGCCTGGGCGCAGGTATTCGCGCTGCGATCGCCGGCCGCGTACACGGCGCCATCGAGTATTCGCTGACGCGGGCGCATACCAATTCACCCGACCTCGGCTACATGGTCGTGCTGTCGCCGTCGGCGTTGCGCCTGGACCGCGATCACATCCACGACGTGTCAACCACGATCGAAACCGAAGTGCCGGAAACGGCCACCCGCGTCATCGTGCTCTACCGTGTGAGCAACGCGTTCGCGCACGCGGCGACGCTCTCATCGCCGGCCTCGTCGATCGATGCGCGGTTCGACGTGCAGGTCCGCCAGTCGCTGCCGTTCATGGACTTCAGCAACGCCAAGTGGGAAATGCTCGTCGCCGTGCGCAATTTCTTCCGTGAGGCGGCTGCTGATCAATCGGTGTACGACGAACTGCTCGTCGTCCGTCCACCCAAGCGCATCGTCGGCGGCCTGACGCTGAAGTTCTAAGGCTCCCCAGCCCTAGTCTTACGATCCATAATATCGAATAGACAACTTCATATCGTTGGAGAAGAGGTCTGTTTTGACTGCGTTCACGAGCATGAAATCTATATTCCCCAGTACTTTAAGTGGCGTGATCGCCACGTGCTCAGGGGTATGGCCTTTGCTTCCTTGACGAAGGCTGAAGTGTCTATCGAATTGAGTCAGCTCGAACCCGCCGAAGCCCGTTGGCTCGTTTGGGGTCGATCTGCGTTTGCGGTTACCGTCGTGCTGCTGCTGGTCGCGCTTGGCGTGGCGAACGCTGCGATGTACTCGCGATGGCACGAGGTCGAGGACGGCGTCCTGTGGACGGCCCGCGCCGAAGGCGTGACCGCAAGCGAGGTGGCCACGGGGACGGCTGCGGCCGCCGCCGGCATTCGGCGCGGCGACGTGCTGCTGGCCGTGAACGGCTCGCCGGTGCAGGCGCCATCCGACGTCATCGAGCATCTGCACCGCGGCCACGAGGGCACGCGGCTGGTCTACACGCTTCTGCGGTCCGGGGCAAAGCAACCGATCGAGTTTGCACTGGCGCCCGCGCCGCGCGGCACATCGATGTATTACGTGCTGGCTGCGGTGGGCCTGTTCATACTCCTGGTCGGCGCGTCCGTCCGGCTGCGTCGCCCGCGTGATCAAGCGACACTCCATTTCTTCTGGCTGTGCGTGGCGTTCTTCGGCGTCTTCACGTTCTCGTTCAACGGACCGTTCGATCGCCTCGACTGGGCGTTCTACTGGGGTGACGCGATCGCGTTTGCCCTGCTCCCGCCGCTGCTGCTGCACTTCACGATGGTGTTTCCGGAGCGGCCGCGCACCGAACTGACGACTCCCGACTCCGTTCTGACGACTCCCGACTCGCGCGTCGCCGTGCCGCTGATGTACCTGCCGGCGCTGGTGCTCGGCGCCGCGCGCGTGATCGCCGTCACGCGGGCCGCCGATGGCAGTCTGTCCGGCGCGTTGTTTTCGCGCGTGCTCGAATGGCTCGATCGGTCCGACCACATCTACCTGTTCGTCTGCGCGGTCGCCGCCGTCGGCGTGCTCGTGCGCGCGTTCCGGCAAATCACGTCGGTCACGGCGCGCCGCCAGCTGCGCTGGCTGGCGTGGGGCACGGCGCTCGGCGTCGGCCCGTTCGCGTTCGGCTACGCGCTCCCGTGGGCGTTTGGCGTGAACCCGCCGGTGGAGTTGCAGCTCACGGCGGTCCTGTTGGGCGTGGTGCCGGCGACCTTCGCATGCGCCATCGTCCGGTACCGGCTGCGCGACGTCGAGGTGATCATCAAGCGCGGCTTCGCATACACCGCGTTCCTGGCGGCGAGCGTGACGCTCTACGCGGCGCTGCGCAAGCTCACCGGCTTTGCCTTCGTCAGCGATGTGGACGACCACAACTGGATCATCGCGTTGCTGGCAACATTGGTCGTCGTCCTGCTGGCGCGACCGGTGAAGGACGCCGTCCAGAACGCGCTGGACCGGGTGTTCTACCGCGACCGCTACGACTACCGCCGCGCGCTGGTGGCGTTCGCGCGCGATTTGAACAGCGACCTCGACATCGTCAGGCTGAGCCAGCGGCTGGTGGCCCGCATTGTCGAGACGCTGGTGGTCGATCGCATGGCGCTGATGCTGGCGCCTGGCGATCCGGGCGATGCGGCCGAAGGCGTCGCCTCTGGAGATTTCAGTTCGATCGGGGACTACGGGTTTACGCAGCCGATCGGCCGGTTGTCCCGCCGGTCGTCGATGATGTCGCGGCTCGACGGTGGACACACCGTCGCGCTCGACGATCCGATCGCCGCAGCGCGCTTCCTCGCCGAGGAAGTGGAAGCGTGGCGCGATGCCGGCATCTACTACTTCGTGCCGTGCGTGTTCGAGGGACGGACGATCGCGGTCCTCGCGCTCGGACGCAAGGAAACCGACGAGCCCTTCAACAGCGAGGACCTCGGTCTGCTGACTGCGGTTGCCGGCCAGGTCGCGACCGCGATCGAGAACGGCCGGCTATACCGCCAGCTGCATCTCAAGGCCGAAGAACTCGGCCGCATGCGCGAGTTCAACGAGAACATTCTCGAGTCGCTCGACAACGGCCTCGTCGTATTCGACGCCGACGAGAAGATTGTTCGCTGGAACCGTGCGCTCGAAGAGCTCTACGGTGTCACCAGAGAGGCAGCGATCGGCTGCCGGCTCGGCGATCTGTTCGACGCGCCGTTTGTCGAGGCGCTGCGCGCCGCGCGCCAGGATCATCCCTACGGTGCGACCCTGTACCGGGTGCCGCTCGAGTCGCGCGACATCAACACGCCGCGCCTGCTCGTCAACGCCACCGAAGTGCCTCTGCAGAACGCCTCGGGCGACGATGCTGTCGTCGGGATGCTGATGATCATCGAGGACATCACCGACCGCGTGCAACTCGAAGAGCAGCTCCAGATTTCGGAGAAGATGGCGTCGATTGGCCTGCTGGCCGCCGGCGTCGCGCACGAGGTCAACACGCCGCTCACCGGCATTTCGAGCTTCACCCAGATGCTGCTCGAGGGCGCCGATCCCGCCGACCCGAAGACGGTGCTGCTCGAAAAAATCGAACGGCAGACGTTCCGCGCCGCCAAGATCGTCAATGGCCTGTTGAACCTCTCACGCCCAGGTACGGCGTCCAATGAACGGACCGAGGTCGATCTGAACGCGGTCATTATGGACGTCTTCTCTTTGCTCGAACACCAGTTCGAGGTCGGCAGCATCAAGGTGCGGCGCGAACTCTCGCCGGCGGCCATGACGGTGCTTGGCATCGAGCATCAGCTGCAGCAGGTGTTTCTGAACCTCTTCCTCAACGCGCGCGACGCGATGCCGAGCGGCGGATGGCTCTCGGTCACGACGCGCGTCGAAAGCGGGCGCGTGATCGCCGACGTCGCCGACACGGGTTCGGGCATCCCGTCGGAGCAGATCGCGCGCATCTACGATCCGTTCTTCACGACCAAGGCGATCGGGCGGGGCACCGGCCTCGGCCTGTCGATCACCTACGGCATCGTGCGCGAGCACGACGGTGCGCTCCACTGCGACAGCGCGGTCGGGCAGGGCACACGCTTTACGATGGCGCTGCCCCAGGCTCCCGCTGCGGCACGATCGGCGCGGGCACACTAACCCATGGCCACATCACGCAACGGCACGATCCTGGTCGTCGACGATGAAGAGATCATGCGCGAGATTCTCGAGACACTGCTCACGCGGGAGGGCTACGACGTGCGCGTGGCGTCCTCCGGCGCGGAGGGTCTCGAGATGGCCCGCGCCCTGCCGTTCGACGCGGCCATCGTCGACATCATGATGCCGGGCCTGAACGGCATCGCCACGCTCGACGAGTTGAAGCGGATCGACGAGGACCTCAACGTCATCATCATCACCGCGTATGCGTCGGTCGAGAGCGCGATCGCGGCGATGAAAACGGGCGCGTTCGACTACGTCACCAAGCCGTTCAAGAACGACGAAGTGCTGATCGTCGTGCGCAACGCGATGGAGCGGCGGCGGCTGCTCAACGAAAACCGCAACCTTCGGCAGAACATCCAGGAGCGGTATCACAAGTTCGCGAACATCATCGGCAGAAGCCCGCGGATGCGGCAGGTGTTCGACCTCATCATTCAGGCGGCGCCGAGCCGGTCGACGATCCTGATTCAGGGCGAGAGCGGTACCGGCAAGGAACTCGTGGCGCGCGCCATCCACGCCAACTCTTCGCGGTCCGACAAGTCGTTCGTGACGGTGAATTCCGGCAATCTGCCGCCGGATCTCCTCGAGTCGACGCTCTTCGGCCACGTCAAAGGCGCGTTCACCGGCGCCGTCTACCCGAAGAAGGGCATGTTCGACCTCGCCGACAAGGGGAGCATCTTCTTCGACGAGATCGGCAACGTGCCGCTCGAGACGCAGGCCAAGCTGCTGCGCGTGATCCAGGAACGCGATTTCATGCGCCTGGGCGGCATGGAGACCATCAAGGTCGACGTCCGCATCATCGCGGCCACCAACGTCGACTTGCGCCAGATGATGGAGGAGGGTAAGTTCCGCGAAGACCTCTTCTATCGGCTGCACGTGATCTCGATCCAGCTGCCGCCGCTGCGCGATCGCAAGGACGATGTGCCCCTGCTGGTGCATCACTTCCTGGAAAAGTACGCCGAGGAAAACAAGAAGGGCGTGCTCGAGCTGACGCCGGACGCGCTCGATCTGCTGACCGAGTACGATTGGCCGGGCAACGTGCGCGAGCTCGAGAATGTTATCGAGCGCGCGGTGGTGCTCAGCCCGGGCAACGTCATCGGCGTCGAGCTGATTCCGGATCACGTGCGCAAGACGCCGAATTTCCAGATGCCGCAGTTCGTCGTTCCGCCAGAGGGGATCTCGTTCAAGGAAGTCATTACCGACTTCGAGAAGCGCCTGATCGAATCGACGCTCGAAGTCGCCGGCGGCGTCCAGAAGCGCGCCGCCGAACTCCTCCATATCAAGCCGACGACGCTGAACGAGATGATCAAGCGATACGAGATCCGTCCGCGTCGGAAGCGGACGCCGAATGGCGCCGAGCCTGCGCCGGCAGCACCCCGACCGCAGGGGCCGGCTGCCGCCGTGGCTGGAGCCGTCGCGCCGGCCGCCGTGTTCGACGAAAAATAACCAGACCACCGCGCTCTTCTGACGCGCGCGGCGCATGTAGCACGCAGGATGTTCGTTGTGCTACGACTCGTCCCATGAAGCCCTACGTGCACGCCCGTGTTGGAAAAGAAGACCGGGCTCTGCTGGATGCCCTCAAAGACGCGACCGGGCGCTCGGAATCCGAACTGGTTCGTCGCGGCTTGCGGCTTGTCGCAGAGGAACTCGGCGGCCGGCGAAGCGCGCTCGATCTGGCCGGGCCGAGCGTGGGCAGGTTCACGGGCAGGCTCGGCGATCTCTCCGCTGGTCCCGCAACCGGAAGTTTGACTTTCTCGTCTGATCCACGCACCCTCACGCGTGTCCCTGAAACTCGGCGTCCTTCTCGGGTCGTAAGAGATTGTCTCTGCGCTTGGTGCTGAGCGGCGTACCAGAAGAGACCTGTGTGCCGGCCGATCGTCTCTGGACGACGGGTCTCAAGAAGTAGGCGGATTGCCGCTACCGCGCGGCTTCGTCGATGAGCACCTGCAGGAACTGGCGGTCGGCCGCATCCGACGGGCGGATGGTGTTCTTGGTCCGGATGAGCGTACCTGGGCTGGCCACGGGAATCGGGACGCCGGAAAACAGGATCTCAACCGCATCGCGGCTGGCGTCGGCGTAGTCGACGCCGCACGCCTTCGCCATCAGGTCCACCACGATCTCGTCGGCGACCCGCACGACCGAGTAGCGGGCCACATCGTCATCGGCGACGTCGTTGACGGCCTTGTCCTCGAGAATCTGGAGGGCCTCGCGCACGCGCGCGACATTCGCCGGCCCCGCGTCGATGAGGAGATCGATGTCTTTCGTGGTGCGCGCGCCGCCGTGCGCGATGACGGCGAACCCGCCGATCAGCACGTACCGGACATGGTGCGCGTTCAGCGCGCGGGCGAGGCGGACGAGATCGTCGAGCTGCGGCTCACGTGCGTACGAGCCATCATGCGCGTCATCCACGCGTCGGCCTCCTCGAAACTGCTGAATCGGTACACACCGCGAGGCACGAGCGAACCGGTCCGACGCACAGCGGCCAGGGTGCGCTGCAATGCGGCCGGGTCGTGCCCGTCGGTTCGGCGATGGCCAACCGTTTTTTCCACGCTCTGATGATAGCAGGACCCTGCCAGCGCTCCGCCTGTATGATCCACACCACTTGGCCCTCACCCCCGGCACACGCCTCGGCGTTTATGAAGTCACCGAGCGGCATGGGGAAGGTGTATCGGGCGACCGACAACGACGCTTGGCCGCCAGGTCGCGATCAAGATCCTGCCGGACACGTTCGCCGCTGACCCCGAACGCCTGGCACGGTTCGAACGCGAGGCGAAGACGCTCGCGTCGCTGAATCATCCCCACATCGCGGCGATTTACGGGTTTGAAAAATCTGGCGCCACCCACGCGCTCGTCATGGAACTCGTTGAGGGCGAGGATCTCTCGCAGCGGATCGCCCGTGGCGCGATCCCGCTCGACGAGGCATTGCCGATCGCGAAACACATTACCGAGGCCCTTGAAGCGGCGCACGGAGCAAGGGATCGTCCATCGCGATCTGAAACCCGCGAATATCAAAGTGCGGCCCGATGGCGCAGTGAAGGTGCTGGACTTCGGCCTCGCGAAATCGATGGAGCCCACTGCCAAGGCGCTCAAACCCCATCGTGCCGTTGACGTAGTCATCTCGCGTTTCTGATCTTCGCGAAGAGACGCTCGTACTTCCCGAGCACGACGTCCCAGCGGTAATTCTCGCGGACGTATTCCACGCCGTTCCTGCCAAGTTCGCCACGCAGGCGGTCGTTGCCGGTCAGCAGCTTCAGCGATTCCACGAACTCGTCGCGATCCGCGTAGAACAGCCCGCCGTTGCTGCGAACGCAGTGTTCGACCAGGACGGCGCTGCGCGCATTGGCGAGGATCGGCGTGCCAACTGACAGCGCTTCGAGCGCGAGCAGCGAGAGGCTTTCGTACGGCGACGGGCAGACGACGACGGTCGCGGCCTCGAGCGCCTGCAGCCGTTCGCGATCGGACAAGCGTCCCGCGAAGCGAATGTACGGCTCCTCGGGCAGCACCATCAGCTTGGCGCCCATCAGCACCAGCGTCGCGTCGCCGCCCTCCTTCACGTATTCGGTGAAGTACTGAATCAACTCTTCGCAGCCTTTGCCGGGATCGATCCGTCCGCCGTATAGCACCATCGGACCGTACAGCCGATGACGCCGGCGGAACACCGCGCCACGCGCCATCAGATGCGCGGGCGAATCGAGCGACGGCGACTCGTCTTCAAACCCAGTGGCCGGCTCAGTGGCATCGCCGCCGGCCGTCGAGGCTCCCGGCTCTTCGTCAGCCGATGGCGCGGGAATTCGCGGGTACGGTTGCACCTGCGCGAGATCGATGCCGACGCCGACGGTTTCCTCGAGCAGCGGCCGCTCCGGAAACTGCATCTCGACGAAGCGACGTTCGCTCTCGGTGAGGTAACAGATCGCTGCCGGCGTGCGGAAGACGTCCTTGAAGATCTCGAGCCGGATGGCCGGCTCGTCGTGCGCGGTCGAGACCAGGATGCTGCGCTGCGGCGCGATCTCCAGGCCGACCACCGTCGTCGCGTAGAGGTAGGTGAAAAAGATCAGGACGTCGTACTGCTGATGGTTGCGGCGCAGGAACTCGACGAGTCCAGGGCACCACGGTCCCTGCTGTTTCAGCCACTCCATCTCGTCGGCGCGGCTGTGCGGTTTGTCGTAGATCCGTTCTGAGAACGCGTTGAACGCCTCGATGTCGCGCGTGGAGGTGGTAGCGAATCGCCTCACCGTCACGCCGCGGATGCGATCGGCGCCCTCGGGATACTCGTTTTTCCAGGTGATGTAGTCCTGCGCGCAACTCGTCAGGACGTCGACGTCATGACTGGCGGCGAGACGCTCGGCCACGAGGCGGCAGAGATGCTCGGATCCGCCGAGCACTTCCGCGCCGTACCGCTGAATGATGAAGGCTATTTTCACGACAGTGTATGCAGAAGCGCGGTCAGTTCGCGCGTGACGCGGGCGTCGCCGAAGTCCGCGAGGCGGCGGCGCTGGCCGGCGATGACCTGCGCCCGCAGCCCATCGTCGAACGCGAGCGCGCCCAGGAGTTCCGCGACGTATTCGAGATCTTTCGGCGCAAATTGCACGCCGGCGCCGCCCAGCGTGTCCGGCACGGCGGCCGCGGCGTAGGCGAGCACCGGCACCTCGGCGGCCATCGCTTCGACCAGCGGCACGCAGAAGCCTTCATGTTCGCTCATTGAAATGTAGACGGCCGCGTGACGGTAGTAGACGGCGAGCTCTTGGTCGGAGACAGGGCCGGTGAACAGAAATCGGTCATTCAGGAAGCGGTACTCGGTCATCAATGCGCGGATCATCGAATAATACCGCGGCACCACGTCGAACCGGCCGACGAAGATGAAACGGTAGTACGCGTCAACGTAGCGCTTGTAGACCTCGGCCAGCCTGATGATGTCCTCGATTTTCTTGTTCGGTGCGATGCGCCCCACGAACAGAAAGTTGACCAGGCCATCGTCGAGAATCGTATCGAGCGCCGGCCGTTGAGCGGGCTGTGTGATGCGCGACGTGTCGACGGCGATCGGGAACACGCCGGTGCGCTCGAAGCCGAGTGTCTCGAGTTCCTGGCGGTTGAACTCGGAGTCGCCGAGCGCGAGATCCACACGGCTCGCGAGCGTGGCGAGCTCGTCGCGACCCAGCGCTGCAAGGCGGAACAGTGACGGGTCATACGGAGCAAAGTACGACGCCGGCGTCACGTTGTGATATTGCAGTACGCGGCCTGAGCCGAGCGACGCAAACGCCTCGGTCATCGGCGACGGGAGCGCGTAGTGGAAAATCGTCAGCTGACCCTGGGTCGCCGCCGGGTCCGCAAACGGCCGCACGTCGTGCCGCAGGTCGTCGTCCATGGTCAGCGCGTAGAGCTCCGACTCGTGACCCATACCGCGGAGCAGATCGCGAACGCGCCGCGCGCTGTCGCCGATCGCGTCGCCTTTGTGCGCCGCGGGCACCCATTGGTTCACGATCATCGCAATTCACGATTGACAACGAACAATTTACAAGAGGTCATGAGCGTTCCTTTGTAACTTGTAAATTGTCACCTGTTAATTCGGGAAGCGCCTGATAGATCGCGGGACGGTACAGGCGCAACTCCTCGAGTTCCTGCGCCGCGTCGAACTGTCCCCAGAAATCGAAGGCGACGTGCGGTTTCGGCGCGCGAGGGTTCGTGAGGATGCGATCGACGAAGCCGAGCAGCGTGCCGGCGAAGTCCTTCGAGCGAAGGCGCGCGACCGCGGCCAGCTGCCCGTCCACAATCTGATTCTGCAACTCCACGTTCGAGACAATTTCGTCCATCAGCGCCGCGACGTGAAGCGGATCGCGATCCTCGAACAGCACACCCGCGCCGTCCATCGTCGAGGGGACGGCGGTCGCCGCGTAGGCCAGTACCGGGACCTGCTTGTAGAACGCCTCCACGATGGGTACGCAGAAGCCTTCGTGCTCGCTGGCGCACAGGAACAGATCCGCGACGTCGTAGAAGGCGACCAGTTCTTCGTCCGACACGTGTCCGACGAAATGCACGTGGGAGGCGCCGAGTGTGCCGACCAGCTGATGCAGCGACGCCAGGTAGCGCTCGAACCCGCTCTGCGCGCCGACGAGCAGCAGCCGCGAGCGCGGGTTGAAGATCGTGTGATACGCGTGAAACCAGCGGACCAGATCCTCGATCTTCTTGTTGGCGATCACGCGGCCCACAAACACGATGTTCGTCCACTCGTCGTCGAAGTCGCGCGCCACGAGCCAGTTCGGTTCGCGATCGAGATGCGCGAAGTCGGGGACGACCGGCAGCACCGCGGTCCGCGGGAAGCCGAGGGTCTCGAGATCCTGACGGTTGAACTCCGAATCGCCCATCGCCAGATCGCACCGGTCAGCGTAGGCCTGGAGTTCGCGCCGGCCGCGAAACGTCTGCCGCGCGAGCGTGCGATGGACGCCGACGAAATACTCCGGCGGCGTGATGTTGTGGTAGATAAGCGCCATGCGATCCGGCATGGCGTACGCCGTGCGGGAGGCCTTTGAGCCGAGCGAGAAATGGTGCAGCAGCAGGTTGTCCGGGCGGCTGAAGTCGACGAGCTCGCGGTAATCGCGCGTCTGCGGCTCGAGTCGGTAATCGGCGGTGTCGACGAAGATCTCGGATTCGTATCCGGCAGACCGGAGCACGCGCTGGATGCCGAGCACTTCGTGACCGATGGCGTCGCCGTAGCCGAGCGTGGCGAGCACCTGGTGGATCCGGATCACCCGTGCCTCCCGACAGGCCCCTTCGGCAGTTTAGCGAGTACGTCCTCGGCGGCCGGCAGATCCTGGCGCCGGCGGTCGAACCAGCCGGGGAGCGGGTCGGCGGTGGATACCGGCACGTTCTGGTTCAGCCGCTCGAACATCTCGAGGTATTTGCGTTCGATGACCGCCCAGTCGTAATTGTCTCGGAAAAACTGCCGGCCGTTTCGGCCGAGCGATCCCGAGAGCCAGCGGTTCTGTTCAATCGCTTCGAGTGTGCCGACAAACTCGGCGTAGGTTTCGTAGAACAACCCCGCGTTGCTGCGCAGGCACTGACCCTTGAGCACGTCGCACCTGCCGTTGGCGAGCACCGGCCGGCCGAGCGCCCACGCCTCGAGCGCCACCATCGACAGGCTCTCGTAGTACGACGGCATGATCAGCACGTCTGCCGCTGCCATCGCGTCGAACTTGTCCGCATCCTCCAGGAAGCCCAGGTGCCGGATCCGCTGATGCTCGGGGATTGGCAGGAGTGTGTGGCCGATCAGGATCAGCGACAGCTTGCCGGCCGGGTCCTTCAGGTAGCCCTGAAAGAATTCGAACAGCTCCGTGCAGCCTTTGTTCTGATCGATGCGCCCGACGTAGACGGCGAAGGGGCCGCGGATGTTGTACTTCTGGCGGAAACGCGCGCCTTGCGGATTGTTCGGCACATCCGATCCGATCCCCACGACGACGCCGGGGACGGTGTCGTTGCCGGAGACGGCCTGGATCATCGCGCGTTCTTCCGGCGAGTTGTACATCACCGCGCGCACACTGCGGAACAGCGGCTGAAAGATCGACAGGCCAATCGTCGCGTCGCGCTCTGCGGTCGGCACGAGAATCGCCTTCGCGCCCGCGGCGCGCGCGCCGTAGTACGCGTGGTAGTAGCGATAGCTGAAAAACAGGCAGTAGTCGTACTCGGCGGCGTGCTTGTTGATGTAGTCGACGAGCGCCGGACTCGTCGGCCCCTCGGCGTCGAGCCAGTCGAGTTCGTCGCCAAGCGAATGCAGCTGTTCGAAGACGCGATCGGATCGTTTGCCGAAGACCAGTGGATCGCGTTCGTGCTTCACCTTGAAGCGCCGAACCGGTACGCCGTTGATCTGCTCGACGCCTGGCGGCAGCTCATTGCGCCAAGTGACGTAGTCCGTCGCGCACGTGGTGAGGACTTCGACCTGTCCGTGACGGGCCAGATGCTCGGCGATATACCGCGCGTGCAACTCGGCGCCGCCGTTGACGGCCTGACCGTAGCGCTGAACGACGACCGCGATCTTCACTGCGGATCGGGGTCCGCGTGATCCGGTGAGGGCGGCGTCGTGGCGGTCGTCGGTTCGGCCGGCGGTGGCGGTTCGATGGCCGGCGCCGGCGGCGCGGTGGGTGGATCCACGTGCGGCGCCGGGGGCGTTACAACGGGCGGCTCGACTCGTGGCTCTACGACAGGCGTGTCCGCGTGCGCGTCCGCGATCGCCGCCTGTTCGACGTGTTCAACCGCGGCCGCGTGCGTCTCGTCGGACTCCGGCCCGCCGTCATCGTCGAGGCGGTCCATCGCGTCCATCTCTTCGACCGCATCGACAGACGCGGATCCGTCACCCGTCTGGGGGGGGGGCTGCGATCCTGGCGCGCCCATGACGGCGGAGGCCGCTCCGCCTCCGCGGCGGCCGCGACGCCGGCGGCGACGCCGGCTCCGCTGTCCGGGTCCTTCCCCGGGAACGCCTGATCCTTGTCCCGGAGCCTGCGTTCCAGGGCCGTTGGTCGGCTGAGCGGGAATGGCTTCGGGCGCCGCGCTGACCGCCGGCGTCGAGGCCGGCGCCGGTTCGGGCGCGCTGTACGAACGTTGCGGCGGCGTGTACCGCTGCTGCGGCTGGCTGGGCGGCGCGTACTGCCGTTGTGGCGGAGGCGCCTGCCGCTGGACCTGGACCTGTGGTGCGGGCGGTTCGACGGTCTCCGACGGCTTGTAGACCACGACGCCTTCGAGTGCGCGCGCGCGGCGTTCGTTGAACTCCAGACGGCTCGAGATCGATTCGACGCGCATCTTGAGGTTCTTGACCTCGATACCCGTGCGCGTCGTTTCGATCACCAGGTTGTGCACCAGCTCGTAGTACAGCTGATCCATCGCCCGTCGGGACATCTCGCGCTGGTTCTCGCGCTCGAGGTTCATCGCGTTCAGCTGCGCCTGGATGTGCAGCGCCTGAATCAGCGGGTTCGGGTTGAACAGCAGCTTCAGCAGCGGCATCAGCAGCTTGCGGACCCACCGGATCGCGGCGCGGTGCGATTCGAACAGCGTCGCATCCTCGAACGCGTAGTTCGGCAGATCGGGCGGTTCGTACTTCGGCAGGGCTTTGAACTGATCGAGCAGGTCGGAGCGGACGCCGCGCGGATCGAGGAACGTCTCGAGCTTCACCGTTGCCAGCTCGCGGATCTGCTGTTCGGTGTAGTCGACGCCGCGTTTCTCGCGGATCCGCGCCCGGATCTGCTCCATGATCTGCTCGACGTTCACGGAGTCGGAGCGGACGTTGAAATCGGGCATAAGGTCAGACCGGATGGTAAATGATCAAGGCCACCGTGAGCGCCCAAAGCGCCACGCACGCGAGGAGCGGCCGGTCGGTCAGGAGCAGATCCGCAGGGCTCCCGCCGCCTTCGCGCTGGTGGACCAGATACAAGTACCGGAAAATCCCATACAAGGGAAAGGGAATGGTCAAGCCGAGCCAGGCGGTGCCGAACTTCGCCTGCGTCTCGGGGCTAATCGCATAGAAGATGTACGAAATCAGCGTCGACGCCGTGACGACGCCGATCATCTGATCGAGAAGGTAGGCGCTGTATTCGCCGAGAATCGGCCGGTGATCCGCCGCGCCGGCGGCGAGCAGCACGATCTCGTGTCGACGTTTCGCCAGCGCGATGAACAGCGCCAGCAGGATAGTACACACCAGCAGCCACTGGCTGATCTCGACGTGCACCGCCACCGCGCCGCCCGCGGCGCGAAGGACGAAGCCGAGTGCGAGCGTCAGCGCGTCGATGATGACGATGTGTTTGAGAGCGAAGGAATAGAGGATCTGCAGCGCGAGATACGCGAAGGCGACGATGGCAAACGCGGGATCGATCGCGTACGCTCCCGCCAGCCCGCCCGCGCCGAGCACCACGGCGGCACCGATCGCGATCGGCACCGGCAGCGCCCCGGACGCGATCGGCCGCCGCGATTTGAGCGGGTGCCGGCTGTCGCTGTCCTGGTCGGCAATGTCGTTGACGATGTAGACAACGCCGGAGAGGCCGCAGAACACCACGAACGCGGATACGGCATCGAGAAGCGCGACCGCGTCGAACAGTCGGCGACCGAAGAGCAGCCCCGCAAACACGAGAAGGTTCTTGGTCCACTGCGCCGGACGCAGGGACAGGAGAAGCTGGCGGGCAAGCGAACGCCCCGGCACCGCGTTGTCCGCAGTACCGGGGGTCGCCGCAGGGGATGAAGTGCTGCGCGCCATCTAGCGCGGGAGGCGAACTAGACCTTGGCCGATGCCGAAAAACTCCGGACCGCCTCGTTCTCGGTGTCAAACGTCTCGAATACGGTCAACAACTTCGTGATCGACAGGAGGTCCGTGATGCGTTTCGTCAGGTTCAACAGCTTGAGGCTGCCGCCCTGCCGGCTTACGGTGGTGTATGTGCGAACCACTTCGCCGAGCCCTGCGCTATCGATGTAGGGGACGCCGGCGAGGTTCAGCACGATTTTCTTGTGGCCTTGGTTGACGAGGCTGTTGACCTTGTCCTTGAGCAACTCGTCGCCTTCGCCCAGGGTGATCTTGCCCTTCAGGTCGAGAACGACCACGTCGCCGACCATCCGTTCCTCGATCTGCATGCAAAACGCTCCAGATAAAATCGCGAAAGTGAGCTTAACACCCGCCTGCGCCCGCACGCAATGAAACTCGGGCTTCGGTGGGGCTCAACTCGCCGCCGCGCCAACCGGCGCGACGGCGACGTCGATGAGTTGTGACGAACGCGTTGACCGCAGAGTGTCTGCTAGCCGCCAGCCCCGGCGAATTTCCGGGACTGAAAACATTCCTTGCAGAACACCGGGCGCCCCTGGGTCGGCTTGAAGGGCACCGTCGTTTCCTTACCACAGGCTGAGCAACTGGTCTGCGTCTCGACCCGTTCGCGGGACATCCCGCCACCGGCTGGCCGAGCCGCGCGCTGGCCCTTACAGCCTTGCAGCGCTTCGGCTCGTTCTTGAAGTTCTTGTCAGCGAAGAATTGTTGTTCTCCCGCCGTCCAGATGAACTCCGTACCGCAATCCACGCACGAAAGAATCCTGTCCTGGAACTCCATCGGTCGCTACCTCGTCGGGGGTCGGTCTTACTCCGTTTCGCGCCGGAGCTTCTTCCGATTCCGTTTTCGGGCGAGTGCTTGCTTGGCCCTTCGCTTGTCACCCGGTTTCAAATAGAAGGAATGCTTCTTGATGTCCTTGATGATGTCTTCCTGCTGGACCTTCCGCTTGAACCGGCGAAGAGCGCTTTCGATCGACTCGCCCTCTTGAATCTTGACTTCAGCCACGCGACAAACACCCCCTTCGGGTGGCGATAACTCGATGACGAAATGTCAGACTTACCAAATATGTTAGGCTATCACAGGTAAACGCAGATTCTAGGCGTAATACGACGGCAGCGTCAACGAAATAGTCCCCCGGCTTCCCGTCATCGTGCACTCCTTCAACGTCCGCTAAGCTATTCATTCAATGAGAGTTCTCGTCCTAGGTAGCGGCGCGCGCGAGCACGCCCTGGTGGCCCGGCTCGCCGTTGAGCGCGATGTCGGCGAGCTGGTCTGCGCGCCGGGAAATCCGGGCATCGCGCGGCTCGCGCGGACCCTGCCGATCGACCTTGGCGATGTCGACGCCGTCCTTTCGCTCGCCGAACGCGAGCAGATCGACTTCACCGTGGTCGGACCGGAACTGCCGCTGAGCCTCGGCCTCGCCGACCGCTTTGCCGACGCGGGCCGCCTGCTCTTGGGACCCACGGCCGCCGCTGCCCGACTCGAGTCCAGCAAAGCGTTTGCGAAAGCGTTCATGGCGCGTCACGGCGTCCCGACCGCGCGCTTCCGCATCTGCGAATCGCTCGACCAGGCTCTGGACTCGGTGCGCCGCGACGAGTTCGGAGTGCCTGTTGTGTTGAAGGCGGACGGCCTCGCCGCCGGCAAAGGCGTCGTCATTGCCGAGGACCGCGCCGCAGCGGAACGCGCCATCACCGACGCGATGCAGGAGCGCAAATTTGGTGCGGCCGGCGATCGCATCGTGATCGAGGAGTGCCTGAGCGGGCCCGAAGTCTCTTTCTTCCTTGTGTGCGACGGCGAGCGCGCGGTACCGATCGGCACCGCGCAGGATCACAAGCGGGTGTTCGACGATGACCGCGGACCGAATACGGGCGGCATGGGCGCGTTTGCGCCGAGTCCGCTCGTCGATGCGGCGCTCGAGGCGCGCATCATGCGCGAGATCGTCGGTCCGGTGATGGCTGGCATGTCGGCCGAAGGATGTCCATTCCGCGGTTTTCTCTATGTCGGTCTGATGCTGACGGCCGACGGCCCCAAAGTGATCGAGTTCAACGCGCGCCTCGGCGATCCGGAGGCGCAGGTGATCCTGCCGCTGATCGACGAGCCGTTGCTGCCGATTCTCGTCGCGGGCGCCGCGGGCGCGCTGCGCAACGCACCGGTTCGTCTCGGTACGGATCGGCTGACTGGCGTCGTCCTCGCCTCGCGCGGCTATCCGGAATCAGCGGAGTCCGGTCAGGCGATTCACGGGGTCGACAAGGCGGAGGCGATTCCTGGCGTGTCGGTCTTCCACGCAGGAACCGCGTCGCGCGGCGGCGAGATCGTCACCGCCGGCGGCCGCGTCCTCACGGTCGTCGGGCGCGGCGGCTCCTTTACCGAAGCGATCGCCCGCGCGTATGCCGGCGTCCTGCAGATCTCGTTCGACGGCATGCAGTACCGGCACGACATCGGCAGAAAGGCACTGGCTCATGACGCCTAGTCACCACAAAGGACACGATGGATACAAAGGTTCGGACCTCTCCGAACCTAGGGTTTTTCCTGGTGTCCGTTGTGTCCATTGTGGTGAATCAGCGCCGTGAAGTACTCGGTGATCACCTTCGGGTGCCGCGTGAATCAGGCCGACTCGCTCGGCTTCGAGGAAGAACTGATCGCAGGCAGCGCCATCGTGTCGTCGCCGCAGGACGCGGACCTCGTGATCGTCAACACCTGTTCGGTGACGGCCACCGCCGATCAGGGCGCGCGCCAGACCATTCGACGCATCGCCCGCGATAATCCCGCAGCCAGAATCGTCGTCACCGGCTGCTACGCGACGCGCCGGCCGGATGAAATCGCGGCGCTCCCGAGTGTCGCCAGCGTCGTGCTCAATGACGACAAGCCGAGGCTTATCCAGATCCTTCGGGAAGAAACCAAGGTGTTCTCCGCGTTCTTTGCGCCCTCTGCGGCTCCTTCTTCAGGCGAAGGCCCGTGCGGCGCGACGATTGAGCCTGGCGTCGCGGGACGTACGGCGTTCACGCTGCGCGTTCAGACCGGCTGCGCCGAGTCGTGTTCCTACTGCATCATCCCGACGACGAGAGGGCTGCCGCGGAGCGTGCGGGTGGAAGACGCGCTACGCGAGGTCGAGCGGGTCACCGCTGCCGGCTTTCAGGAAATTGCGTTGACCGGTGTGCATCTCGGGTCGTATGGCCGCGATCTCGAACCTCGCTCGTCGCTGCTCGAGTTGCTGCGCGCCCTGGACCCTAGGGCGCGGGCTGACGACCGTAGCGCGAAGGCTTTAGCCGAGCGAATCCTGTTCCGCATCTCGTCCCTCGAGCCGATGGACTGTTCACGCGAGGTGGTCGATCTGGTGGCCTCGTCCGATCGGTTCGCGCCGCATTTCACCTGCCGTTGCAGCACGCCAGCAATCGTCTACTCGCAGCGATGCGGCGGCCCTACACGATTGAATACTACGCGTCGCTGGTGGATCACATCCGCGCGCGCATACCCAACGCCTCGATCGGGTCGGACATCATCGTCGGCTTCCC
>JANYHS010000295.1 GCA_025358945.1 Acidobacteriota bacterium
CTTCTTGGTGCCGCGGAGACGTTCGGCCGCTGCGCGCAGCCGTCCTCCGACGCCCTTGCTCTTCGGCTTCGCCGCTTCGGCGTCAGGCGTCTCGACGTTGGCGTTCGGATCGAACTCGCTGCCGACCAGCTCGACCTGCGCGGTTTCCGCGCCGTCGCCCTTGCGGAAGCCGATGCGGAGGAGCCGCGTGTAGCCGCCGGCACGGGTCGCGAAACGCGGCGCGATCGTGTCGAACAGCTTGCTCACCACTTCGCGATCCTGCAGGTCTTGCATGACCAGCCGGCGCGCGTTCAGCACCTTCCCGTTCGCTTCGCCGGCCGCGAGGCCGCGCTTGGCAACGGTGATCAGGCGCTCGACAAACGGCCGAAGCTCTTTTGCCTTCGGGACCGTCGTGGTCAGGTGCTCGTACTTGAGCAGGGCCGTCGCCTGATTCCGCAGCATCGACATGCGATGCTCCGTGACGCGTCCCAGCTTTCTGTGTGCGACTCGGTGTCTCATAACCTTTTAGTCCTGCGACGAGGACGCGGGCTGATCGACGCGCATGCCGAGCCCGAGCCCCATCGTCTGCAGGATTTCCTTGATCTCGTTCAGGCTCTTGCGCCCGAAGTTCTTGGTCTTGAGCATCTCGGCTTCGGTCTTGAGCACCAGCTCGCGGATCGTCCGGATGTTCGCGTTCTTCAGGCAGTTGTATGACCGCACGGACAGCTCGAGCTCCTCGACCGACTTGTCGAGGTTCTCGTTGCTCGCACCCGAGCGCGGGGCGTCGGCGGCGGCTTCGGCCGTCGTCTCCGGGCCCTCTTCGAGGTTGATGAAGATGTTCAGGTGATCGCGGACCAGCTTCGAGGCCAGCGAGACGGCGTCGCGCGGGTTGATCGAACCGTTGGTCCAGACGTCGACCGTCAGCTTGTCGTAGTCGGTGGTCTGTCCGAGACGCGCCGCCTCGACCAGGTAGTTGACCTTCTTGACCGGCGAGTGAACCGAGTCGATCGGGATCCAGCCGATGCCGAGATCCTCATCGAAGTTCTTGTCGGCCGAGACGTAGCCGCGGCCGCGCTTCATGCGCATCTCCATGTGCAGCTTGCCGTGCTCGGAGACGGTCGCGATGTGGGCATCCGGCTCCAGGATCTCGACGTCGCCGTCGGCCTGAATGTCGCGCCCGCGCACTTCGCCGGCCTTGTCGATTTTGATGGTCAGGGTCTTGATCTGATCCGTATGCAGCTTCAGCGGAATCTGCTTCAGGTTCAGGATGATGTCCGTCGCGTCCTCGACCACGCCTGGAATCGGCGAGAACTCGTGCAGCACGCCGTCGATCTTCACCGCGGTGATCGCCGCGCCTTCAATCGAGGAGAGCAGCACGCGGCGCAGGGCGTTGCCGATCGTCGTGCCGAAACCGCGCTCGAACGGCTGCGCGTAGAACCGGCCGAACCGATCGGTGAGCGTCTCGCGTTCGAACTCGAGCCGCTTGGGTCGCTGAAAACCTTTCCACAACATCCTGATATCCTTTCGCGTTGGGCCCGCAGACGGGCCTCCAGACCTGCAATTGACCGCCGACCTCCCGCCGCAGGTCTGAAAAGGCTGCGGGCCGACAGTTACGAAAGCGAAAACTTAAAAGACCAAAGCTTTTAGGTTTTTACTTTGAGTACAACTCGACGATGAGCTGTTCCTGCACCGGCAGATTGATCTGCTCGCGCGTCGGAATCGCGTTGACGCGGCCGGTGATCGCCGTCTGGTCGAACGACAGCCATTCGGGGACACCGCGACCCTTCACTTCTTCCATCGCGTGCTCGATCGTCGTGTTCTTCTGCGTGCGGCCGAGGACCGTGATCACGTCGCCTTCCTTCACCTGGAAGGACGGGATGTCGACCTTCTTGCCGTTGACGAGGAAGTGGCCGTGGCGGACGAGCTGCCGCGCCTGCGGCCGCGACGTCGACAGACCCAGCCGATAGATGACGTTGTCCAGCCGGCGCTCGAGCAGCTGCAGCAGCGTCACGCCGGTGATCCCGCGCGCGCGCTCCGCCGCTTCGAAGTAGCCGCGGAACTGATCCTCGAGCACGCCGTAGATGCGCTTGACCTTCTGCTTCTCGCGCAGCTGCAGGCCGTAACCGGCGAGCTTCGCCTTCCGCGTCTTGCCGTGCTGGCCGGGCGGGAAGTTCCGCTTCTCGATGGCGCACTTCTCCGTGTAGCAGCGCTCTCCCTTGAGGAACAGCTTCATCGCCTCGCGGCGGCAGAGCCGGCAGACCGGACCGATATAACGAGCCATTTACACTCTCCTCCGCTTCGGCGGACGGCATCCGTTGTGCGGGATGGGCGTCACGTCGCGGATCGACTTCACTTCGAGACCGACCGTCTGCAGAGCGCGGATCGCCGACTCACGGCCGGACCCGGGCCCCTTCACGCGCACGTCCAGCGACCGCATGCCGACCGTCTTGGCGACGTTGCCGGCCGCGAGCGCCGCCTGGGTCGCCGCGAACGGCGTACCCTTGCGCGAACCCTTGAAACCGATGCCGCCGGCGCTCGACCACGCCACGACGTTGCCTTCGGTATCGGTGATGGTCACCGTGGTGTTGTTGAACGAGGCGTGAATGTGCGCCAGGCCATGGTGCACGATCCGCTTCTCGCCGCGCTTCTTGAAGGTTTTCTTGCGCTTGCCGGCGCCTTCCTTCTTTTCTTTCTCGGGAAGGCCCGAATCCGGGGCCGCTGCGTCACTCTTTGCCATGGTTAGATAACCTTCTTCTTCGCGATGGCGCCTTTACGCGGACCCTTGCGCGTGCGCGCGTTGGTCTTCGTCCGCTGCCCGCGCACGGGCAGATTGCGGCGATGCCGGAGCCCGCGGAAGCAGCCGATTTCCATCAACCGCTTGATGTTCATGGAGATCTCCTTGCGAAGATCGCCTTCCACGCCACCCTGCTCCTCGAGCACCTTGCTGATGTTCCGAACGTCGTCTTCGGACAGATCCTTGATGCGAATGTCGGGGCTGACCCCGGCCGCTTTCAGAATCGTGTTCGAGCGGAAGCGCCCGATGCCATAGATATAGGTGAGACCAATCTCGATACGCTTGGTCCTCGGGAGATCAACGCCTGCAATTCGCGCCATAGTCTTATCCCTGCCGCTGCTTGTGTTTCTGATTCGAACAAATCACACGCACGACGCCCTTGCGCCGGACGATCTTGCACTTGTCGCAAATCCGTTTGACCGATGCTCTTACCTTCATAGTCCTCGCTCGGCTGAAGCCTTCGCGCTACGTGCGCTACAGCTTTTCTACTATCCGCCCTCGCCCGACGTCGCTCGGCGAGAGTTCCAACCTCACTCGATCGCCGACCAGGATCCGCACGAAGTTGCGATCCATCCGATCCGCGATGTGCGCCGTCACCAGCGACCCTTCGTCAAGCCGCACTTTATACAGCGCGCTCGGCAGCGTCTCGGTGACGACTCCGACAACCGCACTCATCGCTCGGCTAAAGCCTTCGCGCTACCTGACAGCGACCGGCACTTCCCTCGCCGTCAGAATCCATGTTCCGTCCGCCGTTACCGCCACCGTGTGTTCGAAGTGCGCCGACAGCGTGCCGTCGCGCGTCACCGCGGTCCACCCGTCCGCCAGCACTTTCACCGCCGGCTTGCCGGCGTTGACCATCGGCTCGATCGCGAGCACCATGCCCTCAGCCAGGCGCGGCCCGCGGCCCGGCTCGCCGTAGTTCGGCACCTGCGGCTCCTCGTGCATCTTCTGCCCGATGCCGTGGCCGACGAACTCGCGCACCACCGAAAACCCGAACGCTTCCACGTGGCGCTGCACCGCGTGGCCGATATCCGAAATCCGCCCGCCCGGCTTCACCGCCTCGATCGCCTTGTAGAGCGATTCGTCGGTGACCCGCAGCAGCGTCGCTGCGGCTTCCGACACCTGACCGACCGCCAGGGTAATCGCGCTGTCGCCGAAATACCCGTTCAATTCGGCGCCGACGTCGATCGAGATCACGTCGCCTTCGTTCAACACCCGGCGGCCCGAGGGAATCCCGTGGATCACCTCTTGGTTGACCGACGCGCAAATCGTCGCCGGATATCCGTGATACCCCTTGAACGCCGGCGTCGCTCCCGCCTTCCGAATCCGCGTCTCCGCCAGCTCGTCCAGATCCGCCGTCGTCACCCCTGGGGCGACGTGAGCGGCCAGTTCGGTCAGCACTTCACCCACCAGCCGGCCAGCTTCGCGCATTTTGGCGAGTTCCGCCGCCGAGCGGCAGACAATCACCCTTTGGCTCCTGGACGGACGGCCACGCTGCCGGCCGCTTCAATCGCCGCCGCCAGATCCGCCGCCACGCGATCGGGCGCCTGCGCGCCGTCAATCGATCGGAACGTCGGCCGCACGCGGTAGTACTCGACCAGCGGCTCCGACTGCCGGTGGTACACCTTCAAGCGCTCGAGCACGACCGCCTGGTTGTCGTCCGTGCGCTGCACCAGCGATCCGCCGCAGTTGGCGCACGCCGCGCCGACCGCGCTGCCAATCTGCCCACCAGTGCCGCACTCGTCGCAAATCATCCGGCCGCCCAGCCGCCGCACGAGTTCGGCTTCCGGCACCACGATGTCCACGACGATCAGCGGACCGCGGCTGCTCATGATCCCGTCGAGCGCCGCCGCCTGCGCGACCGTCCGCGGAAACCCGTCGAGGACGAACCCGCCAACCGCATCCGCGCGCTCCAACCGTTCGCGCACGATCCCGATCATCACGTCGTCGCCGACCAACTCACCGCGATCCATGACCGCTTTGGCCCGAAGGCCGATCTCGGTCCCCGTATGCACGGCTTCCCGCAGGATGTCCCCGGTCGAGATCTTGGGAATTCCCTTGACCCGCGCAAACCGTTCCGCCTGCGTGCCTTTTCCCGCGCCCGGCGGCCCGAGCATCAGCAGGTTCAGCGACATTTACGCGCGCCGGCCGCGAATCCGCGACTTCTTCATGAAGCCGTCGTAGTGCCGCATGATCAGCTGCGACTCGACCTGCTGCACGGTGTCCATCGCCACGCCGACGACGATGAGCAGCGAGGTGCCGCCGAAGAAGAACTGGACGTTCAGGCCTTCCGTGATGAACTTGGGCAGCGCCGCGTCGAGCCATTCGCCGATGAACGGGATCGGCGCCACGCGGAAGCCGCTGATCAGGAAGTTGGGCAGGATCGCGATGAGCGCCAGGTAGATGGCCCCCGCCAGCGTAATCCGCGCCAGGATCGTGTCGATGTACTCTGCGGTGCGCTTACCCGGCCGGATGCCCGGCACGAACCCGCCGTACTTGCGCATATTTTCCGCCACGTCATCCGGGTTGAAGATGATCGCGGTGTAGAAGTAGGCGAAGAAGATGATGCCGGCGACATACAGCAGGTTGTAGAGCGGCATGCCAAGGCCGAGCTGCTGCGACACCGCGTCGGCGTACTTACCAGGGAACGCCTGCGCGATGGTCGCGGGGAACGCGAGAATCGACGAGGCGAAGATCACCGGGATGACGCCGCCGGTGTTCACCTTCAGCGGAATGTGCGTACTCGACCCACCGTACATCCGCCGGCCGACGACGCGCTTGGCGTACTGCACGGTGACGCGCCGATGCGCGCGCTCGACGAACACGATCGCCGCGATGACCAGCGCCATGAACACGATCAGGAACAGGACGCGCAGCAGTCCGAGCTGGCCGGTCCGCATCTGATCGATGGTCTGCAGCACCGCGCGCGGCAGCCCGACAACGATGCCCGAGTAGATGATCAGCGACATGCCGTTGCCGATGCCGCGCTCGGTGATCTGCTCGCCGAGCCACATGATGAAGCAGGTGCCAGTGGTCAGCGTCAGCACCGCCATCATCCGGAACGCGATTCCGGGGTGATAGACGAGCGGGAGTCCGCCGGCAATCTTGGTCTGCCGCTCGAGGAAGATCGCGATGCCGAGCGCCTGCACGACGCTGAGCACGATCGTCCCGTAGCGGGTGTACTGGGTGATCTTGCGGCGGCCCAGTTCGCCTTCCTTCGACAGCTTCTCGAGGTACGGCCACACCACCGTCAACAACTGCAGGATGATCGACGCACTGATGTAGGGCATGATGCCCAGCGCGAAAATCGTCACCCGCGACAGGTTGCCGCCGGAAAACATGTCGTACAGCCCGAACATGTTGTTCTGCATCTGCCGCGCGAGCTCGTCGAGCGCAGCCAGGTTCACGCCCGGCACCGTGATGTGGTGCCCGACGCGATACACCGCCAGCATGCCCAGCGTGAACAGGATGCGGTTCCGCAGATCCGAGACGGTGAAGAGATTCTTCAGACTGTCGTTCACGCGAGTTGCTCCGTTGCGCCGCCCGCCGCCGCGATCTTCTCCGCGGCCTTGCCGCTGAACTTGTGCGCGTGCACCGTCAGCGCCTTGCTGATCTCACCGCGGCCCAGCACCTTCAGCAGCTTCTTGGTCGAGCTGATCAGGCGATGTTCAGCGAGCAGTTCCAGGGTCACGACGGTGCCGGCTTCGAACCGCTCACCGAGCGTGTCGAGGTTCACCACTTCATACTCGACGCGGAACGGGTTGTGAAACCCGCGCTTGGGCACGCGGCGGTGCAGCGGCATCTGGCCGCCTTCGAAGCCGCGCTTGAAGGTGAAGCCCGATCGCGATTTCGCACCCTTGTGCCCGCGACCCGCGGTCTTGCCGTTGCCAGAACCCTGGCCGCGGCCGATCCGCTTCTTCGCGTGCTTCATGCCCTTGGGCGGGCGCAGATTATTCAATGCCATGGTTACTGCACCTCCACGAGGTGACGCACTTTGTGAATCATGCCGCGCGTTTCCGGCGTGTCCTTCAGTTCCACCGAGTGGCGGATCCGCAGGAGGCCGAGGCTCTTCACGACGATCCGCTGGGTCCCGTTGAACCCGGTCGGGCTCTTGACGAGCGTCACCTTCACGGTGGCGCCCTTGGTGTCGGTTCGATGATTCGCCATGATTACGCGCTCACGCCCGTCAGTTCCTCGAGCGTCTTCCCGCGCATCCGCGCGATCGTCGCCGGGTCCTTCAGTGAATCCAGCCCGACACAGGTCGCGCGCACCACGTTGTGCGCGTTGGCCGATCCGAGCGACTTGGTCACGATGTTGGCGATCCCCGCCGCTTCGACCACCGCGCGCACGGCGCCGCCGGCGATGATGCCGGTGCCGTCCGGCGCCGGCTTCAGCAGCACGCTGCCCGCGCCGAAGTTGCCGACGATCCGGTGCGGAATCGTGTTGCCGGCCTGCGGCACGCGGATCAGATTCTTCTTCGCCGCCTCGATGCCCTTCTTGATGGCCGACGGCACTTCCTTCGCCTTGCCGATGCCGAAGCCGACCACACCGTGGCCGTCGCCGACCACGACCAGCGCGCTGAAGCTGAGGTTCTTACCGCCCTTGACCACCTTGGTCACGCGGCTGATCTGCACCACGTTGTCCTTGAGGTCGAGCTGGCTCGGGTCGATTCGCTCGCGAGTTCGCATAGTGCTCCTAGAATTCCAGTCCCGCTTTGCGCGCAGCGTCCGCCACGGCGCGGATGCGCCCGTGGTACAGGAACCCGCTGCGGTCGAAGACCACGCGCTTGATGCCTTTTTCGATCGAACGCTCGGCGATCACCTTGCCGATCGCCTCGGCGCCCGCCAGATTGCCGCCGCGCGCCGCCTTGTCGAGCGACCCCTTGACCGCGGGCTCGACGGTCGACGCCGAGACCAGCGTCTCGCCGCTCAAGTCGTCGATCACCTGCGCGTAGATGTGGGTGACGCTGCGGAACACGCTCAAACGCGGCCGCTCTTTCGTGCCCGAGATCCGCTTGCGCTGCCGCAGCTGAATCCGGACGCGCCGATCGTCTTTTGTCTTGATTCTCATGTCTTAGCCTTTTGCCCTCAGCCCTGAGCCCTACTTGGCTCCGGTCTTTCCGGCCTTCTTCTTCAAGACCTCACCGGTATACCGGACGCCCTTCTGCTTGTACGGGTCGGGCTTGCGCAGCCGGCGGATGTTGGCCGCCACCTGCCCGACCAGCTGCCGGTCGACGCCGGTGACAGTGATGTGCGTCTGCTTGTCGATCGTCACGTCGATCCCGTTCGGGATGTCGAAGACGACCGCATGCGAGTAGCCGAGCGCGAAGATGACCTGCTTGCCCTTCAACTCCGCGCGGTAGCCGACACCGACGATGTCGAGTTCGCGCTTGAAGCAGTCGGTGACGCCGGTGACCGCGTTCGCAACCAGGCTGCGCGCCAGGCCGTGGAACTTGCCCAACAGCTTGTCGTCGCTCGACAGCTTGGCGATGAGGGATCCGTCCACGAGCTCGAAGTTGATGCCGGCCGGATGCGCCTGCCGCAGCTTGCCTTTCGGGCCTTGGAGTTCCACAGCGCCGTCGACCACTTTCGCGGTGACGCCTTTGGGAACGGTGATGGGTTTTTTACCGATTCGGGACATATGCGTTTACCAGATGTTGCAGAGCACTTCGCCGCCGACGCCGGCTTTCACGGCGGCGCGGCCGGTCATGACGCCGCGCGACGTCGTCAGGATGCTCGTGCCGAGTCCAGCCAGCACTTCGGGCACTTCTTCCTTGCCGAAGTAGACGCGGCGGCCGGGGCGGCTGATGCGCTGCACACCGGTGATCAACCGCTCGCCGTGCGGACCGTATTTGAGGAACAGCCGCAGCGTCTTGGTCTGCGCGGTGGTCTTTTCGAGCGCACCGTCCAGCAGCTTGAAGCCCTGGATGTAGCCCTCGTCCTGGAGGATGCGAGCGATCTCGGCCTTCAGGCGCGACGACGGCATGTCGACGCGCGTCCCGTTGGCGGTCACGGCATTGCGAATCCGCGTGAGCATATCTGCGATAGGGTCAGTCATATCTCTCTCAGCCTTCAGATTTGGTAATTTGGTGACTTGGCAAATTGGTAATTTTGATCGAACCAATTACTCAATTACCCACTTACCCGATTACCAACTACTCTTTGTCACCCCGGTCACGTCCCCGTCAAGCGCGAGCTTGCGGAAACAGAGGCGACACAGGGCGAACTTCCGCATGTAAGCGCGCGGGCGTCCACACAGACGGCAGCGGTTACGCAGCCGGACCTTGAACTTCGGGGTCTTTGCTTCTTTCGCGATCTTCGCTGTAGTGGCCATATGCGTTAGTTCTGACGGAACGGCATGCCGATGAATTGCAGCAGCTTCCGTCCTTCTTCGTCCGTCCTCGCGGTCGTGACGACCGACACGTTCATGCCGCGTGCCTTGTCGACCTTCATGTAATCGATCTCCGGAAACAGCAACTGGTCCTTCAGACCGAGCGTGTAATTCCCACGGCCGTCGAACCCTTTCGGCGACACACCCTTGAAGTCGCGCACGCGCGGCAGGGCGATGCTCACTAACCGGTCCAGGAATTCCCACATGCGCTCGCCGCGCAGCGTGACCATCGTCCCGACCGGCTGGCCCTTGCGGACCTTGAACTGCGCGATCGATTTCTTCGACCGGCGCGACACCGGCTTCTGACCCGTGATGCGCGCGAGTTCGTCGGCGCCGGTGTCGATGATCTTCGCGTTGGACGTCGCCTCGCCAAGGCCCATGTTGACCACGACCTTGGAAACCTTGGGCACGGCCATGACGTTCTTGTAGCCGAACTCTTTGGTGAGCGCCGGCACGACTTCCTTCTGGTACTTCTCTTTCAGCCGATTCATTTGTCGACCACTCCCTCGCACTTGCGGCACACGCGGACCTTGCGGCCGTCGCCGAGAATCTTGTGCCCGACGCGCGTCTGCGCGCCGCACTCAGGGCAGACCAGCTGCGCGTTCGATGCGTGCAGCGAGGCCTCGCGTTCGACGATGCCGCCCTTGACGTTCTTGCCGGGGTTCGGCTTCGTGTGGCGCTTGATCATGTTCACGCCTTCGACGATCAGGCGGTTCTTCTCGGGCAGCACTTTCAGCACGCGGCCTTTTTTGCCGCGGTCCTTGCCCGTGATAATCAGCACGTTGTCGTTCTTCCGTAGCGGTGTAGCGAGACGCATTACAGAACCTCTGGCGCCAGCGAAATAATCTTCATGAAGCGGCGCTCGCGCAGTTCGCGCGCGACCGGCCCGAACACGCGGGTGCCGATCGGCTCGTTGTTGTCGTTGATCAGCACGGCCGCGTTACGGTCGAAGCGAATGTAGCTGCCGTCGCGACGGCGCTCTTCCTTGACCGTTCGCACGATCACCGCCTTGACGACCTGACCTTTTTTCACAGTGCCTTCCGGCGTCGCTTCCTTCACCGACGCGGTGACCACGTCGCCGAGGCGCGCGTAGCGGCCGGTCGACCCGCCCAGCGCGCTGATCACCGCGATCTTGCGCGCGCCGGAATTGTCGGCGACGTCGAGGATCGATCGCATCTGAATCATGGTTGGCTCCTAGACTTCCGCCGTCTTGCGGACGACGCGGGCGAGGGCCCAGCGCTTCCGGCGGCTCATCGGCCGCGTCTCGGTGATCGCGACAGTGTCGCCGATCTTCGCGGCGTTCTCTTCGTCGTGCACCATGAACTTGGAGGAGCGCCGCTCGGTCTTGCCGTACAAACCGTGCCGCACCTGCCACTCGACCGCCACCACGATGCTCTTCTGCATCTTGTTGGAGACGACCACGCCGACCTTCTCTGATTTCTGCGCCATATATCTACGCCTGTCTCTTCTGTCGTTGCACCGTCTTGATGCGTGCAAGATCGCGGCGCACTGTGCGCATCTTGTCCGGCGCTTCCAGCTGTCCCATCGACTTCTGGATGCGCATCCGGAACAGCTGATCGGTCAGGTCGCGCTCCTTGGCGCCGAGCTCGTCGGCGCCGAGGTCGCGCAGTTCGGCGGCCTTCATAGCATCTTCTCCAGCGCGAACCGGGTCGCGAACTTCGTGAGAATCGGCAGCTTCGCCGCCGCCAGGCGCATCGCTTCGCGCGCGTCCTTCTCGCTCACGCCTTCCATCTCGAACATCACGCGGCCGGGACGGACGACGCACACCCACTGATCCGGCGCGCCTTTGCCCTTACCCATGCGGGTTTCCTGCGGCTTTTTGGTGATCGGCTTGTCCGGGAACACACGCACCCAGATTTTTCCGCCGCGCGCCACGAAGCGGGTCATCGCGATACGCGCCGCTTCGATCTGGCGATCCGTCAGCCAGCAGGGTTCCAGCGCCTTCAGCCCGTAGTCGCCGAACGACACGTCGGACCCGCGCCAGGCCTTGCCGGCCATGCGCCCGCGCTGCTGCTTGCGGTATTTAACTTTCTTCGGCATCAACATAACGATGAATCCTGCATCTGGTAATCGGAGAATCTGGGAAGCGGGTAATTGTCTGGTCGATTGCTCAATCGATTACCCAGCTACCCAATCACTCGATTACCCAATCCGTCACGCCCGAGCCTGCGGACGCCGCGGCGCCCGCTCGCGATATTCCTCTTCACGGCCACGCTGCGGCACCAGGCGTTCGCCCTTGTAGAGCCACACCTTGATGCCGATCTGGCCGTAGGTCGTGCTGGCTTCCGCGAAGCCGTAGTCGATGTCCGCGCGCAGCGTCTGCAGCGGCAGCTGCCCGTGCAGATACCACTCGGACCGCGCGATCTCGGCGCCGTTCAGACGGCCGGAGACGCGCACCTTGATCCCGCGCGCGCCGAAACGCAGCGCCGACTCGACCGCCTTGCGCATCGCCCGGCGGAACGCGACGCGCTTCTCGAGCTGCATCGCCACCGACTCGGAGATCAGCTGCGCGTCCAACTCCGGCTTCTGGATTTCCTGGATGTTGATGAAGACCTCGCGGTTGGTCTTCTTCTGGATTTCCTGCTTCAGCTTGTCGACTTCCGTGCCCTTGCGGCCGATGATGATCCCCGGACGCGAGGTGTAGATGTCGATCTTCAACCGGTTGACCGCGCGCTCGGTCTCGATCTTCGAGACGCCCGCGTGCATGAAACGCTTCTTGAGGGTCGAGCGCAGCGCCAGATCCTCGTGCAGCAGCTTCGCGTAGTCGCGGTCCGAGTACCAGCGCGACCGCCACGTCTTGTTGAACCCGAGCCGGAATCCGATCGGGTGAACTTTCTGGCCCACGGTTACTCCTTCGCCTTCTGTGTGTCGCGTTTCGACGGCGTCGTCGCGGACTTCTGGGCGCGCGCACGCTTGGGCCGCGGCGCCTCGGTGCCCGGCGTCGCCCCAACCGCCGCGATCTTCTTGCCCGGACGCTCGGCGACGTGCAGCGTGATGTGCGCGGTGCGCTTCAAGACGCGGAACGCGCGGCCCATCGGCGCGGGACGCACCCGCTTGGCCGACGGCCCCTGGTTCGCGTAGCACGCCGACACGAACAGCTTGTCGACGTCGCCGCTGAAGCCTTCCTTGTTCGTCGCGTTCGCAATCGCCGACCGGAGCACCTTCGAGATGTCCGCAGCAATCGCCTTGCGCGTGAACTGGAGCGTCGCCAGCGCCTGATTGACGTCCTTGCCGCGGATCAGCGCGAGCACAAGGCCCGCTTTCTGGGCCGACGTCCGGACATACCGCGCGGTTGCCTCTGCCTGAATCATGATGACCTGCCTAGCTCTTCCCGCCCGCGGCGGCGCCCGGAGCGACCGTCGCGGCCTTTTCGGCCACCTTGGTCGTGTGTCCCTTGAACAGCCGCGTCGGCGCGAACTCGCCCAGCTTGTGGCCGACCATGTTTTCGGTCACATACACCGGGATGAACTTACGCCCGTTGTGCACAGCCAGCGTGTGACCCACCATCTCGGGAATCACAGTCGACCGGCGCGACCACGTCTTGATGATCTTCTTGTCCGCCGCGCGATTCATCACCTCGATCTTCTCGAGCAGGTGCGTATCGACGAACGGACCCTTCTTCAGTGAGCGGCCCATTTACTTCTGTCTCCGCTGAACGATGTACCGATCGGTGGTCTTGCTGTTCCGCGTCTTGTAGCCCTTGGTCGGCATGCCCCACGGCGTCACCGGATGACGGCCGCCCGAGGTCTTGCCTTCGCCGCCGCCCAGCGGGTGGTCGACCGGGTTCATCGCGACGCCGCGCACGTGCGGACGCTGGCCCTTCCAGCGGCTGCGGCCGGCCTTGCCGATCGAGACGTTCTCGTGGTCGATGTTGCCGACGGTGCCGATCGTCGCGAAGCACTCCATGTTGATCTTGCGGATCTCGCTCGACGGCATCTTCACCGACGCGTACTGGCCCTCTTTCGCCACCAGCTGCACCGACGAACCGGCGCTGCGCGCGATCTGGCCGCCCTTGCCGGGACGCAACTCCACGTTGTGCAGCAGCGTGCCGAGCGGGATGTTCTTCAGCGGCAGCGAATTGCCCGGCAGGATGTCGACGTTCTGCCCGGAGATAATCGCGTCGCCTACCTTCATGCCAGCCGGCTGCAGAATGTAGCGCTTCTCGCCGTCCGCGTACGTCAGCAGCGCGATGCGCGACGACCGGTTCGGGTCGTACTCAATCGTCGTGACCTTGGCCGGAATGTCGTACTTGTTCCGCTTGAAGTCGATGATCCGGTACATCCGCTTGTGCCCGCCGCCGCGCCACCAGGACGTGAGGTGTCCCTGGTTGTTGCGGCCACCGGTGCTGTGCAGCGGCTCGACCAGGGGCTTGTACGGCTCCTGCGTCGTGATCTCGTCGAAAATCGGGATCGTCTGAAAACGGGTCCCGGGCGACGTCGGTTTGAGTTTGCGAAATGGCATGATTACGCGCCTTCCAGGAATTCAGGCATCTTCGCGCCTTCGCGCAGCTTGACGTAGGCCTTCTTCCAGTCCGAACGGCGGCCGGCGAACCGGCCCTGCCGCTTGATCTTGCCGTGCGAGATGGTCGTGCGAACGCTCTCGACCTTGGCGCCAAGCAGCGACTCGATCGCGCGCTTGACTTCGATTTTGTTCGCGCCGATCGCCACCTCGAACACAATCGTCCGGCCGTCTTCGCGCAGGAGCGACGTTTTCTCGGTGATGAGCGGGCGACGAATCACATCCGTGAGCTTCATGCGAGCGCCTCCTGCAACTTCTCAAGCGCGCCCTGCGTCGTCACCACCCGGCCGGCGCCGATCACGTCGCGCGCGGTGAGCCGCGAACTGACCACCAGCGTCACGCCCGGGATGTTGCGCAGCGAGCGCGACAGCTTGTCGTCCGCGGCGACGTCCACCAGGACCGCCTTGCCGGTGATGCCGAGCCGCTTCAGCATCTCGACGGCCGCCTTGGTCTTGATCTCGCTCACGCTCAGCGCGTCGACCACCACCAGCTCGCCCGCCTTCATCTTCTCGGACAACGCCGAGCGGAGCGCGCCGCGTTCGACCTTCTTCGACAGCTTGAAGTCGTAGCTGCGCGGGCGCGGCGGGTGAGAAGTGCCGCCATGGCGCCACAGCGGCGTCCGGCTCGATCCGACCTGGGCGCGACCGGTGCCCTTCTGCTTCCACGGCTTCTTGCCGGTGCCGCTGACAAAGGCGCGCGTCTTCGCAGCATGGGTGCCGCTCCGCTCCGCCGCATTGGCGTGCACGACCGACTCCCACATCAGATCGCCGTTGATGCGTCCGCCGAACACCTCGTCGCGGACGTCGACGGTGCCGACTTTCTTGTTCTCGTTGTTCACGACATCGAGTTGCATGGCTACTTCTTGCCCTTCTTGGGCTTCTCGACCTGCGCGACCTTCAGCTTCTTCATCGTGACGGCCTTGCGGACGATCACGTAGCTGGTGGGCGCGCCCGGAATGCCGCCTTCGACGACCAGGATGTGATTCTCCGGGTCGACGCGCAGGACCTTCAGGTTGTGAATCGTGATCCGCTTGCCGCCCATCCGTCCCGCGGCGCGCATGCCCTTGACGACACGCGACGGGAACGACGATGCGCCGATCGATCCGGGAGCGCGGTGGAACATCGAGCCGTGGGTCGCCGCGCCACCCGCAAAGTGATGCCGCTTGACGACGCCCTGGAAACCCTTGCCGCGGCCGGTGCCGACGATGTCGACACGCTCGCCGTTGGCGAAGATCGACGCCAGCACCTGGTCGCCGACGTTCGGCTTCTCGGCGCCTGGCGCCAGACCAACTTCACGCCGGACGCGCGTCGCCGGCACATTCGACTTCTTGAAGTGCCCCGCCGTCGGCTTGTTGGTCTTCGCCGGCGTCTCTTCGACGAAGCCGAGCTGCACCGCTTCGTAGCCGTCCGTCTGCATGTCTTTCGACTGCACGACGACGCACGGGCCGACCTTAATCACGGTGGCCGGATGAACCGTGCCGTCCGCGTCGAAGATCTGGGTCATGCCGACTTTGCGGCCGATGATTCCAGTGACCATGACTATTTATGTTCCTTGCCGAAGGCTTTGATTTCGACGTCAACGCCAGCCGGCAGATCGAGCTTCATCAGCGCGTCCACCGTCTGCGGCGTCGGCTCGAAGATGTCGATGAGCCGCTTATGCGTCCGGATTTCGAACTGCTCGCGCGATTTCTTGTCGACGTGCGGCGAGCGCAGCACCGTCCACTTGTTCTTCGACGTCGGCAGTGGAATCGGTCCGGCCAGCCGCGCCCCGGTGCGCTTGGCCGTGTCCACGATCTCGGTCGTCGACTGGTCGAGCACCCGATAGTCGTACGCCTTGAGGCGGATGCGGATCTTCTCGTTGAAAGATGCGGTTGCCATCGTTATTTACCCTGCATGCGAGCAATCACTTCTTCGCTCGTCGCTTGCGGCGCCTGCTCGTAGCGATCGAAGTGCATCGAGTAGGTCGCGCGTCCCTGCGTGCGCGAGCGAAGGTCGGTCGAGTAGCCGAACATTTCCGACAACGGCACGCGCGCGTTGATGATCTGCGTGCCGCCGCGGTCTTCCTGCGATTGAATCTGGCCGCGCCGGCTGGACAGGTTGCCCATCACGTCGCCCATGTGTTCCTTCGGAACGACGACCTCGACGCGCATGATCGGCTCGAGCAGCACCGGCTTGGCTTTCTTGGCCGCGTCCTGGAACGCCATGGATCCGGCAATCTTGAACGCCATCTCCGACGAGTCGACGTCGTGGTACGAGCCGTCGTACAGCTCGATGCGCACATCGTCGATCGGGAAGCCGGCGAGGATCCCGCGGGTGAGCGCTTCCTTGATGCCTTCATCGATCGGCTTGATGAACTCCTTCGGGATCGAGCCGCCAGTGGTCTCGTTCTCGAAGATGTAGCCGGACCCGGGTTCGCCCGGGAAGAGGTGAATCTTGCAGTGGCCGTACTGGCCGCGGCCGCCGGTCTGCTTTGCGTACTTCATCTCGCCGTCGGCGGGACGCGTCAGCGTTTCCTTGTAGGCAACCTGCGGCTTGCCGACAGTCGCTTCGACCGCGAACTCGCGCTTCAGCCGGTCGACGATGATCTCGAGGTGCAGCTCGCCCATGCCGGCGATGATGACCTGGCCGGTCTGGATGTCGGTCTGCACATGGAAGGTCGGATCTTCGGCCCTCAATTTCTGCAGGCCGACACCGAGCTTCTCCTGATCCGATTTGGTCTTGGGCTCGATCGCCAGCGAGATGACCGGCTTCGGGAAATCCATCGCCTCGAGCACGATGGCGTGCTTCTCGTCGCACAGCGTGTCGCCGGTCGAGACGCTCTTCAGACTGACGGCGGCGGCGATATCGCCCGCGTAGACTTCCTTGATTTCCTCGCGCTTGTTGGCGTGCATCTTCAGGAGCCGGCCGATGCGCTCGGTGCGCTGCTTGGTCGAGTTGAAGATGTTGCCGCCCGAGGTGAGGACGCCCGAGTAGACGCGGAAGAAGGTGAGCTGGCCGACGAACGGGTCGGTCATGATCTTGAACGCCAGCGCGCTGAACGGCGCATCGTCGGCCGCCGGACGCTCGATCATGTTGGCGTCCGGATTTTCCGGATCGGCCTTCTTGTCGGGGTTGATGCCCTTGATCGACGGTACGTCGAGCGGCGACGGCAGGAAGTCCACCACAGCGTCGAGCAGCGGCTGGACGCCCTTGTTCTTGAACGCCGAGCCACAGATGACCGGCACGAACGCCGCTTCGCCCTTCGACCGGACGGAGCTGTTGACGCGCTTACGAATCGCCGCCTTGATCTCGTCCTCGGTGATCTGGTCGGCGTGGCCACCCAGGTACTTCTCGAGGATGACGTCGTCGACTTCGCTGACCTTCTCGAGCAGCTGCTCGCGGTACTGCTTGGCCTCGTCGAGCATGTCGGCCGGGATGTCGCCGACGATGTAATCGGCGCCCATCGTCTCGTCCTTGTAGGTGATCGACTTCATCTGAATGATGTCGATGACGCCGAGGAAATTGTCTTCGGAACCGATGGGGATCTGGATGGCGACCGGGTTGGCTTCGAGCTTGGAGATGATCTGATCGAAGGTCCGCTTGAAATCGGCGCCGATGCGGTCCATCTTGTTGACGAAGCAGATGCGCGGGACGCGGTATTTGTCAGCCTGGCGCCACACCGTTTCCGACTGGGGCTCAACGCCGGCCACCGAGTCGAACACGGCGACGGCGCCGTCGAGGACGCGCAGCGAGCGCTCGACTTCAGCCGTGAAGTCGACGTGGCCCGGCGTGTCGATGATGTTGATGCGCATATCGCGCCAGAAGCACGTCGTCGCGGCGGACGTGATCGTGATGCCGCGCTCCTGCTCCTGTTCCATCCAGTCCATGACGGCGGTGCCTTCATGAACTTCGCCGATCTTGTACGTAATCCCCGTGTAGAACAGGATCCGTTCCGTCGTCGTCGTCTTCCCGGCATCAATGTGGGCCATGATGCCGATGTTGCGCGTCTTGCTGAGCGATGTCTGCCTGGCCATTCGTCAGTTACCAGCGGTAGTGGGCGAACGCTTTGTTGGCTTCGGCCATGCGATGCGTATCTTCGCGCTTCTTGACGGCGCCGCCGCGGAGGTTGGAGGCGTCGAGTAGCTCGTTGGCCAGCTTCTCCTGCATCGTCTTGCCGTCGCCGCGCGATGTCGCGAAACCGACGATCCAGCGGATGCTGAGCGAGAGGCGGCGGTTCGGGTTCACTTCCACCGGCACCTGGTAGTTCGAGCCGCCGACGCGGCGCGACTTCACTTCAAGGCTCGGCTTGACGTTGTCGATCGCCTTCTTGAAGACCTTGAGCGGGTCGTCCGAGGTCTTCTCCTTGATGATGTCGAAGCTCTTGTAGAAAATGCGCTCCGCCGTGCTGCGCTTGCCGTCGCTCATCACGCAGTTGATGAACTTGGTGACCAGCGCGCTCTGATAGAGCGGGTCGGCGGGGATTTCGCGTTTTGAAACAACTCGTCTACGTGGCATAGCTAGTTCCCTGCCCTATGCTTTCTTGGGGCGCTTCGCGCCGTACTTCGATCGACCCTGCATCCGGCCCTGCACGCCGACGGCGTCAAGCGTGCCGCGGACGACGTGGTAGCGAACGCCCGGCAGATCCTTGACGCGACCGCCGCGGATGAGCACCAGCGAGTGCTCCTGCAGGTTGTGGCCCACGCCCGGAATGTAGGTCGTCACCTCGATGCCGTTGGTCAGCCGCACGCGTGCAACCTTGCGCAACGCGGAGTTCGGCTTCTTCGGGGTCTGGGTGAAGACGCGGACGCAGACGCCGCGCTTCTGCGGGCTGTTCTGCAACGCGGGGCTCTTCGTCTTGCTGACGATCTTCTTGCGCCCGGCGCGGACGAGTTGACTGATAGTCGGCATAAATACAAATCGCTAAATGCAATTCACAACGCGCCGCGCACTGGCGCGACGCCTGTCGCTTCAGGCCTAGAAGCCTTGCGGCTTGGCGCCTGAAAACCCTATGACCTTCACAAATGAGTTGGTCGCGACGGATGGTCTGCCCCCGCCCGTATTGCCGATCGGGGACGCTTTTGAAGCGGCGGGGCTAGATAGGGTGATCCTAGCCCCAACAGAACTTTGCGAATATAGCACGACGGTCTCGAAAGGCGCAACAGGCCATGTGGTTCAGGTGCGCGGGGCCACTTTGGGCGGCTCGAACCCGAACTTTCTGAGCCCCACCTCCATGCTGCCCTTGTCGATCGCCTTGAGGTAGGCCTCCTCGGGGGCCACGAGTTTCCTGGCCACCAGGTCCAGCAGGGAATCGTTCAGCGTGACCATGCCGATGGCCTTGCCGACCTGCATCATCGACTGGATCTGAAACGTCTTCGATTCGCGGATCAGATTGCTGATCGCCGAGGTCACGATCAGGATCTCGAGCGCCGCAACGCGGCCGCCGCCAATCTTCTTGCACAACGTCTGCGAGATGACGCCCTTCAGCGACTCGGACAGCATCACGCGGATCTGCGCCTGCCGGTCGGCCGGAAACTGATCGATGATGCGATCCACGGTGGACGCCGCGGTCGTCGTGTGCAGCGTGCCGAACACCAGGTGCCCCGTCTCCGCTGTCTCGATCGCGATTGCCACGGTCTCGAGGTCGCGCATCTCGCCGACCAGGATGATGTCGGGATCCTCGCGCAGCGCTGCACGCAGCGCGTTCTTGAACGACAGCGTGTGGTTGTGCACCTCGCGCTGGTTGATCGCGCACTCCTTGTTCTCGTGCACGAACTCGATCGGGTCTTCAATCGTGATCAGATGATCCTTGCGCGTGCGGTTGATGTAGTCGATCATCCCGCACAGCGTCGTCGACTTGCCGGAGCCGGTGGGGCCGGTGACCACCACAAGGCCCTTGTTCAACTTGCACAGGTTGAGAATCGCCGGGGACAGCCCCAACTGCTCGGCCGTGAGGATCTTGCTCGGGATGACGCGGAACACCGCGCCCCTGCCTTTGCGATCCATGAAGATGTTGGCGCGGAAGCGCGCGAGGCCGGGAATCTCGTACGCGAAGTCGGTGTCCATCCGCTCGGCGAATTCCGCCTTGTTCCTCTCGGGCGTGATCGGATCGAGCAGCCGGATCACGGTGTCGCCGTCGAGCACCGGCGCGGCCGGATCGAGCGGCGTCATGCCGCCATCCTTGCGGATGAGAGGCGGTGTGCCGACCGACAGATGCAGGTCGGAGGCGCCGGCCTCACACATCAACCGGAAGAGTCCATCAATCTGAGCGCTCATGCTTCGGTCGTCTCCCGGAGTTCCACGATATGTTGCGCGTTCACGATGAGCGTGCCCTCCGCGGTCTCGAGGTACCGAAACATCTCGGGCGCGCGCGCGTAGTCGCTCAGGCGGTCGCGACCGGTTGGACGATACACCCGGACGACGCCTTCAAGTGCGCGGCCGCTCGAGAGCAGCATGCGCACGCGGCGTTCCGTCGCCACGCTGTAGCCGGGGTCGAGCGTCGCTTCAACGGCCTTCCCGACCAGCGTGACGAGGACGACTTGTCGCCGGTTGTAAAGAACCGTGTGCGCGGCGCCGCCATCCGTCAGTTCAAACGGAAAAAACCCGGTCTCCGCGTTCAACAGGTCGGCGACCCGCTCCGGACCGGAATGGCTGGCGTTCGCGCTGGAGAGGAAAAAACAGCCGCGAACGGCAGTTCCCGTCGCCAGGGTCAGGTCGGCTTCGGCGCGGCGCTTCTCGATGCGGAATTCAGACACGTCAAGACAGATATCGGTCTCCGGCGGCCATCCCGATATATATTCAGTTCCGGTATTCAGACCCTGGAGAGAGCTAATGGGCTACACCCCGACTGACACAATCTGGTTCAACGGTAAACTGGTCCCCTGGGCCGACGCGACGGTGCATGTGCTGGCGCATGGCCTGCAGTACGGCACGGGCGTCTTCGAAGGCATGAAATCGTACCCGACCGCCGACGGTCCGGCGATCTTCCGGCTCGACGCGCACCTCGAGCGCTTCTACAAGTCCGCCGAGTTGTACGACATCGCCATTCCCTATTCGCAGCACACCATCGCCGAGGCGAGCCTCGAGGTCGTGCGGGCGAACAAGCTGGACGCCTCGTATCTGCGCCCCGTCGCGTTCTTCGACGCCGGCACACTCAGCGTGTGGACGAAAGAATGCCCGGTCACCGTGGCGATTGCCGCCGTACCGACTGGCAAGTACCTCGCCGATGCCGACAACGGCGTCCGGGTCACCGTGTCGCCCATCCGCAAGTTCGACAACAGCGCGATCCCGGCGTGGGCCAAAGCGTGCGGGCAGTACATCAACTCGGCGCGCGCCGTGAACGAGGCGCAGAAGCGCGGGTTCGACGAAGCCCTGCTGCTGAACTCGCAGGGACTGGTGGCGGAAGGGTCCGGCGAGAACCTCTTCGTCGTGAAGGACGGCGCGCTCGTCACCAACGACAAGGACGCCAGCATCCTGATGGGCGTCACGCGCGCGTCGATTCTCGACATCGCGAAGGACCTCTGCATCCAGGCGACCGTCTCGCCCATCTCGGTCGAGGACGTCCTCGGCGCCGACGAGCTCTTCTTCACGGGAACCGCCGTCGAAGTGACCGCGATCCGCGAGGTCGACGGCCGCGTGATGAGCGGTGGTAAACCGGGACCCATCACCCGTCGTATTCAGGACACCTACAACCAGGCCGTCCGGGGACAGCTGCCGCAATACCGGCACTGGCTCTCGTTCGTCCGCCAACTCGTCGGCAAAGAGGTTCGCGCATGACGCGTCTGTCCACACTCGCGCTCGCCACTGTGCTGCTGACCGCCTCGATCGCCGCGGCGCAGCAGCCGCCCGCTCCTGGCGGCGTCACCGGAACGGTCACCGGCGCGCGTGCCGGCGGCCCGCCGCCGATGTCCAACCTCCTGATCTTCCCGAAAGACACGCCGCGCGAAACGGTCATCACGACGATGCAGGCGTTCACCGCGGCGCTTGGCGTCCAGTGCAACTACTGCCACGTTCAGGAAGGACGCGGCGGCCGCAACGACATGGCGTCGGACGAGAAGCCGGCGAAGAAGGCGGCGCGCGGCATGATGACGCTGGCGCGCGAGATCAACGCCAAGCTGCCCGAGGCCGTGGGCAAAGGCGCGGCTGCGACCACGCGCGTCGGCTGCGCCACCTGCCATCGCGGCGTGCCGATTCCGAAACAGATCACCGACATCATGACCGAGGCCGGCAGCACGGGCGGCGCGGCAGCGGGCCTGGCGACATTCAAGCAACTGCGCGAGAAGTTCTACGGCGGCCAGAGCTACGACTTCAGCGAAGGCGCGCTGATCACGATGGCGCAACGCGCCAACACCGCCACCAAGTACGACGATGCGCTGGTGTACCTGCAGGCGAATCTCGAGTACTACCCGAAGTCGGCGCGCAGCTACTCGGCCGTCGCGCAGATGAAGACCGCGAAGGGCGACAAGCCCGGCGCGATTGCGGCAATGGAGAAAGCGGTAGAACTCGACCCGAACAACGCGCAAATGAAAGCGCAGCTTGAAGCGCTCAAGAAGTAAGACGTTAGAACTTGGAAGTTAGAAACTCAAAGGAGCAAAGTATGCGTCGACTGCTATTCACGATTCCGGTGCTCGCGCTGTCCGCCGCGACCGCGTTCGCCCAAACCCCAGCCGCCAAAGCCGCCGCGAAACCTGCCTCCGCCAAGCAGGCCGCGACCGGCGCGAAGGCGCCGCTCGTCGAGTTCGACATGATGACGTGGCCCGAAGTGAAGGCCGCGCTCGCCGCGGGCAAGACCACCGCGTTGGTCTACACGGGCGGGACCGAGCAGCGCGGCCCCCAGAACGTCAATGGCGGCCACACGCTGATGGCGCGCGCGACGGCCAAGGCCATCGCGCTCAAACTCGGCAACGCGATCGTCATGCCGACGCTCGCCTACTCGCCCAACCGCGCGAGCGCGGATCTCCCCGGCACGATCGGCCTCAGCAACGAGGTCTTCGGCCAGATGCTGACCGAGATCTCCGAGCAGGCGATCATCACCGGTTTCAAGAACGTGATCATCATGGGTGACCACGGCGGCGGACAGCCGGGCGTGTTCACGGACGTCGCCAAGAAGCTCGACGAGAAGTACGCCCCCAAGGGCGCGCACGTCTACTTCTGCGACGAGGTCTACGCGAAGGCGCAGGGTGATTTCGACAAGTGGCTGACCGCCAACGGTTATCCCACCAGCTCGCACGCCGGCATCCCCGACACGTCGACGATGATGTACCTGGGCGGGGACAAGGGTTGGGTCCGTAAGGAACTGATCGCGACGGCGGAAGGCGACCCCGCTCCGCCGCCCGGCTCGCGCGGCCAGGGACGCGGCACACCCGATCCGAACGCACCGCCGCGCAAGAACAACGGCATCACCGGCGACGCGCGCCGGTCGTCCGTGGCGCTCGGCAAGCAGGCGTTCGACATCAAGGTCAGTTACGCGGTGAAGCAGATCACCGGCTTCCTCGCGAGTCAGCCCAAGGCAACCGCCGCGCAGCAGTAGTGCATCAGCTGATTCTCGGCGGTACGCGCGGCCAACGACTCCAGGTCGCGCGTGCGGCCGGGATCACCGCGCCGATCCTCACGCTCGACGCACTGACGCTCCCCTTCACCGTCCCCGCTCTCCCCCAGCCGCATCCCCGGATCATCCGCATCGACGACATCGAGCACGCGTTCCCGGACGCGCAGACCGGCGGCACACGCCTGGTCCTCACGCAGTCCACATACGTGATGCAGAAGTGGATCGACCTGCTCGATGGAGGCGATCACATGATCGTCACCGCCGATCGCGCAGCGCTCGAGCGATGCGCACCCGAGGTGCTTCAGCGGCGGGGGCCGTGGGGGAGCTTCGAGATCGTCGATGCCACGAAGCTCTCCACCACGGCGGACACGGAGGAGAGTTCCGTGGTGGAGAGCGTTCCTGGCGTGGAGGGCTTACTCGCGCGAGCATTTGCCGCGCGCGATCACACCGAGCGTCTTCACCTCTGTCACGAGGCGGTTTCTCTCGATCCTGACTCTGCGGTGGCGCACCTCGCCCTGGCAAGCGCATACCGGGAAACTCGCGACGGCGCGTCCGCGCGCGCGGCGCTCGATCGCGCGCTGGCGCTGGCGCCGGACTGGGAAGCCGCACATTACGAGAGCGCCAAGCTGTGGCTGGTCTACGACGACACGGAGCGGGCGCGCGATGCGTTCCAGCGCGCCGCCGACTGCATGCCGACCTTCTCCGCCGCCTTCAGCAATCTCGGCGCGACACTGGGCGAACTGGACGAACCCGCCGCCGCGCTGCGGGCGTTCCGCCAGGCGCTGGCGCACGACCCGCGCAGCTTCACCATCCTCAACAACATCGGCGTCGTCTGCCGCGAACTGGGACGCCCCGACGAATCCGAGGCGGCGCTTCGCCGCGTGATCGCCATCAACCCCGCGTTCGTGTTCGGCTACTACAACCTCGGGCACACGCTGTTCCTCGGTGGCAGGTTCGCGGACGCGCTGGCGGCGTATGAAGAAGGCCAGCAGCGGGATCCCGAGAAGAACTGTCGCCAGGGATGCCGCCTGGCCGTGGTGCGATTCGCCAACGGCGACGCGGCAGGCGCTGAACGCGATCTGTGGCGGTGTGCGAACACGGCGCCGCCGGATGAGCGGGAGGATCTGCTGCTCGAGGCCTACGAGATCGTGCATGCCCTGCTCTCGCAGCATGCGGCGCTGTCGGCGCACCGGCCGTTTCTGGATCGCATCGGCGCCGAAATCGCCAAATCCGAGTAAGCTTGACCCCGATGGAACCCCGGAATGCGGGTCTGCCGATGGGGCGCGGCATCGGCCCGTCTGTCGTCGGCCATCTCCTGCGCGATCGCAGCCTGCGGCTGGCGGCGGGACTCGCGGTCGCCGTCGCCATTCCCGTCACGGTCCTCTTCTATTTCCAGTTCCGTTCCATCGCCGACCTCGGACGATCGTCCGCCGTCGTCTTGGGGCAGCTTAGTCAGGAAACGGCTGAGGGCCTCACCAAGAACGTCGAAGACGCGCTGAAAATGCCCTACATCAACACCATGCTGGGCGTGCCGCAACAGCAGACCGAACCGTTCAACCTGCCGGCGATCGCCAAGACGTTCGATGAAGGACTGATCGCGCAGCCGTATGTCAGCCGTTACTACGTCTGGTCAGACGTGACCGTGGAGCACCGCGACGAACTGCTCTCCTACGATCGCGACACGCACCGGTTCCGCGCAGGCGTGCCTGAAGCCGGCCTGCTCGTACAGCGGTTCAAGGCGCTCGCGCCGGAGAAGCGGGCGATCAGCATTTTCGAGGCGACGCTCGACGGCCACCGCTCCTACTTCCAAGCGCAGTTGCGCTGGGCGTCTCCCGCGCGCGAGGTGTTGACCAGCTTCGTCGCGTTTCGCGTGGACGCGGAACGCCTGCGCCGCGATTACTTCCCCGCGTTCATCACGGCCAAGTTGGCGACGGTCGAAGGACCCACGGGCTTCCCGCCGCTGTCGGTCACCGTGCTCGACAGCGACAACCGCGTCATCGTGCCGGCAAGCGGAGTCGCGCCCACCACGTTCGTCGACGAGCGGACGTTCCAGCTGGCATTTTTCGACCCCGAGCTCCAGCGCTTCATCGCGCCGGAAGGGCTCGAGCATGAAACGTGGCGCATCCGTACCGGGTACGGCAACCAGACCATCCCGGACATCATCGCCGCGCGCGCCCGACCGCAGCGCGCGATGATGGCGATGCTCGCCGGCGTGATGGCCATTGGGGTGTTCTTCGTCGCGCGCGCCGCGGCGCGCGAGGTGCGCGTCGCCGAGATGAAGTCGTCGTTCGTGTCGAGCGTGTCGCACGATCTGAAGACGCCGCTCGCGCTGATCCAACTGTTCGCGGAAACGCTGGAACTCGGGCGCTTGAAAAATACCGACCGCGCACAAGAGTACTACCGCATCATCAACAGCGAAGCGCGCAAACTGACGCGGCTGATCAACAACCTGCTCGACTTCTCGAAGATCGAAGCCGGGCTGCGCAGCTACAAGACGGTGCCCGTCGATCTCACCGCCGTGACACGCGGTGTCCTCCAGTCGCTCGAGAGCCAGTTCACGCACAATCAGTTCACGGTCCGACCGCATCTGGGCCAGCACGTGCCGGTGCTGCTGGACAGCGAAGCCGCGGTCCAGGCGATCGAGAATCTGATTTCAAACGCGATGAAGTATTCGCCCGAGCACCGGGAGATCATTGTCGGCGTCGACCGCGAGGGCGACTACGGCGTGATCCGCGTGACGGATCACGGAATCGGCGTGCCGCCGCGACTCCAGAGTAAAATCTTCCGCAAGTTCTACCGTATTCAGACCGACGCCGGATCGGGTCCGCAAGGCACCGGCCTCGGACTCGCCATCGTCGATCACGTGATGCGGGGCCATGGCGGCTTCGTGCGCGTCGACAGCGAGCCGGGGCGCGGCAGCACATTCACGCTTCATTTCCCGTTGTACGCAGGAGAAATTTCCGGTGACAAAACGCATTCTGGTGATCGAGGACGAACCCCAGATGTTGCTCGGTCTGCGTGACAACCTCGAGCTCGAAGGCTACGAGGTGGTTACGGCTGCTGATGGCGAAGATGGACTCGCGAAAGCGATCTCCACGGCGCCGGACCTGGTAATACTGGATATCACGCTGCCCCGCAAAAACGGGTTCGAGGTGTGCCGCGAACTCCGCGCACGCGCGAACGCGACGCCGATCGTCATGCTGACCGCACGCTCGCAGGACACCGAGAAGGTGCTCGGCCTCGAGCTTGGGGCGGACGACTACGTCACCAAGCCGTTCAGCATCACCGAACTGCTCGCCCGCGTCCGCGCCGTCCTGCGGCGCGGCGGCGGTCGGCCGTCGGGACTCGAGACCTGCCGCATCGGCGATATCGAGATCGACTTCCGCACACACCAGGCGCACCGCGCCGGTCAGCGCATCGATTTCACAGCCCGTGAGTTCGACCTGTTGAGGTACCTGGTGGCGCACACGGGCGAGGTGGTCACGCGCGAGCAGATCCTCAATCAGGTCTGGGGATACGAGGAGTCGCCCACCACGCGCACAATCGACAACTTCGTGGCCAAGCTCAGGCAGAAGATCGAGCGCGCCCCCCACGAGCCGGAGCACATTTTGACGGTCCACGGGGCCGGCTATAAGTTCGTCGGCTGAGATCCGCCTTCGCCCTCAGGGCTTCGGCGCGCAAAGACAAACATTTACCGGGCCCCGGCACTGGACCGTCTATATTGAAACCAATGCACGACGACATTCTGCGAAAGCTCGAGGCAAGACTCGACCGCCGAAGCTTTCTCCGAGGCTACGGTGTGGGTGTGGCTGCACTGTTGGGCGTCGCCGCCGCTTCTCCGCTCGTCGTCTTCGCGCAGTCGCCGCAGGACACGCAGGCCGACGACAAGAAGAAGACCGGCGAGAAGAAAGATCCGGCCACGGACGCGCCCAGGGCCGACGAGAAGCCGTACCGCGTGGAAGGCAAGGAAGGCAAGTTCTTCGACCGCGAAGGCGTCGAGGTCCGCGAGTGCCCCGAATGCGGGCACAACATGTATCAGCAGGGCCGCACCTGGACCTGCGAAAACTGCGGCTACAGCTACATCGAATAGAAGTGGCGCACGACTGGCCAGTGGCGCACGACTTCAGTCGTGCGTGTACCGCGCGACAACTGCCGTGCAGTTGTCGTGGCTGCCCCGAGCCAGCGCAGCCTTGATCACCCCGTGCGCGATCGCGCGCGGTTCCTCATCCTCCAGCATCATCCGCGCGATCCGGTTCTCATCCAGCACGCCGTGCACGCCGTCCGTCGTCAGCAGTAGTAACTCACCGCCCGCCAACGCCTGCTCGGCCACATGCACATCGGTGCGCGCTCTGGCGCCGACGACGTTGGTCAGCGCGTTGCGCATGGGGTGATGCTGCAGGAGCATGGGGTCCGCAATCGGATCGTGCGCCAGCATCGACACCATCCACGAGTCGTCTTGCGTCACCTGCCGGATGTGCCGATCGACGACCAGATACAGCCGGCTGTCGCCGACGTGGGCCACCGACAGGCGCCCGCCGATCGCCCGCGCGGCGACGATCGTCGTCCCCATTCCGGCGTAGTCGTTGGAGGCGATCGCCGCTTCGAGAATCTGGACGTTGGCGAGCAGGATGGCGGTGCGCAGCAGGTTGCCGTCGGCGGAGAGCGAGGGATCGAGGCCGAACGGCCACTTGGGCCAGTTGGGGTCTGACCCTATTCCGACCCCAGTCTGACCCCAGTCTGCCCCCTGTCGGACCCACGCGTGTTCGGTGACGTAGTCGACGACGGCGTCCACCGCGAGGCGCGCGGCGACCTCGCCCGCGTTGTGGCCGCCCATGCCGTCGGCGATCACGCAGAGCCCCAGCTCTTCCTGAATCGCGAAGCAGTCTTCGTTGGTTGGCCGAACGCGGCCTTTATCGGTGAGTCCGTAAGCCTGTAGCACGCACTATCGTCCCGGAGGAAGTATCGGACGGGTACGCGTGGGTACGTAGAGCTACTTGTCGAAAGTCGAGAGGTCGAGCGAGGCCGTTTCGATCTGCAGCGCCTTCAGCTTGGTGCCGTCGGGTATCCGAAATGGGAAAGTGCAGGAATATTCGGGCACGCTGCCGACGTCCACAAACTGAGAAGGCGTGTTGTATTTCTTGTCCGCCCCGTCGGTGACGGTCGGGCGCTTCATCGGAGAGGCCTTGAACGTTGCCGATACCTTGAAGGCGACGGTAACCATCGCGAACGTCTCGCCGGGACGCGTGACCGCGCTCACCGTGTTGGTGCCTGGCGGGCAATCGCGCAGCGACGCGCTGGCCGCGTGCTCCACCTTGGTGACCGTGGCGTCGAGCCCCGGAAGAGGTTGAGCCTTGCTGGCGGCCTGACCCGCGGCCACCACCGCCAGCAATCCTGAGATACCGAAACCCGCGAGCAGTCTTTTTGCCATCAGCCCTCAGCCCTGTTGTGGCCCGACCTTAGAGTGGATTGTCCGGCCGCGCCAGCGTCCGCCACATGTGCGCGCTCGGGCTGTTGTCGTAGCCGAGGCCTTCTTTCGGCTGCTTGAAGTGGCGGCCGATGATGTCCTGGAACGGCTCGATCGAAACTTTGGCGTTCGGGTCGAACGCGTAGAGGTCGTTCACCGTCACCAGGCGCGGCTCCATGTACCACTTGTGGTTCTTGAGCATCTTGTAGGTGTCGGCGATGTACTGCGGCGGCTGATAGTCGTGCCCGAAGATCCGGTAATACTGATCCGGGTACTCGTAGCCCGCGTCATCGTCTGCGTAGAAACGCAGCGTCTGGTGATAGCGGATCGCGAACGCGCTCTTCTCCGGGATGTACGGCTCGAAGAGTTGCGCGCCCCACCAACCGTGATCCGGCTTGATGAGCGACAGCACGCAGTCGTGCAGGAGGCACGCGAGGATGATCTCCTCGGACATGCCGGTCTTCATCGCGCGCGTCGCGCTCTGGAGCACGTGGTTCGCGGGCGCGAAGCGAAGGCGGAAGAAATCGTGGATCGTCGGCTTGTCCGGCATCTTCTCGAGGATCTTGACGTTCTTGCCGCGGCCGGTGAACACATCGCCCGCGCCGCGCCGGTAGGGGCGCGTCTCGATCTGGGCTTCGATTTCGGCGACCGTGGGGAACTTCTCGGGCTGCTGGGCGGCAACCATCTCGTCCAGCTTGTCTTCCATGTAATGTTCAAGCGCTTCGGCCTTGGCCTCATGGTCCATGAGGTTCACGGCCGCAACGCCGCCCAAGCTCGCGATGAAGACTCTCCGATCGACTTCCATGCTGACCTCCTGGGAACGGTCAGAGAATAGGCCCTTCATCCTCCGGTTTCAACGAAAAAAGGTTACATTTATGGGAGAGGGCTCAACTGATGCTTGGAGTATTTCTCGCCGCAACGTTCACGATTACCAGTGCTGCGTTCACCGACGGCGGCAACATCCCGTCCAAATTCACGTGCGACGCGGGGCAGGCGAGCCCGTCGCCCGCGCTGTCCTGGAAGGACGCGCCGGCCGGGACCAAGTCGTTCGCGCTGGTGATGGACGACCCGGATGTCACGCAGGTCCCCGGCGGCTTCGTCCACTGGGTGGTGATGGACATCCCCGGAAAGACGATGGAGCTGCCGGAGGGTTTCCAGGTTGGCTCCGTCGGCGTCTCGGGTAGCACCGGCATGCGCCGCCCCGGCTACATGGGCCCGTGCCCGCCGACCGGCGCGCACCACTATCACTTCAAGCTCTACGCCCTCGACGTCGAGACGCTCGGTCTCGTGCAAGGCGCGTCGCGCGCGGATGTCGAGAAGGCGATGACGGAACACGTCCTCGCAACCACCGAAACGATCGGTCTCTATCAGAAACAGGCAAAGTAGCGCACGACTTCAGTCCTGTGACGCAAGACGGCTGGCGGCGCTGGCACCGCCTCGAGAAGAGCTCGGAGAAAGGCTAGTACCGCTCGACGTCGGTCTTCGGCGTCAACGGCCAGACCGCTGACTTCTCGCCATTCACCGTCGTCCCGGCCTGCGCGAATGCACCTGCGAACGCCAGGAACTGGTGCGGGAAGCTGAGCGTCGGCTTCGACAGCGCTTCGAGCCGCGCGATCTGGTCGGTGCTCAGCGCGAGGTCGAGCGCCGCCAGATTCTGATCGAGCTGATCCATCCGCCGCGCGCCAATGATCGTCGACGCGACAGCCGCCTGACCCTGGACCCACGCGAGCGCCACGGACGCGGGGCTCGCCTTCAGCTCCTTGCCGATCGCGACCAGCACGTCGACAAGCGCGTACACTTTCTCGCCCAGATTCTGCGTCACGCGCTCACCGCGATCGGCCTTCACCGTTGCCGCGTTGTCTCGCGTGTACTTGCCAGAGAGCAGGCCGCCCTTCAACGGTGACCAGGGCGTCACGCCGAGGCCCATCTCGACCGCCATCGGCAGCAGGTCGCCTTCGACCGTCCGCTCGAGCAGCGAGTACTCGATCTGCAGCGCGACCAGCGGCGCCCAGCCGCGGAAGCGCGCAATCGTCTGCGCCTGCGCCACCTTCCACGCCGGCGTGTCCGACAGCCCGATGTAGCGCACCTTCCCCGCCGTCACCAGATCGTCCAGCGCGCGCATCGTCTCTTCGATCGGCGTGTGACGATCCCAGCAGTGCATCCAGTAGAGATCGATGTAATCGGTCTGCAGCCGACGCAGCGACTGCTCGCAGGAGGCGACAATGTTCTTACGGCCGGCGCCGCCGCCATTCGGGTCGCCCGGGTAGAGGTTGCCGAAGAACTTCGTCGCGAGCACGACGCGGTCGCGCTTGTGCGGATCGCGGCCGATGAAGTCGCCGATGATTTTCTCGGAGTGGCCCTTGGTGTAGACGTTGGCGGTGTCGATGAAATTGCCGCCGCGGTCCATGAAGCGCGCCATGATCGCTTCGGACTCGGCGACACTCGATCCCCAGCCCCAGTCCTCACCGAAGGTCATCGCGCCCAGACAGAACGGGCTGACGCGCAGCCCGGAATTTCCAATTGTGACGTAATCATTGAGCGCCATAAACAGTCTCCGCCTTCTAGTGATGATTCGGCATGGTCCGCTTGCCGTCCACGACGGGTGGAAAGTCCTTCACTTCGTCGTACGCTTCGGTGATGAAACGATCCTTGCTCTGCTGCGTATCGCCCTGCGTGGTCTTGTCGTACGGCGCGGTCAGGTTCGCGGCAAGTACGTCCTTCAGCGACGTGCCCTGCTCGCGCATCGCTTTCACTTTCGCCAGAATGTCCACCAGCATGGCGCGATACGGCAGGAGATCGTTCTTCTTGATCAGCGTGCCGTGACCAGGTACGAGCGTCGTGTCGGCGCCGGCCAGCTTCATGATGAGATCGGTCGCCTCGATCATGCCCCTGACCGAACCGCCGTTGGCCTGATCGGCGAACGGATAACCGAAGTTGCGGTAGAAATCCTCGATGTAGATCACGTTGGCCTTGCGAAAGCGCACGATCGTGTCGCCGGCAGTGTGCGACGGCATCATCGGGATGAAGTCCACCGTTTCGCCGTTCATCGTGAACGTCGTCGTGGCCTCGCCAGGCGCCGCAGGGTTGTAGCGATAGATGCCCACTGGAACGCTGGCCATCTCGGGCGTCGGGGCCGGCTGACCGTTGGCGCGCGCCGGCGGACGCAGCATCTCGCTTTGCAGATTTTCCTGCGAGAAGATCAACGCGCCCTGCTGGGCGAAGAACGCGTTGGCGCCGGTGTGGTCGGAGTGCACATGCGTGTTGACCAGCACCCTGATGGGCGCGCTGGTAAACGATCGGATCGCCTTCAGCGTTTTTTCGGCTACCTGCCGGTTCTCGGTATCCACCAGCAGGACGCCGTCCGGTCCGAAGAGCGCCATGGCCCGGCCGCCGGACGCATCGGGATGCGCGGGATCAAGGCCCTGCGAGCCATGGAGCACGAAGAGATTCGGCGACATCTTCTCCGTCACCATGATCTCGATCCGCTCCCAGGGCGTCTGGTAGCCGTCAGGAAACGTGAACGGGCCCTTGCCGGTCGCAATGACCGTGATGGGATATTCCGTTCGCTGCGCCAGAACCATCGCGGGAACAGCCGCCACCGCGGCCAAGCCCAATAACAACCACGCCCGTTTTTTCACGATCCCTGCTCCCTATTCGACTATTTCTGCTCGACCACCACCAGCTCGATGGCCTTGCCGGTCTCGTTGACGTCCTTATGTGTCGCGCCGGCGGGCATCGGCTCCTGCCAGTACGCCTTCCCTGTCTCGTAGTGCGTCACGGTCTTGTGCCCCGCCGGATCCATCGTCGTCAGATCGCCCCCGACGATGCCGATGACCGTGCGGAAGCGATCGTGGCGATGGAAGGTGGACTCGGTGTGCGGCGGGATGACGCTCTTCCACGACACCGCGCGATCGTTCTCGAATTGCGGCACGCGCGTCATCTCCGCCTTCGGAGCCTGCAGCACCAACGCCAGAATCAACCCGGCCCG
>JANYHS010000218.1 GCA_025358945.1 Acidobacteriota bacterium
GCATCGCCTGGCACCTCGCGACGCTGGGCGTGCGCGACGTGATCCTGCTCGAGCAACTGCCGGCCGCGGGTCAGGGCTCTACAGCCAAGGCCAACGGCGGCATCCGGGCGCAGTTCTCGACCGCCATCAACATCGCGCTCTCCACTTACTCGATCGCGGCCTTCAAGCGCTTCGCCGAGGAAACCGGCGGCGACTGCGGCCTCGTGCAGGCGGGCTATCTGTTCATGACCGCCACGGAGCGGGGCGAGCGGGCGTTGCGCGCCAACTTCGAATTGCAGCAGCAGCTGGGCGTGCCCAACCGCTGGCTCGAACGCGACGAGATCGCGGAGCTCGCGCCCTGGGCGCGCACCGACGACCTGCGCGCGGGCACGTTCTCGGGGGACAACGGCTTCATCGATCCCCACGGCTCGACGCTCGGCTACCTGAAGGCCGCTCTCGCCCTGGGCGTCGAGCTGCGCACGGATACCGAGGCGCTGGAGGTGACGCGCGACGCCGGCGGCGTCAGCGGCGTGCGCACACCGGCCGGGTCGATCGCGACCCGGTGCGTGGTGAACGCTGCGGGTCCCTTCGCGGGCGTGCTCGCCGAGCGCGCCGGGACGAGCATTCCGCTGTACGCTGTGCGCCGCATGCTGGCGTGCACGGAACCGCTCGCTGGCCCGCCAGCGCTGATCCCGATGACCATCGACATGGACACCGGGCTGCTGATCCGGCGCGAGGGCCGCGGCATCCTGTTCGCGTACTCGGATCCGACCGATCCGCCCGGCTTCGAGACCGCGTTCGACCCGGCGTTCGTCGGCATCGTGGCCGAGAAGGCCGCGGCCCGGTTTCCGTTCGCGGCGGACGCGCAGGTCTCGCCCCGGCGCTGCTGGGCCGGGTTGTACCCGGAGACGCCGGACCACCACGCAATCCTCGGCGAGAGCCCGGACCTGAAGGGCTTCCACCTCGCGGTGGGTTTCGGCGGCCACGGCATCATGCACGCTCCCGCCACCGGCCGGGGGATCGCCGAAACCCTCGCGCTGGGCGCGTGCCGCTTCATGGACATCGCACCGCTGCGCCCACAGCGCTTCGCCGAGGACGAGTTGATCGTCGAAACGGCGGTGCTGTAGAGAGGTGGACGGGCGGCTCGCGCGGAGATTTGCTCCACCGCGGCGACCCGCGCACGAAATTCCTTCGCCTCGACGCGCTCGGCGTGCATCGCTCGCAGGACTCGTTCTCCGGAATCGACTCGCGGACGCATGCACCTCGCACTCGCACTACGCGCACCTCGCGCGTGTCCAGCGAAAAATTCGCCTGTTTATCCGCGAGAATTTTCTGTCTTGCTGTGGTGGGCCTCGAAGGTGCATAAAGCAATCCCCCGTGGTCGCGAGAAGTCGCTTGCGCGACTCGCGAATTCAACTTCTCAACGCAGGCTCACCCACAGATCAGCGCGACCGAACGGTTCTCCCGATTCTCCGTCCATCCGAGACGACGTCAGCGCGGCCCCCGCGGCCCCGGCGTCCTCTCGGCCGGACCATCGTCAGGGAAGCAGGTCCAGCAGTCCGTTGATCAGGACCAGGAGGGTCCCCATCATGTCCAACCCCTTTGTCCCGGAAGCCCTGGCCACAGAGGCTCCCACCCACAGCGGGCCGACGGGTGCCGGTCTCCGCGTGCCACGCCACTTCACCACCCCGGGCGTCAATCCGCTCGATGAGGTGACGTACGACAAGCGGCGCACGGTGATCGCCAACCCGGACGGCTCCGTCGTCTTCGAGATGAAGGATGTCCAGGTGCCGGCGCACTGGTCGCAGGTGGCGGCCGACGTGTTGGCGCAGAAATACTTTCGCCGGGCGGGCGTGCCGCGCGTCGGCCAGCGCGTTGCCGAAGTGGGCGTGCCCGAATGGCTCCAGCGGACGGTCCCTGCCGAGGGCGACCCGCGCGACAGCCACGAGAGCGACTCGCGCCAGGTGTTCCGCCGGCTCGCCGGCTGTTGGACATACTGGGGCTGGAAGGGCGGCTACTTCGACAGCGAGGCCGACGCCCTGACGTTTCATGACGAGATCTGCCACATGTTGGCGGGACAGCACGCCGCACCGAATTCACCGCAGTGGTTCAACTCCGGCCTGCACTGGGCGTATGGCATTGATGGCCCCGCGCAGGGACACTACCGCGTCGATCCGGCGACGGGCGAGATGCGGCGGTCCACGTCGGCGTATGAGCATCCAGCGCCGCATGCGTGCCTGCCTTATTATGCGTCCGTGACCACGCCGGCCGGACCGATTGCCATCGGCGAGATCGTCGAGCGGAATCTCGTTGGGCTGCCTGTTTATGATCGAGACGGCCTAACCCGCGTTGTGGCGGTCAAGCACAACGGCATGAAAGCCGTCTACCGCGTTCGGCTCGCCAACGGCAACGCCATTGAGGCGACGGCGGACCACCTCGTCCTTGCCTGCGAAGGCCATAAGGGACGACAGGCGTGGGTCGAAGTCGGCAACCTACAGACGGGGATGCGCCTTATCCAGAGGACCGATACGGCGGTCACGACCCCGGGAGAAGAAGACTTCGCGGGACAGTACCTCACGGGATCGAACGAGCGTCTGACCGTCTGCGGAATGACGGCTACACGGGAAGCACCCCCGCAAGTGGCAGCCACCCACCACCAGGGCCGGCGTGTCGCCCGACTGCGCGATGAGATCATCGAAGAGATCGAGTATGTGGGCGAACTCGATGTCTATGACATCGAGACCGAAAGCCACAACTTCTTGACGAACAACGTCGTGGTCCACAACTGTTTTATCCAGTCCGTCAGCGACGATTTGGTGACCGATGGCGGCATCATGGACCTGTGGGTCCGCGAGGCGCGCATCTTCAAATACGGCTCCGGCTCCGGCACGAATTTCAGCGCCCTTCGCGGCGAGGGCGAGCCGCTCTCCGGTGGCGGCAAGTCGAGCGGGCTGATGAGCTTCCTCAAAATCGGCGACCGCGCCGCCGGCGCGATCAAGTCGGGCGGCACCACGCGGCGCGCGGCCAAGATGGTGGTGGTCGACGTCGATCACCCCGACATCGAGCAGTACATCGACTGGAAGGTGAAGGAGGAGCAGAAGGTCGCAGCGCTGGTGACCGGCTCCAAGATCAACCAGAAGCACCTCAAGGCGGTGCTCAAGGCCTGCGTGAATTGCGAAGGCTCGGCTGACGACTGCTTCCAGCCGGAGAAGAACCCGGCGCTCAAGCGCGAGATCAAGCTGGCGCGCCGATCCTATGTGCCGGACAACCTGATCCAGCGCGTCATCCAGTTCGCCAAGCAGGGCTACACCGACATCGACTTCCCGATCTACGACACCGATTGGGACAGCGAGGCGTATCTGACCGTCTCCGGCCAG
>JANYHS010000291.1 GCA_025358945.1 Acidobacteriota bacterium
CGACGGTTTCGGCTTTGATGAAGCCGCGCTCGAAGTCGGAGTGGATCACGCCCGCGGCCTTCGGCGCGGTGTCGCCGGTGTGAATCGTCCACGCGCGGACTTCCTTCTCGCCGGCGGTGAAGTAGGTCTGCAGGCCGAGCAGGTGGTAGGTCGATCGGATCAGCGCACCGATGCCGCTCTCCTGGACGCCGAGCTCTTTCAGGAACGCGTCCGCTTCGTCGGGTGCGAGATCGACGAGGTCGCTCTCGATTTGCGCGCTGATCACCACTGCTTCGCAGGACAGGTGCGTCTGCACGTACTCGCGCACCTTGATCACGAACGGGTTCGTATCCGCCGTGGCGAGGTCGGATTCCTTGACGTTGCACGCGAAGATCGTCGGCTTGTCCGACAGCAGGAAGAACGGCGCGGACAGCAGGCGTTCTTCCGGCGTCAGCTTCACGGTGAGTGCGGGCTTGCCCTCGTTGATCGCCGCTTCGATCTTGCCGAGCACGGCGTCCTCTGCCACCGCAGCCTTGTCGCCGCGTTTGGCGTCCTTGGCGAGGCGCTCGCGCCGCTTCTGCACGACCTCGAGGTCGGCGAGCATCAACTCGGTGTTGATCACCTCGATATCGCGCACGGGATCGATGGTGCCCGACACGTGATGCACGTCGGCGTCCTCGAAGCAGCGGACCACCTGCACGACGGCGTCAACCTCGCGGATGTGCGTGAGGAACTTGTTCCCCAGCCCTTCACCCTGACTCGCGCCTTTCACCAGCCCGGCGATGTCGACGAACTCGATCGCCGCAGGAATCACCACGGTCGTCTTGGCGATGCGCTTCAGCTCCGCCAACCGCGCATCGGGCACGGTGACGATGCCGACGTTGGGGTCGATGGTGCAGAAGGGATAATTCGCCGCCTCGGCGTTGCGCGTGCGGGTGATGGCGTTGAACAACGTGGACTTGCCGACGTTCGGCAGTCCGACAATTCCGGCTCTGAGCATGATGTGCTGTCAGTGTAGCGCGCTGGGAGATCAAATCGCCACAGAGTCACAGAGACACAGAGACCGAGGATCACGAGACGAGGTCGCACGACCGACCGGCGGAGCCGGTCGGCGCTGGGGCAGAAGGATCGGCACAAACGCAAACGCTCCCTTCGCCGCCGTTTGTGTTTTTGCCGATCCTTCTGTCCCAGCACGCCGCTGTGCGGCGTCGTGCGACGGACCTTCATCAGAGCGCCATGCGCGTGATGCCGTTCTTCAGAAGACGCGAGTTGAAGTTGATGAGAAGGCCGACCCGCTTGTTCATCAGTCTCATGTACGTCAGCAACTGGGCCTCGAAAACAGGGACGGATCGCTCGACACTCTTGATCTCTACGATGACGAGATCCGCAACGACAAGGTCCACTCGATAGTGACCGAGCAGATGACCCTTGTAGAAAGCCGGAATTGAAGCCTGACGGATGTGCTCGATCTTGAGCCAGTCAAACTCGATGCACAGGGCTGATTCGTACAAGGATTCCAGCAGCCCCGGTCCTAGCGTCCGATGCACTTCAATCGCGCACCCAATGATCCGCGCCGTCACCTCATTGTGATCTCTCAACTCTGTGTCTCTGTGACTCTGTGGCCCGTTCATCTCTTTTCCCTCTCGAATACTCTCAACGTTTCTTGTCTCTGCTCGACCGGGATCAACGGAAACGTGCTCAGGACGTACTCGAACTCGGCGACGCTCAGTTGGTACAGCCCCGCCACCAGCGCATTCAGGCGCGCGAGCGCAGCGGCGTCGGGTCGTCTCGCCAGCAGCCGCGCCAGCGCCGCAATCTCTCGACAAGCCGCCGGCGCAGCCTCGGCCGCCGGAATCGGCAACTGCTCCACCGTCCCCGTCGTCACATGCGTCGTCACCCGCAGGCGCACGAGATAGTTGACGATGAAGCTGTTGAAAAGGCCGCAGAGAAGGTGCTGGCCGAACGAGGGGAGAGGCGTGCGAAGACAGAACACCGTGTGCGTGGACACGCAGCCGGCCGGAAGTACCGCGGCAATCAGCGTCAGGCGATTCGTGGCGCCGGCCACATCGCGATAGGCCAGCCGCGGGTTCGCGTGACGGTCGCCGCGCAGGAGCCGTCGCGCATCCGCGACCCCGATGCTGTGGCGCACGGACTCGAGCGCGACGCAAAACGGCTCGACGTGCTTGCCCTCCACCACCGGTAACCCGCGCCCCGCGGGCCGGAATGCGTCGCGGTCGTCGCTGGCGTTCAGCTCGCGCCCGAAGTGGACGGCCCATCCGTCCGCGCTGCCAAGCGGGGCAAACAGCGCCGCGGCGCGCTCGACGATCGCGAGGTCGGCCGCGCATCGCAAATTCGGAATCGCGAGACCAGGCCCGGAGATCCGCTCCAGCAGCGCCGGCGACACGCGGACTGGGAACTGCGCGTCCGAAGTGTTCTCGCCGATCGACTCGAGGTCCGCCGGATCGTCGACGCCAAGCCGGCAGGCGATCTGATCCGTCGGCGCACCCGGCGACGCGGTGACCAGCAGGAACCGGACGCTGCGATGAATCGGAAACACCCCGCGGTGGTTCTCCATGCCGACAATCGCATCGACGCGGCAGCGGGAGAGAAGCAACCGGCGCAGCGGAGCGCTGCCGTGATCGGTCGCGAGACCAGACGGCAGCACCAGACCCAGACGTCCGCCGCGGCGCGTGAGTGCGATCGCGCGCTCGACGAACAACTGGTACCGGTTTGCGTGACCATCTGATTGCGCGCTGTAGATGCCGGCGTCACGCGTGAAGCGAATCACCGGCGTCATGTCGCCTCGCGCGCGCGATCGCGCGTCGGCCGCACCGCTGTCGGCGCGAATCATGTCCCATGGCGGGTTGCCAAGCACGGCATCGAAGCCAGCGTCAGGGAATCGGGCGCCATCACGATCGAAAAACACTTCCGGAAACTCCAACTCCCAGTGAAACAACCGGCGAGCCTCGCCGATCGCGTCCGCTTCCTCGAGATAGCGCTTCGCCGTCGCCGCCGGCAGCGCGCTGATCCCGGTCAACGCCGCATCCGACAGTGCGCCGAACGCCGATGCCGGAGCGACGATGGCGGCGTCCGAGAACCAGGCGGCGCACCAGAGGTTCGCAATGCGCTTCCACCGCGACAGCGCCGCATGGCGGTCCGTGAGTTCGGCAAACGCCCGCTCTTTGGCCCGCACCTGCTGCACGGTATCGTTCGGTATCGTCTCCAACGAGAACCGCAGTGGCAGGGCTTCGCGCAGGGCGTGCGACACCGCGGCGTCACCAAACAGTGGGAGACCGCGGTCGGCCGTCCGTCGGCGCCTCGCGGCCGGCGGATGACGCAGATCCGCGAGCCATGCGCCCAGCAGGCTGTCGCCCACCTGAAGACGATGATCGAGAAAGCTGAGCGGTCGATCGGCTGCCAGCGTGGCCAGCCACAGTGAAAGACGCGCGAGCTGGACCGCCATCGGGTTGAGATCCACGCCGTACAGGCAGCGCTCCGCGATCGTTTGTCTGATCGCGACGCGCTCGGCATCGCCGATGTCGCTCGCGAGACAGCCGCCGGCCTCGACGAGCGCGTGTTCGTAGGCGCTCGCCAGATAGCGGCAGGCCGCCACGAGGAACGCGCCGCTGCCCATGGCGGGATCGACGATTCGCAGCTGCAGGATCTGTTCGTGCGTGGCGTTGCGTACGAGCGGACCGAGCGTGCGCCTCACCAGATAATCCGCGATGGGCTGCGGAGTGTAGAACGTGCCCGTGGCCTTGCGCACGCCTGATCCGGGCTGGAGCGACACGTTCCCCCGCTCGCTGCGCGGCTCGTAGTCGAGCAGTGTTTCGTAGACCGCGCCGAGTTGCTCGACGCCGAGATCGCGATAGGCAATTCGCTCGCGCCCCGCGCGATCAGGAGCCGGACGCGTGGACAGCGCCACGATCGCCCGTCGCGCCGCCTCGTCGTCCAGGTCGCGGCGGTCGGCGAGCGGCGTCCGTGCAGGGGCGAACAGACGTCCGTTGAACGCCGTCACCTGCAGATCGCCGGCGCGGCAGCCAGCGTGGGCGAGTCTGGCGATGGCGCGCAGCGCGTCCCACATGCCCAACGCGTGATCGCGCTGCTCCGCAGCCTCACACAATCCTTCAAGGCTGTAGCTCTCGCGGTACACCGGGTGCCAGAGCGGCACCAGCGCCCGCGCTTCGGCAAACAGCAGGAACAGGATGCGGTAGACGATCGTCAGCGCCTGCTCGAAGCTGTCCGGTACCGCGACTTTGCGCTGATGGGCGACCAGGGCTCGCAGCACCTCGCCTGACGCGGTCAGCACACCATCCCGCAGCGATCGGCAGACGCCAGAGGCATGGCGATCGGAGGCAGCCACCACCGAGTGCATGGCCTGCAGGTCGCCTGATTCGCCCGCCAGCGATGAGGCTCCCGCCATGCGCAGCAGCACCGCGAGTGTCCGCGCGTCGTCGATCGCCAGATCGAGGTCGAACTCGAGATGCCGCCGCGCATACAGCCGGCTGGTATCAACGATGCGCAGGTGAAGGCCGTCGAAGAGGAGGCACCAGCCCGCGGCGCGATGCGCCGCCTGCGCCACGGCGAGCAGCCAGAGCGGATCGCGCGATTCGCCCCACGGCGACACCAGCAGGGCCACGACGCGCGCGCCCGAGCGGAGCGTCGCGGCGAGGGCGGCCTGGCATGTCTCGATCTGTTCCGCCGGATCGAAACCCAGCGCGACAAACAGCGGCGCCGCCGACTGCAGGATCGCGCGAGGAGTCGAGGCAGGCCCGAGCATCGCGCAGCTCCGCCGCCATGCGACGAGATCGCGGTGCACGCGTTCGGCATCGCCAGACGCGAGGATCGCCGGCAGCTGATGATCGATGAACGCACTCGACAGCAGATGTCCTGCGATGCCGGGCAGCATGGCTACGGCACGAGCACCAGCAGCAACCGTGCTGGCGGGGATGTGATGGTGGCGAGTGCGTCGACGGTGCGCAGTCGATCGACGGCCGCCTGTTCGCTGGCGGCGATCGTCGCAGCCTGGGTCAGCTGACAGCGTTCCGCCCGGCGATCGAACAAGCCGGGTTGCGACGCCATGAGGTTCGTTCTGAGTGGTCGCGTCGCGATGGCGCGCTCGCGGTTCACGCGCGCCGATGCGAACGTGTTGGTGGCGTTCGCCGCCGCCTCGCGCCATTCGGTTGACGCGGTGTCCACACGCGCTCGAAGGTCGGCGTCGATCTGACGGAGCAGCGTCTGAATCCACTCGCGCCGGCGCCCTCGCAAAGGCGCGCACGCGATCTCGATCGCCACCGGCACGAGCCGCGATTCCACGAGATGGCCGGCCCCATCCTCCATCGCGACGCGCCAGATGACAAAGATGCGTCGCCCAGGCAATCGTCGCCGCGCCGACCGTCTGGACAACGCGATCCATGTCGCATCGCCCTGCAGTTGCGCCAGCGCGCGATCGTCACCGTCGCGATACACCGCGCGCGCGCTCGCCAGTCGGCCGGCTTCCGCAATCGCTTCGACCCGCAGGTTGACGATGGTCAGGTCAGGCATCCGGTTCTCCGTCGATGACCAGCCGCGCGGTCTCCTGGTCGTCGTGGCCCAGCGGATCGGGCGCGCCGATCTCCGCCCGTGCCAGCGCCACGCGCGCGCGCAACCGCGCCAGGAGGCGCGTCTCGCCCGTGCCGTCGGCGACCAGATGGAAGGCGTGGACAGGGCGGCGTTGACCGATGCGATCCACGCGGCCGATGCGCTGCTCGAGGCGCATCGGATTCCACGGCAGCTCGAGGTTGATCACCAGCCTGCAGCCGCGATGGAGATTCAGTCCTTCGGCCGCGGCATCGGTGGCGAGGAGAATCGCGCGCGGATCCCGCGCAAACGCGTCGAGCACGGTGCGGCGTTCGTCGCGCCCGAGGCCGCCGTGAAGCACCAGGGCAGGACGCGCGAGCTGTTGTCTGATGTGCAGCAGCGTGTCGCGATACTCGGTGAACACCACGGCGGACTGATTCGCGCGCCGCAGCAGCGTGATAAGCGCGACCAGTTTCGCTTCATGCATTTCCGCCGCGCGCGCGCACTCGCTGACCGCGACCAGCAGCCTGCGCTCCTGCGCCGGGTCGGATAAACGCAGATCTTTCGGCCACTCGGGAACGTCGTCGGCGCCGGCGAGTTCGCCTTCCGGATCGCCGAGCGGCAGCGCCAATTGCGCGCTGGCCGCCGCAGTCTGCGTGCTGGCGTCACTCAGCGTGGCAAGCCGACGCGCAATCGACTGGCCGAGCGACCAGGCGCTCGACAGCGCCCGCTTATGAAGCACCGCCAGCGCCAGCCACGCGTCGCAGCCACCTTGCTCCCGGCGTTCGGCGCGCACGGCATCGCTGTACCTCGCGAGCATCGCGTGCATTCGCGCCTCGGCGGCGCTC
>JANYHS010000301.1 GCA_025358945.1 Acidobacteriota bacterium
CCTCCGCGATGTAGTCCTCGCGGTTGAACGACGTCAGCAGTACGCTGATTCTTGGTGGGGTCGGCACGGTATTGGCTGGTGGCGGTTATCGCGGCCAGGCGTACGCGATGCGATGCGCGGGTTCCGCGACCGTGACTGCCGCGAGCACGACGAAGCGTGAGCGCTCGAGCGCCGGCTCGTCCGGGCGTGCAAAACCGGACCGGGTCGTGAATCCGGCCGAGAAGCCAAGACTGCCCGCGACCGTGACGGTCTCTTCGTCATAGTCCGTGGACGGCGCCCCGAATGGATACGCGAGCGTGCTGACCGACCGGCCGGTCCATTCTTCGAGCGCCGCCCGGCACGACTGGAGTTCGCGACGCTGCACGTCCGACGATGCGCCGGCAAGCGGAGCGTGGGACGCCGTGTGCACGCCGATCGTGAAGCCCTCGTCGGCGAGCTGCCGAACGTGCGCGGCCGTCATCGGTGCCAGCGTCGGCGCCGTGCTGGCGGATGTCTCGTGCTTCCGCGCGACCGCGCGCCACCCTTCATGCGGCAGCGCCCGCGCCTCGTTGACCGCATCCGGCCCGAGCGCGCGGGCAACGGCGTCGAACCAGAACAGTCGCTGATCCCGGATCGGCTCCGAACACACGAACATCGTCGCCGGGATGTGGTGCTGCAGAAGAATGGGCCGCGCCAGCTCGAACACGCTCCGGTAACCGTCGTCAAACGTCATCAGGACGGGACGCCTGGGCAGCTCGCGGCCGGTCGCCCGTGCCTCGCAAAACGTCGCGAGATCGATCGGGTGACAGGTCTCCGCGATCATCCGGCACTGCGCGGCAAAGGTCTCTTCGAACACGTGAAGATTTGCGAACGGCATGCCCGGATCGTCGTCCGCTGACGCGCGAACCCCGTGATAGCAGAGCGCGAGCACGCCGGGAAATGTCTGGCCCTCGAGTGCATTGGCGTACCAGCCACTGGCCAGCAGCCCCATCTTCGCCGATCCCGAGAACGGTACGGTCGTCATTGCGGCAACCTGCACAGCACGGTGATCAGGACGGGATATCTCGGATCCTGCACGTCGAGCTCCGCGGCCGTGAGTTCCTCGACGGCGAGGCCCAGTTGCGCCGCGACCGATGCCAGGCAGTTGCCGTGACCGGCGACGTCGATCGCCGCGCCGGGCCACGCAGACGACAAACGCTCGCGCCAGCCGTCTGGCGACAGACGCCAGTACTCCGGCACGTCCCCGGTCAGCGGCAGCAAGCCCGCCGCTGACGCGAGGATCGTTCCGCCCGGACGGACGACCCGCGCCGCCTGCGCGAGCGCGCGATCGAGTTCGCGCAGATGCGGCAGGGTATTGGGCAGCAGCAGGCAGTCGTAGGCGCGGCTCGGGATCACGGCGTCGCAATGGGCGAAGTCACAGAGGTAGGTCGGATCGAACAACGGCACGATGTCGAACGTATCGGCGCGCGTGACGCCCGAGCCGAACCGCTCGGTGTATCCGTCGGTCTGGACTTCGAGCACGGCGCCGCTGATGCGATCCCGATGCAGGTTGAGAAACTGGTTCAGGTAGTAGCGATCGATCGGCGTGCCGCGATCAAATCCATAGGTCGCGGAAAAGGGCGTCGTTCGGCGCAGATTGCCCCAGCGCGGCAGACCGTAGCCGCGCACCAGACAGCGCACCTTCGTGGTCAGGCTGGAGCCTGCCAGGTCCCGGGCCCGGGCCGCCAGCGTCGATCGGATCGCGGCGGATGGCGTCATCGCGCCGACCGGATCGCCGTGCGGACGAGGCGCACGAAGGGATTCGGAATCCAGGATTGATCGAGGCGGCTGCCGTATTGAAGGCGCGACTGCGCGCCAAGCGGGCGGTACAACTCACGCCACCGCGCGTACAGCGCCTGATAGTCAACGACGCGATCACGGATATCGAACCGGCTCACGACCGAGCGGCGCGCCGCCGCGCTCATCGCCTCGAGGCGATTCCGATCACGGTCGAGCGCGGCGATCGCCGCGGCGAACCCGTGGACATCGCCGACAGGGATCCGCTCGCCGTTGACGCCGTTGTCGACGATTTCCGGTACACCGCTCGCGATGTCGCTGACGATGGCCGGAAGTCCTGCGCCCATGGCCTCGAGCAGCGCCACGGGAAATCCTTCGTAGCGGGTCGGCAACACGAACACGTCCTGCGTGGCGTGCAGGTCGATCAAGTCTGGCGTGGTCATCGTCCCCATCCAGCGGACGGCGGGATTGAACGCCCAGCGCAGTTTCAACGCCGATTCGTCGGGGCCGCCGCCGGCGACGGTCCAGGCGGCGTGGATGCCCATCCCCTGCAGCGCGCGATCGATCTCCGGAAGGTCGAAGACGCCCTTCTGCCCCTGCTCGAGACGTCCGGCATAGATCAGCCGCAGCGGTCCGCCGACTGGCTGCCGCACCGACGCGGGGATGGCGATGCCGTACGGCACGTGGAAGATCGTCGAGGCACGATGCGGGAGACGCGCAATCAACTCGTCGTACATCCGTCGTGAGTAGGCAATAAAGCCGTGCACGATCGCGTCGTGGCGCACCGCGAGGTCGTAGTAGTACTCGCTGTCGCCGTGCAACATGTAGAGCACCGCGCGGCCAAAGTCGTGATCGGATGCCACAGCGAGGTCGAGCAGATCGCCGGCGACGTAGACGCCACCGCCCTTCGGCACGGCGCGAACGACGCGGCGGATCACCGCATGCAGGTTCTCGATCGGCAGCGTGTACTCAACCAGGGACTGGGTATCGGCCGCCAGCGCCTGGCCAAATCGCGTGTCGATGTGGAGATGGTTGTTGGTCAGGACGGCGTGGTACGTGAAGGCGTCCGGACGGCGGTAGGCGAGCAGGTTCGCGATGATGTTCGTCATGCCGCCCATCTTGTCCGGCAGGACATACACCA
>JANYHS010000327.1 GCA_025358945.1 Acidobacteriota bacterium
CGCCGCCTGCGCAACAACACGGTGTCCGGCAGCCGCGATCATATTCATCGTCATTACGATCTCGGGAACGATTTCTTCCGGCTGTTTCTCGATACACGGCACCTGATGTACTCGTGCGGATTCTACGAGTCGGTCCACGACTCGCTGGAAACCGCGCAGGAGCAGAAGATCGATCGCATCTGCCGCAAGCTCGATCTCGGGCCGGACGATCACGTGTTGGAGATCGGCGGCGGCTGGGGCGGCTTCGCGGCCTGGGCGGCGACGCGCTACGGCTGCCGGGTGACCACGACGACGATCAGCGAGGAGCAGTACCGGCACGCGCGGGAATGGGTGCGTCGGCTGGGTGAGGCGGGATCGAGGATCACCGTACTGCGCGAAGACTACCGGACGCTGTCTGGGCAGTTCGACAAGATCGTCAGCATCGAGATGTTCGAGGCCGTCGGCCTGAACCATTACGATGACTACTTCGGCGCGGTCGATCGACTGTTGGCGCCGGATGGCGTGATGCTGCTGCAAACCATCACGATGGACGAACAGTGGTTTCCTGTGTATCGGGCGTCGCCGGACTGGATCGAGAAGTACATCTTTCCGGGCGGCGAACTCGCCTCGGTCGGCGAAATCATCAAGAGCCTTGCGCGCACGACAGCGCTGTCGATGTATCACGCGGAGAACATTGGCGTCCACTACGCGCGGACGCTGCGGGCATGGCGCGACCGGTTCCACGCGTCGCTCGACGCAGTGCGCGCGCTCGGCTTCGACGAGCGCTTCATCCGCATGTGGGATCTGTATCTCGCAGCCAGCGAAGCGACCTTTATTGAGCGACACACAGGCACGTTCCAGCTCCTGCTGTCGAAGAACGGCAATCCGCGCGCGCTGTTCAACGAACCGCGCGCGCGGGCCGGCGAGGAGTCAGCGGTCGCCTGAGCTTCATTCGTCAGAGTCGGGCCACGGCGCCGGTTGATCTAGTGACGCAGCGCAAGGCGCAGGCCGCCATGTTGAGCGAAATGGCGAAAGTCACGATCGCGTGTGATCAGCGCGAGATTGTGGTCCAGACAGGATTGAGCGATCAGGCTGTCCGCCAGCCGGGATTTGAGACGATGGGCGTGGAGACGGGCGCGGAGGATGCCCGCGCGTTCCCAATAACCGTCAACCAGGTCGAGCATGGGAATGGCGAGTAGTGCCCCGCGAAGATGACGATCAATATTGGACGCGCTCAGCAGCTCGGTGACGACGACCGGCGGCAGCACCGCGGCGTTGTGGCCGATTGCATCGTCAACAGCGTCGGTATCGGCCGCGCGCTCGCCCGCCAGATACGCGACGAGCGAGCTGGTGTCGACGGCGATCACCGGCGGTCTTTCCGAAGCTCGGCGACGTCGATGGCCAGACGGACCGTTCCCCGCAGGCGTCTGAGCTGCGCATAGCCGCGGCTGGCGGCGACGAGCTTCAGCCCGCGGCGAATCGTTTCGGTGACGCCTTCTCCGGTCTCACGCTGGGCTTGGTCCAGCAGATCGGTCGGGACGTGGACGGTGATCTTGCGGACCGGCGTCATATCGTGAGAATGCCAGCATCGATACCATAAGTCAATACGGCAACGCCTCGTGGCGCTCGCGCCAAGCGCGTCACATCGGTCGGCGCAACAGCACGTAGACGGCGCCTGCGCCACCGTCGGACCGCGGCGCATCGGCGTAGGCGAGGACGGCGTGATGCGTCCGCAGGTACGCCCGCACACGCGCCTTCAACACGGCCACGCCGCCCGGCGATCGCAGGCCACGGCCGTGGACGATGCAGACGCAGCGGTGGCGGCCGTGGCGGGAGGCGTCGAGGAACTGCTTCACGCTGGCGCATGCCGCGGCAGCGGTCATGCCGTGGAGGTCGTGGCGGTCCGCCGCGGCATACTCACCGCGTTTCAGTTTCCTGATCTCGCGCCGGTCCACGCCGTGCGCGGCGAAGTCCTCATCCGATTCATCGTCGCCGATGTGGGCGTTGATGGAGGGTGATGCGGCGGGCTGGAGCACGACCGCCGGCGCGGCGCGCACGCGCCGGCGAGCGTCTGGCGGCAGCGGCACGACCGCTGCGTCCGCCATCGCGCGAGCAAAGGCGTCCACGTCGGAGGCGTCAGCGTCCTCGTCGCGCTTCTTCACCACGTGATTCTATGTGAGCCCAGCGTCGCCGATGGCCGCGAGCGACAGGTGGTCATCGGCCGTTGATGGCTGTCCCCTGGCGGCCACACGAACTCTCCCGACACCCGGCCGCCGGCGTCGGTGACGATCGGCGTGTGAGGCGATGAGAACGAGTCTGCGCGTGTTCTAATACGGCGCATGACATCCTCCCTTCGCGTGCGCGCGCTTGCTGTCGCGGCAATCGTCGCGACGGTCGCGCTCCGGATCACCGCCGTGACGCGACTCGCCTCAGCTGACGGCCAGTTCTGGGACATCCAGGACACATCGCCCTGGTCGCAGGATAGCGGCGGTATCGCCACAGGCGGACGCGCGAATCCCTTCAACGGTTTCGGCTACTTGAAGATTCGCGTGCGCGCCGCGCGCGGCGCGACGCTCGTGCCGCATCAATATCTCACCGGTTTCGGCCTCGCACACGACGGCAGCGAGCGTTTCGATTCGATCACGCCCGTCGTGTCCGGAGACATCCTCGTGGCGCGCGCCATCTACGCGCCGAAGGACGCCAACTATCTCCGCTACGTCGACAGTTACGCCAATACCGCGAGCGACGAGCGGGTCGTCGACGTCGCCTGGGGCGGCGCGGCAGGCGCGTTCGAGGACGGCGGACTGGTGACGGTGGCGACCTCGTCGAACGGTAACGCGACGGTCGATCTGACGGACAGCTTCGTGACCATGATGCAGAACGCGGAGCACGCGAGCGATCCGATGCATGGGCCGTCGGGTCACGGACCATCCGCACACGTCCTCGGCTCGCATGCAGCCGGGCTGCTGACTGCCGTCGGCGACATGTACGCGGATCCCTTCACCAATCGCTGGCCCGGCTTCGATCCCGCGCACATCGGCTACGTGTTCACGCTGACGCTGAGGCCCGGACAGACCGTCGCGCTGATGACCTTTGTCGTGAAAGGGCTGAGCGAGATCTACGATCCCCGCGGCGGGTTTCCGATCCCGCTGCGCGATGCCCTGGTGACGCCGAAGTATGCCGCGCCCTACGCCGGCAATGCACCGAAGATTCCTGATGCAGGTTCCGAGATCGCGCGCGTCACCGACGTCGCGCGCCGCCTGGTCGCCGCGCCGGATGTGCGCGGGCTGACGCCGTTGCAGCGATCGCAAATCGTCAACTGGCGTGTGTCCGCCGCCGCAGCGCGCACGGTCCCGGCATTCTCGGTCGTGGAGAAAACCGTTCCGCAGATCCAGGACGCGCTGACGCGCGGGCAGACGACCTCGGAAGACGTGGTCCGCGAATATCTGGCGCGCCTCTCGCTCCTCGATCGCCACGGTCCGACACTGCGATCGATGCTCGCGCTCAATCCGTCGGCGATCGCAGATGCGCGGTCCCTCGACGCCGAACGCGCGTCCGCCGTCGCGCGGGGTCCGCTGCACGGTATCCCCGTCATCTTCAAAGACAACATCGACGTCCTCGGCTTGCCGACGACGGGTGGTTCGCGCGCGCTGGCTGATCATCGGCCGCGCCTCGACTCACGTGTGGCCGCCGGTATGCGCCGCGCCGGCGCCGTGCTGCTCGGCAAGGCCAACCTCGACGAGTTCCCGTTCGGCGACTTCGGCATCAGCACCGTCGGCGGTACGATTGGCAACGCATTTGATCCCACGCTCAGCACGTCTGGCTCGAGCGGCGGCACAGCCACGGCGGTTGCGACCAGCCTCGCCACGCTCGGCTTCGGCACCGACACCTGCAACTCCTTGTCGAACCCGGCGTCGTTCGCCTCGCTGGCCACCATTCGTACCACCCGTGGCCTGACGAGCCGCGCCGGCGTCATGCCGCTCAATACCTATCAGGACGCCGTCGGGCCGATTGCGAAATCGATTCGCGAACTGGCGCTGGTGCTCGACGAGGTGATCGGACCTGATTCCGAAGACGAGGCGACGGCAGATGCGGCACGGCATATCAGCGGGTCGTTCACGGCCGCACTCGACGCCAACGCGCTGAAGGGCGCGCGCATCGGCGTCATCCGTCAGCTGTTTGTCGGGGTCACCGGCGAACGCGAGGCTGCGGCGACGATGGACAAGGTGATCAGGGAGATACAGACGGCGGGTGCGACCGTTGTCGACGTCACGATCCCCGATCTCGACGCGCGCTACGTGCAGGCGCGAGGCAGCGCTCCGGGTTCGCTGAAAACGGCGTGGACGTCGTACCTCACGCGCGGTGCGGCGGCCGACGCGCCGGTGCTCACGATCGAGAGCCTGCTCGCGTCGGGAAAACTGGCGCCCGTCAGCGCGCGACGGTTGCAGGATGCGCTTCAGCCGACGGCCTCCGGTGACGAGCTGCGTGCGGCCACCGCGAAGTTCTACGCGACGCGCGACGCATTTCGCGCGCTGTTTGTCGATGCGATGGAGCAGCAGCACCTGGACGGCCTGCTGTATCCCGCGAATCTCGCGCGGCCGAATACGCACGAGGGTGGGCTCGAGCGCTACGGTGAAGAGCCCGGCACGTGTCAGGAAAGCGCGATGACGGGCCTGCCGCAGGTCACGGTGCCGGCCGGCTTCCTGGGCAACACGTATCCGTTCGGCGTCTCGTTCCTCGGACGGCTGTGGGACGACGGTCGCATGCTCGCACTCGCCTATGCCTACGAGCAAGCCACGCACCATCGGCGCCCGCCGCCGCGCTAGCTTCCAGAGACTCCCGAATGAACACCGTCTATTGGCTTCACACTCAGACCAGCGGATTACGATTCGCCCGCGTCGTCGCGCTGATCTGCAGATCGAATCCGTTCGGTGTCGTCGTGTGATAACTCTTGTACGACGCCGTGTGGATATCGCCCCTGGCGCCGGTGTCTTCGCGAGCCGTCAGCCCGCGCTTGTCGAGTTCGGCCTTCACCTTGTCGGGATCGAAGTCGGCAATGCCGACTGAGATGTGACCCATCGCCGCCCGGCGCGGCGCCAGCGTGCCGGGGACGGCGCCCCGATTGCCACCGCCTCCACGGCGGATGATGATGTCGCCGATGTCGCCGATCTGGCACTGGTTCTGACTGCCTTCGTCGGGTCCCAGCTTCCAGCCAAGCAGCGCGTGATAGAACGCCGCGGTTTCCTTGTAGTTCGACACCTCGAACGAGATGTGATCGAGCCACACCGTCTTCCAGTTGGTCGCTTCGAACGGCGCGGGCATGGACGTCTTGCCGCTCGCGGCGCCCTGACGCCGGTTCTTCCGGTTGCCGTTGCTGATCTGCAGATCGAACCCGTCCGGATCTTTGACGTGGAAACTCTGGAAGTCCTTGCCCTCGTTGTCGGCGACGGGCGAGAGCCCGCGCTTGCGCAATGCCGCTTCAACGTTCTTGGCGTCCCACGCGTCGATGCCCCAGCAGAAACCGTCGAACGCGGCGAGGCGCGGCGCTCTCGGCGCACCACCACGACCGCCGCCACGACCCGCCGCTGCCGCGTCACCGGCCGGCGACGGGGGCGGTGTGGGTGGCGCCGGTGGCGCCTGAAATCCGCCGCGGAGCAGCAGGCCACCCCAGTCCCCGATGTCGAGCATCGCCTGCTTGCCGTCGTCGCTTCTGATCGTCCAGTTCATCAGCGCGGCGTAGTAGGCGGCCTCCTTGGGATAGTCGGCGACCTGGCAGGAGAAGTGATCGAGCAGGACGGTCTTCCATCCGGTCGCTTCGAACGGCAGCTTGGCGGGGGTCGTATCGCACTCCGGTGTGCCCGCGCGCGCTCCGCCGCACTGGCCCTGTGCGAACGCGGCCGCGGGACGAAGGGCGACGGCCATCCCCAGCGCCTGCAGGAGTTGCCGGCGCGACAGCCTGCCGTTGTCGAAGTCATTGAATAGCGACACAAGGTTGGCACTCATCGAACGCTCCTCCAGAATTCGCTGAAATTCTCGACCAGAGTATGCGACCGACCGTCACGTTTCCGCAAGGCGGACCGGCCGTTCGCCGTGACGGAATCCGATCGTCACTTGTTGGCGTCGCGAATCTGCGTGACGAACAGGTCCATGTACTCCTCGAGGCCACGCACGACCGCGGCGCCGTGAGCGGTCGGCACGCTGGCGCCGAGGCCGCCGCGGTGCAGCAGCGACACCTGCACCAGCACGGGTTGATCGCGATACGACAACCTCGCCGTCGCGTGCGAGTACAAGAAGGCGTCATACCGCGAGGCGCACTGGCCGTTGGGCAGGCTCGCCGTCATGATGTTCACGTACACGTAGGTGTCGTCGTCTGAGTTGCGGCGGACCGAGAGACCGCCATTGGTCAGGCGCTTCGACAACGCGCCTTCAATCGCATCCTGACTCAGGCCGCACGCGACCGCCTGCGAGCTGAGGTTTTCGACGAGGATGCCGAGGCTGGTCAGTCCTTTCAGCTCGGCCCCGGGCCGCTGATCGAACACCTCGGGAGCCGGCGCTCCGGACGCCGGAGACCCTGGCGACGCAGCGGTCGGGGCCGCTCCGGTCGACGCCAGTGCGTGCGTGGCGACCCCAGGTTCGTACAGGCGTCTCGCCTTGTCGCCCGTGCCGCGTTCGAGCAGCTGCACGTCGACGACGACTCGCGCGGGACTCGCCGACGATGAGTAGGTGTAGCGAACCTCGCGCGCCTGATCGACGCGGTAGAGGACGATCAGTTGATCCCCGTCGCGCGTCGAGGTGACGCTGAACGCCACGCCCTGGATCTCGATCGACTCCTGCTTGCCGTCGGGATGAAACGTCCGCGACTGGCCGAGTTCGTTCGTCATCGTCACGGCCCTTGGCGTATCGACAATCATCAGACGTGCCGGTGGATTGCGCAGTTCGGCGGTGAGGAGTTGCACGCGCCGCGCGTCGTCGTAGCTTTCCGGGCGCGCTGGAAATGGGGGTGCGGACCCTCCGTTGCCGCCACCGCCGGACGCTCCTCGTCGTGAGCCGCCGCCGCGTCCGCCGCCGGTCGATCCCGTGCTCTGACCGTCGGCGGTTGGTTTCGTCATCCACGCCGGGTTGAATCCGATGTCCGGTGGGAACTCGCTGAGCGATCGATTGAGCGTCCACACGCCCGCGAGCGGCGATGCCTGTTGAGCGCGCGCCGAACCGGGCAGGAGCGCAGCGGCAGTCGCCGCGGCCGCGAACGCGACGAGCGCGAATGAGCGTCTCATGTTGTGATCCACGGTAGCACGGGGCTCGTCAGTACTCGTAGCGCTCATCTGTTTCAAGGTCGCGTCGCGAATGGTGATTGGTCGCGCAGATTCGTAATCGCCGTGTGCACGGACGGATGTTTGTGGGCCAAATCGGCGGCATCCTTGATGCACCTCCGGGATGGCATGGTCTATTGTCCAGCTCCCAACGTTCTGATTGTCGATGACGATCGAGATTCGCGCGTGATCTACAGCACCTACCTGACCCACGCCGGCTGCGTGGTCCGGACGGCGCGGGATGGTCGCGAGGCCATCGAGAACGCCGCCCAGTGGAGTCTCGACGTGATCGTCATGGACCTGGCCATGCCGTGTGTCGATGGTTGGACCGCTACGAAGGTGCTCAAGGCATCGCCGTTGACGCGGCACATTCCAATCATCGCGTTGTCGGCCGTACAGATGGGTCGCGCAGGCGCGCGGGCCGCAGGGTTCGACGCGTACCTCGCGAAGCCCTGCCTGCTGGATCTGCTCTGGTGGGAAATCCGCGCGCTCGTGAATCCCCAGGTCTGCTAGACCTCAGGTCCGATCGTCGGCGGCGCGGCACGAGACAGCAGCGCCAGAATCTCCGCCCCGTAGGTGTCCCGGCGCCACGGGCCGAAGTCTGCGATCTGCGCCAGATCATCCTGAGAGCGCGGCGGGCGGCGGGCGAGGTCCCACAGCGTCGTCCGCGGAAGAATCACATCCGACTCCACGCCTCGCGCCCGCGCCCGCTCTTTGCGCCATGTGTGCAGGCGGTCGTAGCGATCGCGCACTTCGTCCGATTCGCGCTCGACCCGGGGCGCGTGCTGCGACGGGGCGTGGAGTCCCTGTTCGATCGCCTGCAACACGCCGTGCGCGTAGCGCTGGGTCTGGTCCGGCGTCATGCCGGGCACCGTCTGCAGATCTTCGATGCGGCGCGGAGCGCGGCGGACGATCTCCATCAGCGTCGCCTCGCCCATCACCTTGAACGGCGGGCGGTCGATGCGCTCGGCCTGCTGTTCACGGTACGCAAAAAGCGTCTGGAGGACCGCGGCCTGCACGGGTGAAAGCTCGCGCGCGCCCTTGACGCGCCAGAATGCCGCCGGGTCGGGTCCCGTGTTGTCTGTGGAGGCACGCACGCGCGCCAGGCGTTCGAATTCTTCCTGTGCCTCCCGTGAGCGGCCGGCCTCGGTCAGCGCCTGAATCTGTTTGTCGCGCAACGCGACCAGGTAGTGCGTGTCGAGGCGCGCGTAGTCCAGCTGTTCCGGCGTCAACGGACGGCGTTTCCAATCGGCGCGCTGATACTTCTTGTTCATCGTCACGCCGAAGTGCGTATCGAGAATCGCGGCGAGGCCAACCTGCGGCCACCCGAGCGTACGCGCGGCGCTCATGGTGTCGAAGATATTCGTGAACGCGAAGTGGTAGTCGCGCCGGAGGCAGAGGAGGTCGTACTCGGCCGCGTGGAAGACCTTCTGCTGGGCCGGATTGGCGAAGAAGGGCGCGAGCGCAGTCAGATCCGGCACCCTGATCGGATCGACGATGTAGTCGGCGGCGGAGGTCGAGAACTGAATCAGGCACACGCGTTCGCGGTAGGCGTGAAGGCTGTTGGATTCCGTATCGACGGCGACGATCGGATCCGAGGCGAGCGCATGGACCAGCTGAGCGAGGCTGTCTGTGTCGGCAACAAGGGTGGGCGACGGTAACGCGGGCGAATTCATCCCGTCATTATGACGCGCCGGGGCGAACGGCTCGCCTGTGCAATAGGCAACAGACGGTGGTTCACCAATTGCATCAACGTAGTGTCATGAGAAAACTTCTTCAGACCCTCGCGATCTCGGCAGTGCTGCTGGCCCCTGCCTCGGTGGCCGATGCGCAGGTGTCCTTCGGGTTCCGCATGGGAGAGCCGCCGGCGCCGCGCGCGTACCGGGTTCCGCGGCCACCGGGCGCCGACTACATGTGGGTCGAGGGCTACTGGTATCCGCAGGGATCGCATTACCGGTGGCACGACGGCTACTGGACGCGTCCGCCGTATGAGGGCGCGTACTGGGTCGCGCCGTACCACGAACGCGGACAGTATTTCGCAGGCCGGTGGGAAGGCAGCCGCGGCTACATGGACCACGACCATCGCTGGGACCGCGGCCGGCAGCGGGACGAACGTCGCGATCGCCGCCGTGACGATCGCCGCTGAACGCGAAACCTGGCGGGCGCCTGCGCGGACGGGATCAGTATCCCGTTCGTCATGCCGTCCGGTCTAGGCGCCGTTCCTGATGACCAGTTCCCACGCGCCGAACAGATAGGTCATGTAGTGCGACTGAAACCCAATCGATAACACCGATGGGTAATACAGCGCGGGTGTGAAGTAGCCGTTGCTGTTCATCCACGCGATCGCCGCATCTGGATCCAATCCGCGATCGAGTAAATCGAACACGCGCAGTTCCTCCAGCGTGGGGCTCGGTACTATTTGGCCGAGGAAGTCCCGGATCGTCCGCACGTCCCAACCCGGGCCGAGCGTCGCGTGTCCGACGGCTCCCGGTGGTTGCACGCCAGGCCATAAGACCACGCCGCGTTGCTGCGCGATGAGCCCCGCCTGCGACGGCGTCACCGTGAAGCTCTGCACCGAACTTGCCGCGCTCGACGTTGCGTTGGACGCATCGGTCGCCGTCGCGCGCCAGAACAGCAGGGCGCCCAGCGGGAGATCGGCGGTGGGGATGAACCCGGTTTCGTTGACGCCCTCAGCGACGGTCGCGCTGGCCACGCTGACGGTGAAGGCTGATGTGCTCGCCACTTCGAAGGTGTAGCTGATGGCGCCGGTCGCGCCCGAGCGCACCGCATTGGTCACGCGCAACGCGGGCCGCTGCGAGGTTTGCGTATTGGTCAGCGGGCTGATCGGTACGGGCGCGTTGAGCGTGATCGCCGGGCCGAGCGCAAATCTGGATGCCACACCGAACGCCCCCGCCACGCCGCCCGCCGTCGCGCGTGCGCGCCAGAAGTAATCCCGGCCGGCCGTGAGCGCATCGAGCCTCACCGTCGTCTGACCGCCCGCCCCTTCCGGGACCGCATCCTTGGTCTGCGCGATCGAGGCGAACGCCACGTCCGTCGCGACCTGAAACGTATACGTCACGCTGGTGCTCGTGCTGACGGCGTTGGTGACGACGAGTGCAATCGGCTGGTCGGCATTCTTGACCTGCGAGTTGTTTGCAGGGATGACTGGAGCGGGGGACACCGTGGTCCCGCCGACGGCCGACGGCTGCGCCGGACTCTTATCGCGACACGCGACCGCGGCGGTCAGGCTGAGGACGACGAAACAGGCGCGGGCGGCGGAATACGGCATGGATCATTTTGCACTGAATTACCGTCTGCGTGGGATGATGAGCACGCACAAAAGGGGGATTGGTCCATGAAGTTCACATCGGCTCTGGTTGCCAGCCTGATTCTGGCGTTAGGCACAACGGGCGCGGCTGCGGGCACGAGCGTGCTGTTCATCGGGAACAGCTTTCTCTTCGGCTCCGGCTCGGCCGTTCGCTTCTACCGCGCGGACACGGTCACGGATCTCAACAAGGAAGGCATCGGCGGCGTGCCGGCGCTGTTCAAGTCATTCACCCAGCAGGCGGGCCTCGACTACGACGTGTCGCTCGAAACGCGCGGCGGCGCCGGGTTGGACTTTCATCTTAAGAGCAAGCTTGAGGTGATCGACAGTCGTGGCTGGGACACGGTCGTGATGCACGGCTTCAGCACGCTCGACGCCGAGAAGCCCCGCGATCCGGCCAAGCTCGTCGCCACCAGCAAGCAGATGGCGGACATCCTCCGTACGCACAACCCGAAAGTTGATGTGTACCTGATGGCGACGTGGTCGCGCGCCGACGAAACGTATCCGGCCAAGGGCGCGTGGGCGGGACAGCCGATCGAGGTGATGGCTCACGACGTGCGCGCCGCGTACGACAAGGCGGCTGTGCCGTCTGCGGCCAAGGCGGTGATCCCGGTCGGCGAAGCGTGGACGCGTGCGATCCAGACCGGCGTGGCCGACGCGAATCCCTACGACGGCATCGAGGCGGGAAAACTCAATCTCTGGACGTATGACAACTATCACGCCAGCACCTACGGCTACTATCTCGAAGCTCTTGTCATCTTCGGCAGCGTCACCGGACGCGATCCGCGCTCGCTCGGAACCAACGAGTGCTCCGCGTACGAACTCGGGTTGTCGCGCGCCGAGGCCAAGGCGCTGCAGCAAGTCGCGTTCGATCAGCTTGCCAGCGCCGGGACGGTGACGGCGGCTCCGCCCGCAGCGATCAGGACGGGCGCTCCCGAACGTTGTGTCGCGGGACGGTAGCGAGAGATCGTGAACATGCCGTTGGAAGTTTCCCCCCGGTCGTCGCTCGCCCGTCGTCACTGCCACGAACAGCTGAGATACCACTCCCCCAGTTTGGTGACCAGCTCTGCCGTAGGGCCCTTTGCGGCACAGATACTGCTTCTGTTGGTGGCTGAGGTCGCCGCGCATCGCGCTGGCGATCGTCAGCGACGCAACACACTGCGCAATGCGGTGAAAACAGGGCAAAGGTCATACACATGAAACATCAACGGGTCGCTTTAGCAGCACTGTTCATCGGCGCGACGTTTGCGAGCGGGTGCTCACGCGACGTCGCCGCGCTTTCGCCGCAGCAAGTCGAGAATGATTACGGCGTTGGCGGTGCGCACACTGGCGTCGTGTCGACGCCAGGCGGTCAGGTGCGGGGGACGTTGGTGCCGGTGACCCTTCCGGATGGCCGCCAGGCGCAACTGCTGATCCCGGCACAGTCAAAAACGGAACCACATGCGGTCTATCTGAACGACGACCAGGGCTTGCATCCTGTCGAACTCGGCCCCGGCGCCAGCCGCAGGGAGGTGCAAGCCGCGCCGAGAGTCGTTGGCAGGCGTCCCGAACCCGCGCACAACAACAAGCGGTCGTGGGAACAAGAGGCATTGATCATCGGTGGCGCCGCGGGCGGCGGGGCAGGCATCGGTGCGCTTGCTGGCGGCAAGAAGGGTGCGGGCGTCGGCGCAGCGGTCGGCGGCATCGGCGGACTGATCTACGACTTGGCGACCAGAAAATAAGAGTGCGACGGCAAAGTGTGAACCACTCTCAGCTTGATCCCGCCCGGTACTGCGCGTGCGCCGCGTGTGCGACACGCGCAGTACCGCATGAGCGGGCCGCCGCCGTTAGCGGTATCGTGGCGTGGTGGCGATGATCGCCACTTCGGTGCCGGGTGGCAAATCGAGCTGATCGCGTCCTTCGACCAGAATCGCCCCACCCGCGCCGCCGATGACGCCGCCAATCGCGGCGCCCTTGCCTCCGCCGGCGATGGCGCCGATGATGGCGCCAACCGCTGCACCGATGGCGCCGTGTTCGATCCGGGTGTCGGTGGTACTTCCCTCACGCACGCCGCCCTCCGCATCGACACGCAGCGTGTCGCCGTCAGGGGTACGGACGGTGTCGAGCACCGCGGTGAACTCAGACGCGGGGCCGCCTCGGAAACGGATGGTCTCGAACGTCACCATCATGTCGGCCCGATTGTTCGATTGCTGGTAGGGATTGACGCGCGAGACCACGCCGTCGATGCGGGCCCCTTCAAACTGTTGCGGGCTGCGCACCGTCATCGTGAACCGATCGCCGTTGCGCGATGTGCGCGTGCTGAGGCGGGTATCGAGCGTAGCGATGAGCCGCATGCCGTCGGACACAGCGAAGGACTCCGTCCCAGCGTCGAAGAGGTCCCACCGCGGCTCGTCCGCGATCCGGTGATAGTAGCTTCGCACCGTAATCGGTTGACGGAGTTCCTCGTTGTCCAACCGCCGCGCGACCACCAGACGTTCGCCGTTGTTCAGCGACTCGAACGTGACGACAAAGTCACTACCGCGGTTCCCGCTGGTCGAGACCGACAGCTGATCGCCGCGGATCTCGGCGCGGGTTGCGATCATGCGGCCGTTCGGGCCCGGTTCGTTTCGGACCTGGCCATCCGCGTCAAAGGTCGCCCGAGGACCACTCGAAGAGCTGATGGTGATGAGCTGTCCCTGGCGATCAATGGCGAGCGTGCGTGGTGGGTCCAGCCGGATTAGCAGGTTGTGATACGCGCGCTCCCGGCGATCAGGCGGCAGCGACCGCGTCGCGGCGTCGGCCGCACGCTGCGGATCGTCACCGCTCGAACGGTCGAGCTCATACGTCCCGGTCATTCGCGCGTAGTTCGAGGTGAAGCGCTCCGGCCGCTGCGCAGAGACCGTGAGGCCCCCAACCGTCAGGACACACGCGCTGAATATTCCGAGACTCCATGTATTGGTCATCACTCTGTCCTTTAGTTGCACCACGTCCTCGCAACACCGCTGGCGCGGCTTACCGCGCGCTAGAGAGCACTGCAACATCGGGTCCGGGACCCAGGCTTGGGTTGCCTGGCCCGACTCTTGCGGGCGGTCAGGCGGTGAGATGGACAACAATTGTTCGTGTGGCCGGGCTGGTCCTGGCGATCACGTCATCCGCCGGCGCGCAAGATCCGCCGCCTCCGCCGCCAGTACTCAACGATCAGGCGCTCCTGCAGAAGTACGTCCTGTCGACCCTGGGACCAAGCGGAGCGCTGCACGCAACGCTGGCGAGTGGTCTTGAACAGTGGCGACGATCGCCTGCCGATTGGGATAATGACGGCGCCGGTTACGCCAAGCGCTGGGTCTCGGCGTTTGCCGAGTCGGCGATCGGCAGCACGACGAAGTATGGCGTGGCGAAACTCCTGCACCACGATCCGTCGTTTGCCAGATGCAGATGCGTGGGTGTGGGTCGGCGCCTTCGTCATGCCCTCCTCTCACCGTTTCTCGCGCGCACAGTGGATGGACGGTCGGTCTTTTCGCCGGCGACGGTCGCCGGGATCGCCGCCGAAAACATCATTCCAGCGAGCACCTGGTATCCCGCCCCGCGCGGCACCCGCGATGGCGTCGCGCATGCGACCTCCGCGGTGCTCACGAAAATGAGCGTCGACGTGATTCGAGAATTTGTCTCGTTGCGGTCGTTGCGGCCGTGATTGGCGCGCCCGGCAGAACTCGCTCCCGCTCGCGGCGAGCCTGGCGAGACGCGGCGTGACTGAGGCCGGTGGGGCGCAGACAGCTCGCGCGGCGAGATGGCGCGCCCGGCAGGACTCGAACCTGCGACCCTCGCCTTAGAAGGGCGATGCTCTATCCGGACTGAGCTACGGGCGCGTGCGGTGCAGGGTCTAGTGTAGGTGAAGTGTGGTTCGAAGATGAACGCCACGTGACACCATGATCCTGTCCACGACCGATCCGCGTGTACAATCCACCACGAATGCCCACCGCCTCCGAGCGCATGCTGCGCACCTACGCCGAACTGACGGTGAAGGTCGGGCTGAACCTTCAGCCGCATCAGCGGCTGTTGATTATCGGCCCGGTCGCCAACGGCGGATGCGCACTGGAAGCCGCGCCGCTCGTGCGCCACATCACTGCCGCCGCGTACGACGCCGGCGCGCGGCTCGTCGAAACCTTGTGGGGCGACGAAGCACTGCTCGGCGCGCGACTGACACACGCGCCGAAGGATTCGTTCGACGAATTTTCCGCGTGGCTGCCCGATGCGCTGGTGCAGCACGTCGAGGCGGGACACGCCGTGTTGTCGATCTATGCCAACGATCCGGATCAACTGAAGGACTACCCGCCGGATCTGGTGGCCGCGGTGCAGCAGGCGACGGCGCGCCGCGTGCGGCCGTTCCGCGAACACATCTCCCGCAACCAGACCAATTGGGGCGTCGTCGCCGCCGCGGCGGCGTCGTGGGCCGCGCGCGTATTTCCGGATCTGGCGCCGCCGCAGCAGATGGCGGCGCTGTGGGGTGCGATCGAACGGCTGTGCCGTCTCGATCAGCCGGATCCGATCGCGGCGTGGGAATCACATCTCGCGGCGCTCGCCGCGCGCACCGATCAGCTGAACGCGAAGCAGTACACCGCGCTGCGCTACACCGGGCCCGGCACGGCGTTGACGATCGGATTGCCGGACGGTCACCTCTGGGTCGGCGGACGCTCGACGAGCGCCTCAGGCATCCGCTTTGCGCCGAACCTGCCGACCGAAGAAGTCTTCACCATGCCGCACAAGGATCGCGTGGACGGCACGGTGCGATCGACCAAGCCGCTCAGCTACAGCGGCACGCTGATCGAAGGCTTCAGCCTGACCTTCGCCGAAGGACGCGTGATTGACGTGCAAGCGGAAAAAGGCGAGGCCGTGCTGCGGCGTCTCGTGACGATGGATGGCGGCGCGGCGCGCCTTGGCGAACTGGCGCTGGTGCCGCACAATTCACCCGTGGCGCAGACCGGCGTCCTGTTCTACAACACGCTGTTTGACGAGAACGCGGCCAGCCACGTCGCCCTCGGCGCGGCGTACAAGTTCACGCTGCGCGGCGGGGAAGCGATGAGCGACGACGACTTCGAGCGCGCCGGTGGCAATCACAGCGCCACGCACGTCGACTTCATGATCGGATCGCCGGCGCTCGACGTCGATGGTGTGCTCGCCGACGGATCGGTGGAGCCGGTCATGCGCCGCGGGGACTGGGTGTAAGCGATGGGTCGGGTGGGTCAGGTAGGTCAGGTGGGTCGGGTGGGTCGCGTAAGTCGGGTGGATCACGTAGGTCGGGTTATTCGGAGGTTGCGATGCGTTCACGTGCGCTGACTGTTGCCGTTGTTCTCGCTCTCGGAGTGCTATCGATTGCCGGACGCGCGCAGACGCGCCAGCGGATGAACCCGATGATCGAACTGCTCGAGCAGCAGAAGCCCCTGTTCGGCGTCTACTGGCCGGGTAACCCGCAGGGCCGCCGCGGTGGCCCGCCGCCGGCCGATGCGGTGATGAAATCGCCGGCCGAGTGGGCCAAGGACGCGCTCGCGTATCGCTACGCCGACTTTCTCTTCAACGGCAGCATGGAAGGCGGCGTCGATCGCGCGATCGGCGGCGTCACCGACTTCATCAAGGCGACGGCTGATGCTGGCGCGCTGCTGAAAACGCCGTTCCCGCGCTTCCCGCATCCGTTGATGGTCAAGACGCCGAAGATCGCGCCCGAGACCGCGGCGGCGACCGCCAACATCAGCCGCGAGCTGAACCTCGGCGTCAGCGGCATCATGTTCGTCGAGACCGAGAGCGCGGAGGAAGTGCGCGCGGGCATCAATGCGATGCGCTTCAAGTCCAAGGGCGGCACGCGATCGGATGACGTCGGCATGGCGCCGACGATCTGGGGCATGACCGAGGCGCAGTACAAACAGAAGGCCGACCTCTGGCCGCTGAACCCGGACGGCGAGCTTCTGAACTGGACGATTGTCGAAAGCAAGGAAGGCCTGGCGCACGTGCGCGAGATCGCGCAGGTGAAAGGCATCGGCGTGCTGTGGCCCGGCGCCGGCACGCTGCGCGGCGTGTTTTCGACGACCAATGCCGCGGGCGAACGCGTGCTCGATACCGTCGGTTGGGAGCACGCGATTCAGCAGGTGCTCTCAGCCTGCAAGGAATTTCACGTGCCGTGTGGATTCCCCTCGACGCCGGCCGACATCGAGATGCGCATGAAGCAGGGCTTCAGCGTGTTCGTGATGAACTGGGGTGACCCCGGTTTCAAGGCCGTCGACCTCGGCCGCGCCGCCTCCGGCCGCTGACTCATTCGCAGGTGATTCGCACCTGCGCCTTGCCGTCGTCGATCTCGATGTTCGTGTCGTTGAGCGAGCGCAGGAACTCATCGAACTCCGGGCCGTTCATCTGCGAGAGGTCGCGGTTGATCGCCGCGAGGTCGATGTCGAGGCCGCGCGCCTTCATCCGCCGCGCGGCTTTCTCGCCGGCGAACGTCCCGATGATGGCGCCGAGCCGGATTCCCCCTTTGACCACCGCGATGGGCACGCGGATGTTCACGTCCTTCGGCCGGTGAGCATCGTCCTTCGCCGGTTTGTGAATGTTGATGCGGACCCAGCGGGCGCGCTTGGCATCGGTCGCCGAGTCCGCGGTGGCCGACTCGGCCGGGCGCTCCGCACTCATGGCCTTGATCAGCCGGTCGGCTTCATCAACCGTGATTTTTTCCTGCGACAACATGTCGAGGATGCGCCGCGTGTCGTCAGTCTGGGTGGTCATTTGGTGTCCTCGGGTTTGCGGAGTTGACGAAGGACCTCGTCCACGGTCAGCGTGCCGCGCTCCAGTTGTGAGAGCAGCTCGCCGCTCGACGTGACGCGTGGACGCTCGGGCTCGGGTTCCGGATCGATCTCGGCAAAGGGTAGATGGGTTCCGATGCGATTGAGGCGGTTCTTGATCGTGGGGTAGCTGACTCCGAAGAACTTCTCCATCTGTTTGATGGAGCCGTGGCAGCGAACGAACGCGGCGACAAACGTCTGATCCTCGGCGGCGAGTTGCCCGAGAGGCGGCGGCTCGAAGTGCCCTTCGATCGCGACGTCCTGGCCCGTGAGCCGGACGCGTTCGACCTCGAACGGAGCGCCGCCGGTCAGTCTGGTGAGCGCCTGCCAATCTTGTGCGGCCATAAATTAGTAATTTTGTAGCATTTATAACTTAACTAAATCAATATCAATATTTATTAAATTAAGTCGTGCCGCGATGTTGTAGCGCCGACAACTGTTAACTTCCTATTTCATAACAACTTCTGGGTGAATATTCACCAAAGGCTTTGGTCGGGTGGGTCGG
>JANYHS010000315.1 GCA_025358945.1 Acidobacteriota bacterium
GAAGCGCTCAAAGGGGCGTTGGTATGGTCGGGCACATCATGCCGCCTGCGAGAGCAGCGCGAGCGTCTGAAGGGAAGGGCACGCCGGTTGCTATCGTTTTGCCAGCGGTTGGGGGTCGGGCGAGGCAGACGAGCCAATGAATACGGGGCTTGTCGCGCTTCTGCCTGCTAAATGTGGGTTAACGGCGGGCGATTCAATGGTATTCTGCGCGTGTTTCCGGCGGCTGCAAGGGAAAGGGGCACCGTGCGTCAGAGTCTGGCAAGCTCAGTCTGCCTTCTCGTTCTGGTCGCGTCGGCATCGCTTGTCGGTGTACGTCCGGCGGCGGCTCAGCTCTTCCGGCCATTCTCCAACGACACCCGCAACATCCTCGAAGGCAACTGGCAGTCGTGCCGCGAGCGCGACGGCGCCTACGCCGAACGCGTCTACGACCACCTCGTCAACGGCGTGGGGCAGTTCGAGGTGCACATGGGACCGCGTCGCGAATTCGCGATCTTCAAGGGCGTGCAGGACGAGCACCGCGAGCACAACGCGCCGGACAACCTGCTGAAGCCCTTCATCATCTCGTTCGAGAACGGCCGCGCCAAGCAGCGGTGGGAGATCCCGTCGCTGAACCTGGCGTTCACGGCAACAATGGCCGGTGGATCGCGGACCGACTGCGAGAGCTGGTACCTGCTGCTCGAGCCGCTCGAGAAGACGAGTTAGCAGAGGAGACCGTTTCCTCCGTCCCTCTGTTCCCTCTCCCTACCAGATCACTTTCACCCCCAGCTGCACCTGGCGCGCGTCGTAGGTCGAGGTGATCGTGCCGAAGGTCGCGTTGCTGCGGTTGCCGGCCGGTGCGGTGAAGTTGTCGCGGTTGAAGAGGTTGAACGCCTCGACGCGGATCTGCATCTTGGTCCGCGCGCCGAGCGCGACGTTCTTGGTCGCCGCCACGTCCAGCTGCCAGAAGTTCGGCCCGCGCACATTGTTGCGCGGCGCGTTGCCGAACGGCTGGCTGGGGTCGGTCGGCGCGGACACGCACGACGGGTTGAACCACTGCGTGATTGTCGGGTCAGCCGCGTACGGGTCGCAGGTGATGTTGGGGCGGTAGTTGTTGGCGCCCGAGAAGTCGTTGGTGATCCCCGAGACCTGGAACGTCGGGCCGGCCGTGTACTGGAACGTCACCATCTCACCCGGCGTGATCGTGTTGATGCCGGCCAGTTGCCAGCCGCCGACGATCAGATCCACCGCGGTCGGCAGACCCGAGCCCCAGCGCTTGCCATGGCCGAACGGCAGCGCCCACACGAAGCTCGTGGTGTTGTTGTAGGGCTGGTGATACGCCGAGAGGGCGTAGTCGGCGTCGAGGTTATTGATGTCCTGCGGCGAGGGGAAGTTGCCGTTCTGGTTTTCCAGCGCACCTGCGGAATTGTCCTGCGCCTTGGACAGCGTCAGCGAGCTGAGAATGTTGACGTCGGCGCCCATCCGCCACTGGTACTTCATCTGGAACGCGTCGTAACGTGACTTGCCGCCGTTGAACACGTACGTGATGTCGCCCCACGTCGGGATCGGCCGCCGCGCCGCCAGCGGGATCGTACCGGCCGCGTTGTTCACCGCGGCCTGATTGAGGTTCGCCACCAGCAGCAGGTCGGTCGCGCTGTTGCCGACGTAGGCGACGTCGACGAGCATGTGCGGGCCGAACTCCCGCTGGACCGACAGGTGCCAGCTCTGGACCGGGCTCGAATGGAAATCGCGCGGGATGTAGCTGATGAGCGCAGTGAGTGGGTTGAACTTGCCGGGATCGGTGAGACCGGCCGGATAGCCGGCTTCCGTCGGCACGAAGCCCGCCGTCGTCGGGGTCTGGTTGACCGCGGCGCGTACGACTTGCGGTCCGTTGATACCGAGCAGGTTCGCCGAGCCGATGCGGTTGAGGTGCACGTAGCTCTGACCCCAGCCGCCGCGGACCACCGTTTTCGCCATCGGCGTGTAGGCGAAGCCGATTCGCGGCCCGAAGTTATTGCGATCGGGATCGACCAGGGTGCGGTCGTAAATCGACCCGTCCTTCGCCGTCATCAGCGTCCTGGTCGCAGGATCGAAATTGGTCAGGACGTTATTTTTTTTCCCACATGGGCGTCGCGTACTCGTATCGCAGGCCGGCGTTGAGGGTCAGCTTGTCGTTGACGCGGATGTCGTCCTGCACGTAGGTAAAGTGCAGGTCCTGCTGCATGTTCGCGACGAGGAATGTGCTGAGCGCGTACTGCGAGCGCAGGCCGAGCATGAAGTCCGCGACGTTGTAGATGTTGTTCGCGGCGACGCCGGTCGGCCGGGAGAACTGGCCGGCATAGCTGTCGAGGCCATAGAGTGGGTTGACGTCCTGCACTTCGACGTTGATGTGCTGGTACTCGTAGCCCGCCTTCAGCGACTGGCGCCCCATCAGCCACGAGTAGTTGACCTTCGGGTTGAACACTGTCGGGAACTGCCACTGCGGGTTCGTCGCCTGACGGCCGAGCGCGGAGTAGCCGCTGATCGCCTGCGACGGCAAACCGCCCGCGATGCGCGCATCGGTCGGCAGACCGGAGATACCAAAGGAGTCCGAGGCGCCGAGCGCTGGCGGGTTCTTGCCGCCTTCCGTGTTCGACCAGCCGAAACGGATTTCGAACAGCGATTTCTCGCTCGCGATGTAGGTTGTGCCGAGCACGAGCTGCTTGTTGCGAGTGTAAATGTTGCCGTTGCCGCCGCCGCCAGAGGGCAGCGGAATCGCCGGCTGATCGTTGGTGCTCAGGTCGCGCCAGCCGTAGCGGCCGAACAGCGACAACGTGGGGCTGACCTGGACGTCAACCTTGCCGCCGGCCTTGTCGGTCGCGTTGGTGAAGAGCTGCGAAATCGAGTAGTTGTTGGCGGCGCTGCCGACGTTGGGCGCCGGCAGGCCGCCGAGCACCTTGCGCGCGAATACGGTCATCGGAATCTGGGTGCCGGCCGCATACGTCACGCCGGTCCGCGGGTCCCGCACGTCAACGCTCAGGATGCCGGAATTCTGCAGGCTGGTCGGCAGCGTCGAGAAGGCAGTCGCCTGACGATCCTGACGGAAGCCCTCGAAGTCGCCGAAGAAGAACGCCTTGTTCTTGACGATCGGCCCGCCGAGTGTGGCGCCGTACTGATTGCGGCGCAGCGGCGGCTTCGATCCGTCGGCCGGCTTGAAGTAGGTCTCCGCATTCAGCTTGGTGTCGCGGAAGAACTCCCACGCGTCGCCGTGGATCGTGTTGGTGCCGCTGCGATAGGCGACGTTGACCGTCGCACCCGCGGCTCGTCCGTACTCGGCGCTCTGGTTGTTGGTGACGACGCGGAACTCGCTGACCGCGTCGGGCGGCGGCTGCATCACCTGGTTGGAGAAGCCCTGGTTGCTGGTGCCGAGCGCGTTGTTGTCCACGCCGTCGATCAGGAAATTGTTGAACGTGCTGCGCAGGCCGTTGACGTTGAACGCGCCCTCGCGCGGCGTACCCTGGTTGCTCTTGTTCAGCGCCGATTGCCGAACGCCGGTCGAGAGCAGCGCCAGCGAGGAGTACTCGCGGCCATTCAGCGCCAGTTCACGCATCTGTTCGCCGGTGATCACCTGGCTGCGCTGGCTGGTGTCGGTCTCCACGAGTTGCTGCTGGGCCGTGACCTCCACCTTCTCGGTAATCTGGCCGACTGCCATCTGCAGATCGACGCGCAGACGCGCGGCCACCTGCACCTGGACGTTGTCGAGCAGCGCGATCGAAAACCCGGTCTTCTCAGAGGAGACGAGGTAGATGCCCGGTCGTACGGTCACGAACTCAAAGCTGCCGTCGGACGAGGTGGTGCGCGCGACCGACACACCGGTGGCGGTGTTGGTCAGCGTGACCCTGGCGTCCGGCACGGTTGCGCCGGAGGCGTCCTTCACGGTGCCGACGACAGACGCCGTGTCGAATTGCGCCGAGGCGCGGGGAATTCCTGTGTTGACCACGAAGATCAGGACAAGCAGACTGACACGGTACCCAAGTGATCGCACGGCACACCTCCGACAGAGTTGACAGTCTTCTGGAACGGATGGGACATCGTATAAGCCGGGTGTAACGAGTGCACGACATAAATGTTTGGCCTGCGGCCGGCGTTTCACGGATTCGGGTCCCGTGCAACCTGGTAATTCTCTTGGAACGGGCCAATTCCGTCTGATTTAACGGCCATGTAACACCGGCGAAGCATGCCGGACACATGCAACGCGTAGCTTTAATGCACCTCAGGGTTGATACCCTGAGAAGGAGGCCGATGTGTTCCGTTCTACCCTGTTGACCGCTGTGCTGGCCCTGACCGCGTCGATCGCATCCGCGCAGGTGACCCCGGCCGCCGGTTACACGCCGCCAGACGACACGCCGTCGATCAAGGTCGGCGCCACGATTTATACCGACTACACCTATCAGCAGAATCCCACCGCGACGGACACGGATGGCAACGTCTTCAACCCGAGCGGCTTCAACGTCACGCGCAGCTACGTCAACATCACCGGCAACATTTCCCACCTGGTGTCGTTCCGGATCACGCCGGACGTCACGCGCGAGAGCGGTCTGCTGTCGCTCGGCGCCGGCAGCACCGTCGCCAACGACAGCCTGGTGTTTCGCATCAAATACGCATTCGCGCAGATCAACCTCGACGACTGGATGCCCAAGGGATCGTGGGTGCGGCTCGGGATTCAACAGACGCCGCTGCTCGACTACGAGGAAGGGATCTACCGCTACCGGTTCCAGGGGACGACGTTCACCGAGCGCGAGGGTTTCTACAACTCAGCCGACGCCGGCGTCTCGTTCCATACAAACTTCCCGAACAACTACGGCGAGGTTCATGCCGGGTTCTACAACGGCGAGGGCTACGCGAAGCCGGAGGCCAACGATCAGCACGCGTTCGACATCCGCGGCACCGTGCGGCCGTTCGCGCGCAGCGCGCCGCTTCTGCGCGGCCTGCGTCTGACGGGCTTCTACGTCGCGGACAACTATGTGCCGAACGCCGAACGCAAACGCGCCGTCGGTCAGGTGACATACGAGCACCACTACCTGAACGCCGGTTTCGACGCGATCGACGCCAAGGATCAGACGTCGATTACGAAGGCCGATGTCGAAGCGAAGGGCTGGTCATTCTGGGCCACGCCGAAAGCTGCCAGAGACGACGGCTCGTCGTTAGAGATGCTGTTTCGCTACGACCACATGGCGCCGAATCAGACCGCGCTCGATCAGACACGCCAGCGCACGATTGTTGGCGTCGCCTATTGGTTCCCGCACCAGGGCAACGTCACCAGTTCGCTGATGCTCGACTACGACGGTCAGACATTCAGCAGCCTCGTTCCTGCGCAGGCCGCGCAGAAAAAAATCGCGCTTCACGCGTTGATCAACTTCTAGGAGATTGAGTCACATGAGACTGCACACACTCGCGATCACGCTGACGGCGGCCTGCGCCCTCGTCACCGGCGTCGCCGCGCAGACGATCAAGATCAACGGCGCGGGCGCGACGTTCCCGTACCCGATTTATTCGAAGTGGTTTTCTGAATACAACAAGCTGCACGCCGACGTGCAGATCAACTACCAGTCGATCGGATCCGGCGGCGGGATCCAGCAGGTCACCAAGCAGACGGTGTTCTTCGGCGCCACTGACGGTCCGATGACGCCGGATCAGTTGACCGCGGCGCCCGGCAAGATCATGCACTTCCCGACGGTGCTCGGCGCGGTCGTGCCGGTCTACAACATCCCGAGCGTGAAGACGGAGCTGAAGTTCTCGGGCGCCGTACTCGCCGACATCTTCCTCGGCAAGATCACCAAGTGGAACGACCCGGCGATCGCGAAGCTGAACGTCGGTGTCACACTGCCGGCCACCGACATCACTGTCGCGCACCGTGCGGATGGTTCGGGTACGACCTACATCTTCGTGGACTATCTCGCCAAGGTGTCGCCGGAGTGGAAGTCGAAGGTCGGCGTTGCCAACTCGGTGAACTGGCCGACGGGCGTTGGCGGCCGTGGCAACGAAGGCGTTGCCGGCCTGGTGACGCAGACCCCCGGGGCCATCGGTTACGTCGAGCTGATCTACGCGCTCCAGAACAAAATCGCGTACGGTTCGGTGCAGAATGCGGAGGGCGAGTTCGTGAGAGCGTCAGTGCCGGCCGTGACGGCGGCGGCGGCCGAGGCGGTCAAGGTCATGCCGGCCGATTTCCGGGTCTCGATTACCAACGCGCCCGGCAAAGGCGTCTACCCGATTTCTTCGTTCACCTGGCTGCTGCTCTACGAGAACGCGAAAGACAAGGCGCAGGCAAAAACCATGGTCGACTTCGTCAAGTGGGCGCTGACCGACGGCCAGAAATACTGCGCCGACCTCGGCTACGCACCATTGCCTGAGGCGGTGGTGAAACTCGAAATGGCGGCTCTTGCCAAAATCAAGATCTCGTAGCGACGTCGCGTTCCGGATCGGAACCGGCGCGTTCGGCTTCATGCTGATTGCCATCGTCGTCGGCATCGGCGTGGTCCTGACGCACCAGTCGATGCCGTCAATTCAGAAGTTCGGGTTGAGCTTCTGGCGGACCGAAATCTGGGACCCGGTAGCGGGGGAGTTCGGCGCGCTGCCATTTATCTGGGGCACGCTGTACTCCTCCGTGCTCGCGTTGCTGATCGCGACACCCATCGCGCTTGGCATCGCGGTGTTTATCTCCGAGCTGTGTCCGGCCGCGCTGCGGCAGCCGCTCGTCTTCGTCACGGAGTTGCTCGCTGCCATTCCGTCCATCGTCTACGGCCTGTGGGGCATCTTCGTGCTGGTGCCGGCCGTACGCTCGCTGGAAACCTCACTGCCGGACAACGTGCGTAAGCTCCCACTCTTCTCGGGCCCACCGCTCGGACTGGGCATGCTCTCGGCCGCGCTGATCCTGGCGATCATGGTGATCCCGTTCATCTCGTCGATCTCGCGCGAGGTGCTGAAGTCCGTGCCGCCGGCGCAGCGCGAAGGCGCCTACGCGCTCGGCGCGACGCGCTTCGAGGCGATCCGCGCGGCGCTGTTCTACGCGCGCACCGGGATCATCGGCGCCGTCATGCTCGGCTTCGGCCGGGCGCTCGGCGAGACGATGGCGGTGACGATGGTGATCGGGAACAATCCGAAGATCTCGGCGTCGCTGTTCGCGCCGCAGTACACGATGGCCGCGGTCGTGGCCAACGAATTCGCCGAAGCCGCAGACGATCTGTACCTCTCGGCGCTCGTGGAGATTGGCCTCGTGCTGTTCATCATCACGCTGATCATCAACTCGCTGTCGCGTCTGTTGATCTGGAGTATGGCGCGCACGGAAGCGATCGTCGCCGAACCGGTCGAAGCGGAGGCCACCGTATGATCACCCCGACCGGCCGCCGCAAGCTGATCTCGTCGCTCTTTGTCGCCTTCTGCGCCGGCGCCGTCCTGCTCGCGTTGATCCCGCTTGCGCTGGTGCTGTTCTTCGTCATCAGCCAGGGCATTCGTTCGCTGAACCTCGCGTTTTTCACCCACATGCCGACACCGGTGGGAGAGTCCGGCGGCGGCATGGCCAACGCGATCGTCGGCACGCTGATGCTGAGCGGTCTGGCGGGTGCGATGGCGATTCCGATTGGCATCGTCAGCGGCATTTACATGTCGGAGTACGCCGGCACGCGCTTCGCCGCGCTCGTGCGTTTCGCCGCCGACACGCTCAACGGTGTGCCGTCCATCGTCATCGGCCTCTTCGCCTACGTCGTCGCGGTGCTGCCCTTCAAGCAGTTCAGCGCGCTGGCCGGCGGTTTCGCGCTGGGGATCATGATGATCCCGATCATCGCGCGGACGACGGAGGAGTTGCTGTTGCTGGTGCCGGGCACGATGCGCGAAGGTGCACTGGCGCTGGGTGCAACGCGGGCGCGCGCGGTGTTCAGCGTCGTGCTTCCGGCGGCGCTGCCGGGTATCGTGACCGGTGTGGTGCTGGCGCTGGCGCGCATTGCGGGAGAAACCGCGCCGCTGATCTTTACCGCGTTCAATAACCGGTTCTTTTCCACCAGTCTGAGGGAGCCCATCTCGTCGCTGACCGTTCAGGTCTACACGTATGCGACCGGACCGTACGAAGACTGGCATCGCCAGGCCTGGGCCGGTGCGCTGGTGCTCGTATCGATCGTGCTGATCTGCTCGCTGCTCGCGCGTCTTGCGACCCGTCGCCTCGAGCGCATGCACGCGCGCGGCTAACGGCGGCTCACGCTTGCGCGCGTGAGATAGAATCCCCGGCATGATCTCCTCGCTGAGCGCTGTGCCGCTGTTTGCCGGCCTTCAACCTGTCGAGTGCGCTGCGCTCGAACAGCGCATGCAGCGTTGCGACTTCGTGCCCCAGTCGGTGATTGTGCGCGAAGGAAGCGCAGGCGATGCCGCGTTCCTCATCCTCTCCGGCCGCGTGGCCGTGCGGCGGAAGGATCCCGAGTCGGGTGTGGAATTCCTTCTGTCGGAACTCGGTCCAGGGCAGATGTTCGGCGAGATGGCGCTCCTCACGAAGAAGCCGCGCACCGCGTCAGTCGTGGCGATCGAGCCGACGAGTTGCGCGAAGCTGATGCGCCCGGACTTCGAGCGCGTCATGCACGAACATCCCGAAGTCGCGCTGGGTATGGCGGCGTCCTTCGCCGAGCGGCTCGAACGCGCGAACCAGCACGCAGGCGTCGCCTTCGTCAACCTTGCACGTGTGCGGATCGATCCACGCGTCCTTCAACTCGTGCCCGGCACGATCGTCGCGGAACATCAGGCGGTGCCGATCGCGTTCTGCAACAACCGCCTTACGCTCGCGATGACCAACCCGAACAACGTCATCGCGTTTGACGATGTCCGGCGGGTCCTCAAAGGCGTGATGATCGAGCCAGTGATCGTGACCGAGGACGACTTCCGCCGCTTCATGAGCACGACCTACGAACCGCTGATGGCAAAGCCGGACGTCACGCTTCCGCATGCGGCGGTCCGGCCGGCTGTGTCCGTGACGGCAGCCGCCGACACGAAGGCAGGCGCTGCGATCGTCGATCTGCTGCAGTCCGATCTGGTCCGCGAACTGCAGCTGGCCGCAGACAATCAGGACACGGGCGCCGAGACGAAGCAGGACCTGATGAGCGCGTCGGAAGACGCGCCGATTGTTCGCCTCGCCAACTCGATCCTCGGCCTCGCCATCACGCAGGGTGCGAGCGACATTCACATTGAGCCGATGGAGGGAGACGTCACGATCCGGTTCCGGATCGACGGTGTGCTCAAGGTCGTGCAGCGTCTGCCGAAGAACGTGCAGCTCGGGCTGATCTCGCGGCTGAAGATCCTCAGCCGCCTCGACATCGCCGAGAAGCGGTTGCCACAGGACGGTCGCATCAGCGTGACCATGGACACCAAGCCGATCGACTTTCGCGTCTCCACCGTGCCCGGCAAGTGGGGCGAAAAGGTGGTGATGCGCATTCTCGACAAGTCGAATACGCACCTCGGTCTCGACAAGCTGATCTCGCACCCGCCGTCGCTGGCGCTGGTGCGCGCGATGGTGGCGCAGCCGTACGGCATCGTCTATGTGACGGGCCCGACCGGTTCGGGCAAGACGACGACGCTGTATTCGGCACTGGCCGAGATCAACGAGCCTGGCCTGAACATCTCGACGGCCGAGGATCCGATTGAATACGACCTGCCTGGCGTCACGCAGATTCAGGTCAAGGCGGACATCGGCCTGACGTTCGCGGCGGTGCTGCGCGCGTTCCTGCGACAGGATCCGGACGTCTTGTTGGTTGGCGAGACGCGCGACAAGGAGACCGCGCACACGGCGGTCGAAGCAGCGCTCACCGGACACCTGGTGTTCACGACGCT
>JANYHS010000017.1 GCA_025358945.1 Acidobacteriota bacterium
TCGAAGAAGCGCACGTTGTACGGGCATGCGTTGGCGCAGTAGCGCGTGCCGATGCAGCGGTTGTAGACCTGCGCGTTCAGTCCTTCAGCGGTGTGATGGCTCGCATAGGTCGGGCAGACCGGCTCGCACGGCGCCGCATCACACTGCTGACACATCACCGGCCGGAATTTCAGGCGCACGTCCGGGAAATCGCCTTCCCAATATCGCTCGACGCGCAGCCAGTGCATCGCGCGCCCGCGTGCCGCCTGCTCAGGGCCGACCGTCGGGATGTTGTTTTCGGCATGGCACGCCGTGACGCACGCACCGCACCCGGTGCACATGTCGAGATCGACCGCCATTCCCCATTTATGCATAAAGAACCGGTTTCATCTTGTTTCACCCTCATGCGGATGCTCGCGCATCTCGCCGGCGAACATGATCAGCCGTCCATCGCTCTCACCGACTCGCGCGATCTTCACGCGTGTCGCCGCCCAGGCCAGCGCGCCGGTTTCCGATTCCGTCGCGGGCGCGAGGATTGCAATCGGGTTCACGCCGCGGTTGCTCGCATAGCGCGTGAACGTCTCGTGCCCCTGCCCGACCGGCATCGCGAGGACGTCGGGGGCCAAGCCCGGGAAAATCATCACAGGCGCGCGCAGCGTGCCCTGTGACGATGTGATGTCCACCAGATCGCCCTGGGCCAGCTGCAGCCGTTGGGCGGTCTGCGGATTCACCTCGACCCAGCTGCTCCACATCGCCGAGGTCAGCGGATCGGGCATCTCCTGCAGCCACGGCAGGTGCGCGCTCGACCCATCGCCGAACTGCAGTGTCGCATAGGGCAGAAAGTGGAACGGATACTGGGATGCGTCGCCGTCAAAGACGGGTGGTACAAAACGCGACGGGGACTTGGGGCTCGGGGCTGGAGGTTGAGCGGCGGAAGGCGCGGTTGATTTCGCGACTTCTTCCGCGGTTTTCCACGGCAGCGCCACCGGGGACTTCAACTTGCTCGCGACTTCGATCAGCACGTCGGCGGTCGCGCGCGTCTGGTAGAGCGGCTTCATCGCCGGCCCGGCGGCCATCGTGACGGCTTCGATGGATCCTGATTCTGGTGCGCTGTCGACCCATGACTCGAGGAACGAGTGATCCGGAAGAATCAGATCCGCCAGGTTGCTCGTGTCGTCGATGAAGCTGCTGAAGCTCGCGATAAACGGAATCGCGGCGAGCGCCTCGCGCACCTTCCACGCCTTCGGCGCGTCGAAGACCGGATTCGCGCCATCGAGCAGCAGGACCTTCGCCGATGCCAATTCCTGAGATTTCAGACTGCTGACTTCAGACTTCAGACCTGCCGGAGTGAAGTAGATCCCGCCGGGCTGACCGACGTTGCCGAGCAGCGCGTTCAGCGCGTTGACCGCCAGCGCGTGGAACAGACCGTTGGTGTGCGCCAGCGGCGCGCCGCCGATGAAGGCGACGGCGGGTTGCTGCTCGACGAGCGTCCGCGCCAGCCGCTCGATCTTCTTCGCAGCCACTCCGGTGACCTGTTCGACCTTCGCCGGCGTGTAGTCCGGCAGGCCTGCGGACCAGCCGTCGATCGCCGCACCCGCGCGGCCTGCATCTGCCGGCCGGAGCTTGTTGGCGAGCATCACCTGCGCGAGTCCGAGCGCCAGGACGCCTTCCGTACCCGGCTTCACCGGGACGAATTCGTCAGCGTTGCCGCCGGTCAGGGACATGCGCGATTCCACCTGAACCAACGCGCCTCGCATCCCCGGGCGGCCCTGACGCATCGCTCCGTACGCGGTGTTCTGCGCGACCGGCGAATTCCAGGTGCCGAGGAAATCGGCGCCAAAACTGATCGCGAAGCGCGAGCGCGCGAGATCGATCGTCGGCAGCTGTTGGTGGCCGAAACTGATCCCGTTGGCGCGGCGCAGCACATCGTCGGCAAAAAACTCGTAGGTGATGGGCGCCGGCGCGCCGAACCCCGTCAACAATTCCGCCGCGAGCGCCGTCCGGCGGCCGCGATGCGGGCGCGTCAGGAACGCGAGCGACTTCTGATCTTTGGCCGCAGCCAGCCCATCCAGCTGACCGGTGAGCTGCACGATCGCCTCGTCCCAGCTAATTTGGGTGAACGCGCCGGCGCCGCGCGCGCCCGTCCGCTTCATCGGGTGCGTCAGCCGATCCGGATGATAGGTGATCTGGATCGACGCCTGCCCCCGCGCACAAAGCCCGCCCTTGCTGATCGGATCGGTCGCCAGACCTTCGAGCTTCTTGGCGACGCCCATCTTCACAACGCCCACCTGCCCGGCGCGCGTCGTTTCGACGTCGGCTTCCATCACGCGCACGTTCAGCCCGCAGCCGGCCGCGCAGACCGGACACACGCTCGGCTTCCACTCCGCGACACCGGGGACCAGATCCTCGTCCGGCACGAAGCGAATGAGCTGGTGCTCCGGGTTGCCACAGCTCGCCAGGGTGGCGCTGGTGCCCGTGATCGCCGTCAGCTTGATGAAGTCTCTACGATCCATGCTCAAAAATCTGCAGCCGAGTAGGGTAGGTCTGGTCGGTGCGACCCACCTGACTTACCTGACTTACCTGACTCACGTGCCTCACCTGCCACTAGAAGTGGCACGTCAAACAGTCATTCGACGCGTTCTTCTGCTTGTGGCAGTTCACGCAGAAACCCATGTTGTGATCGACGACCCGCTCGGCGACCGTCTGGTTGGCGACGTCGCCATGACAGGTGGCGCATGCGACGCTGGCGCGGATATGCGGCGCGTGATTGAACCGCACGTGCGCCTCGCGCGTGAAGCCGTAAACGCGCTGCCACGGGATCTCGATGCCCTTGTCCGCATACCCGGTCACCTGCTTGATCAACGGCTTGTCCGTCGCGATCTGACTGTGGCAGATCATGCAGGTCTTGACGCTCGGGATCCCGGCGATGGGTCCCTTCTCCACGCTCTCGTGACAGTCCACGCACTCCGCTTTCTTCGCGATGTGCGTCTTGTGCGGAAACGGAATCGGCTGGACGGCAACCGCACGCATGCCGAAAAACTCGCGCGCCGCTTCCCCGGTCGACTGATGCGCGGGCGTGAACACCTTGGCGGCATCCACGGACGGCGGTGCGCCGCAAGCCGCGGCCGTCAAGAACGCGACAAGGGCCAAGGGCTGAAGGATCAGGGCGCCCTGAGCCCTGTTCGACCGGAGCATTATTTCGCCTGCAGGCTCCGGAGGAAATTCACGACGTTCCAGATCTCGGGCTCGGTCATCTTGCTCTTGTAGCCCTTCATGTCGAACTTCGGGCCGGCGCCGTCGCGGATGACCATGAAGATCTCGCCGTCGGTCGATCCGCGATCCCACGTGGCGTCCGTGAGATTCGAGGGTTTTGTGCCTTCAGGCGCCATCGGGCCGTTGCCTTTCGCATCGGCGCCATGGCAGAAGCGGCAGTTCTTCGTGAACGCGGCCTTGCCGGCGGCAATCGATTCGGCGCTCGAGGCGACAGGGTTCTTCATTTTCTTGCCGTCCGGGCTTCCGCCCAGGCCTTGCGCGCCAGCGGCGACGGTCGTCAGGGCGACACACGACAGCGCGAGTGCAGAAATCAGAGCAGTCGAAAAGCGACGCATGGTGGATGTTTTCTCCTTCATCACGTAGTGGATGCGTTGAGGCCGGCCGGCAGGTTCGGCGGGGTGATTCTCACACACCTGTCGAGCGGACTGCAACGGTTCCGTTACAGAAGCCGAACGATACCGTCCAGACATCCGATGACGCCGTCGGCCGTGCGAACCGGCCGCACTTCGATCATCGCCGCGACGCGCCCGCCGTCTTTCATGCGCAACGACGTCCGCAGTTCGTGCACCCCGCCGCCGGACACCAGCGCGTCCTGCATCGACGCGCGCGCATCACGGTCGCCGATGAAGTCTGCGATCCGGGCGCCGAGGACCGTCTCGATCGACTCGTGCCCCAGCAATGCCAGAAACGCCGCGTTCACCGCGACCAGCCGGCCGTCCACGCCGCACTGGAACAGACCGATCGGCACCTGCTCGAACAGCCGTTGATACCGCGCTTCCCAGGCGCGCAGATCCTCTTCTGCGCGGCGCCGCCGGCTCACATCTTCCACCACCATCAGCGCCCCGGTGCGGCCGCCACCCGCGCCATCGCTGGTCGCCGACATCGTGACGCGGCACCAGATGATCGCGCCGTCCGCGCGCCGGTACCGCTGCTCGCGGTGATACCACTCCTCGCTGCCGTCGATGAACGCGGCGAACCGCGCCCGCTCTTCCGCCTGATCGTCGGGGTGGCTGAAGTAGCCGAACGACACGCCGCCCCACGCCGCGCTCGGGTAGCCGAGCGTGCGCTCCATCGCGGGATTGATGCGCTCGACGAGCCCGCGGCGGTTCAGCAGCGCCGCGCCGAACGCGGAGTTGTCCCACGCCGCGCGAAACTGCGCCTCGCTGGCCCGTAGCGCCGTCTCCGCTCGGTTGCGGCCGATGATGATTCGGTTGACGATGAGCGATCCGCTGACGAACAGGATGATGGCGGATTCGTCAACCAGCACGGTCCCCGCCGGAACAGCGAAGCTCGCGCCGAACGCCGCGCCAAGAATGGCGAGCAGCGCCGCCGTTTCATTGCCCCAGCGGGCGGCAGCAAACGTGGCCGTGAACAGGAGGATGAGCGGCGTGCGGGAGAAGAACGGCCAGGTGACCCGAGTGACGATGATCGCCGCCGCCACCGCAGCGAAAGCGATCGCGTAGCCGGTCACTTCGCGCACGATGGAGGCGCGGTCGGGGTGATCGGCGACCGGCACGGGAGAACGCTCGGCGTCCCAGGTCAGCGATACGGAACGGGACGCCGGTTTGGAGTCCACACCAGCTTCAGCGAACGACGATGATCGTCACTTCGTCGTCGGAAACCAGCGCACCGTCATCGGCGCGGCAGCGAAGGATATAGGTGCCAGGCTCGGAGAACGTGACGTGCACGGGTTCCTTCCCGTCTTCAGGCAGCTTGGGCAGCGCCCAGACCGGCGCCCACGGCGAGTTCGCGCCGGCGCGCGTGTCCTCCCATGCCTTGACCTGCGGCGGATCGAACGTCGCCTTTCCGCCAACCGGCCCGCGGTAGATGAACCAGGACACATGTAGTCCCAGATTCTTGCCGACGGTGATCCGGGACGGCGGCGACATTGACGGATTCCTGACCAGCGCGGCCAGCGCCGGATCGGCGGCAAGACGCTGCTGCGCGGCCGCGAGCGTCGCCAGCGACGGCGTGCGGCGCTTCGGAATGCCATCGTCCTTGACTTCGCTGACCAGCGTGATCGGCACACCCACCTTCACGTTGCGGGCGGTGACCTCCTGAATATGAACGGACGGCGCTTTATTGCCGCGCACTTCAGGACTGCTCGTGCCGGCGCCGAGCGCGCCGGTCTCCGACGCCTTCACCACATCGTCGACGACGTAGTCGGGGCGAAGTGTGGCGAAGGCCTTTTCGGTCTTGCCATGAGTGGTGAGGGTCCAGACCAACTCGTCCTTCTCGGTGAAGGTGCTCGGCACCTTCACTCTGAAGACGAACCGGTTGCGGCGCGGCAGGAAGTGGGTCGGCTGACCCTGATCGGCTCCACCGAGACTGAAGCCGTTGTCGGCGCCGACCGGGACGTCGATCTCTTCCTCCCAGTTCCGGTTCATGTAGCCGAAGAGAAAGTACTTCGCGCCGTCGGCGCCCTGCTCCCAGCCTTCGTACGCCGGCGAGATGTTCTGACCCTTCGTATACGAAAGCTGCTGCGCGGCAAGCGGCGCCGACAACAACAGCGCCAGAACGATCGTCTTTGCTACCTGCTTCACTGCTGCGGTGCTCCTGCGGTTTTAGTCGCCGCCGCCGGAATCACGTTGCACAGCGGGCAGCCGATGACGTTGTCGTTCTTCGTCACGTGCAGATGATCGCGGCGTTTCGCCATCTCTTCCTGGAACTGATCATCGGTCAGCGCGACGCGCATGCCGAGGTCGATGAACATGTTGGCGACCGACCGGTTGCCCGAGCCCTGCCAGTTGCGGGGATCCGGCACGTTCTTGTTCGTCGGCGAGTTGTTCATGAAGCCGGTGATGTGCAGGATCGTGCCCTTGGGCAGCAGCGGCGCGGAGTCGTCCGTGTAGTCGTAGCCACGCACCCAGTTGTGGTCGTAGCCGACGCAGTTCAGCGTCTGGATGTTGTAGCCCCAGATCGCCTCGAGGCACATGCGCGCGCCGGGCGCGTGAAGGTGCGGTTCGAACGAGATGATCTTGGTGTTCTGCTGCAGCACGGTGTAGGCGTTCAGCTGCTGCTCCGCTTCCATGCCGCGAATGTCGATGTCGACGCCGTTGCCCAGACCGAACACCGCGCGTTTGTAGGTCGGCTTGTAGTCTTTCGGCAGCAGCTTGAAGCCGATCTCCAGGTGCGACTTCGTGTCGCGGCCGTTCGAGTGAAGGTGGACGGAGTCGGTGACGATGCTCGATCCGGCCTTGAGCAGGCGCGCCGACTTGGGATCGAAGAAGTCGGCGTTGCGGCCAACTTCGTGCACCGGCCAGTTGACGGTCTCTTCATCAAGAATAAAGGACAACGGATCCGCCTGATCGCTGCTCTTGGCGGCGTCGAGCACCTGAGTGCGCCAAATCATGTGGTGAAAGACGTAGCGTCCCCCGACCGTCGCGCGGTTCGAACCCGCGTGCGAATCGACGTCGTTCACTTCCTTGATCTCGAGCGCCGCGACGTAGCGATCCTCGGTGAGCCCGGTCGGAACGCTGGGCACTTCGCCCCACCAGTCCGGCGCCGTGGACTTCACGACCACGTCCTTCATCTTGATGATCAGGTCCGGGGTGCCGATCGCCCAGGACTGATGGTCCGCGTACACCTTCGGAGGAGGCATATCCGACGGGTTGCCGCGCGCCGCGCCGGTGTCGGCCCACTTCGCGAGCATCGCAATCTCCGCGTCGCTCAACGAGGGATCGTTATGAAACTGCTGGATGCCGATGTTTTTCTCGACGTACCACGGCGGCATGACGCCGGCCTTCGGGCCGATACCGGTGCGCTGCTTGATGGCGCGCGCCCACGGACGCGCGTCCTCGTACGTCGAAAGCGACATCGGTGCCACGCCGTCGGCACGATGGCAGCCCTCGCAACTGCGCTGAATGATGGGGGCCACGTCCTTTGTGAAGGTCACGTCGCGCGCGGGCGCAACCTGCTGGGCGCGGACCGAGCGTGTCGCGCCGGCCGCCACGAGGACGCCAATGCCCAACGCGACGCCGACACTGAAGCTCGAACCGACCATTCCATGTGCACGCATCTGGCTCTCCTTAACAGCGTTAATAACGGCTATTGCAGGATTTTATAGCACTTTTGAATTCGAAAACGTCATTTTTCCCCTTCAGAAGGTCAGCTGGGCCCCGACCTTCACGTATCGGCCCTGCAGAATATTCAACGGTTTCAGCCACGCGGACCCGTATGTCGTGTTGATGGCGGCCGGCGGCTCGCCCGCGTTCGAGGTTGCGCCCACAGCCGCGTTCGAGTTGAACGCGTTGAAAATGTCAGCCATGACCTGCACTCGCCTCGCCCCGGACAGCGTGACGGACTTCGAGACGCGCAGGTCCACCTGGGTCCGGCGCGGCGTAAACATCGTCCCCGGCTTCACAAGCGGGACGACGCGGGAGGTGTTGGCACCACCCGACAGCGCACGTCCGAGGTTCCCCGACGCGTCGGCCTGTGTGATATTCCACTGCGCAAGAATCTGCTGACCGGGGAGATTCTGCAGGACGCCGCCAATCTGAATCTGCTGCCACGGCAACGTGTACGAGCCCGTCAGCTTGGCCTGCGCGAGCCAGCCGCTGTCGTAGTCGCAGTACGAAAACGTGTTGGTGGCGGCGGTCAGGCCGAAGTCGGTCTTCGGATTGTCGACAAACGAATCACAGCTCGCGAAGTGGGTGTTACCGGTCGCGAAGCCGCCGGTGAGGAACACACCGGACCGGAGCCGCGCGTTCATCGCGATGTCGACGCCGTTGAACACCTCGGTCTGCCTTCCGGTGTTGTCGACAAACGTGACGAGGTTGTTGCTCGCCAGGCCGAATTTCGAGGCGGAGACATCGTACAAACCGCAGATCTGATTCCCGCCGCCGTTGGGCAGCCGGGCGTCGGTCGGCGCGGTCACGCAGTACGACTGGAAGTCGCCCGGCGCCAGATCCAGATTGTCCGTCGTCGTGAAGTGCCCCTGGGCGCGGCGATAGTAGGCCACTTCGGCGGAGACACGCGACAGCAACTCGTGCGAGAGCGTCGTCGACACCTCCCAGTTGTTGCGCCGCTTGTCGAAGCCATTGATCGTCTCCGGATCGTAACGCGTCGCGATGTTCACCTGGCCGAAGCTGGTATTGCTCAACGGGCCCAGTTCGGAGACCTGCGGAATGCGATCGCCGTTGGTGTCCGTCCACGAGCGCGTGGCGGAGTTCACCGACGTGTTGAGCGGATTGAGCAGGCGCGCGAACCCGACCGTCGACGTCTGGACGTATCGGCTGAGCGTGGCCTTCAGAGCCGTCTTGCCGTTGCCGAACACGTCGATCGCCACACCGAGGCGTGGCGAGAGATCCTTGAAGTTGGGCACGTCGGTCAACTCGTCGAAATGCCGGGGACCAATCCACGTGCCGCCCTGGGCGTCCTGCGCACCGACTTTGTTGTTCAGATAATCCCACCGGAGACCCGCGTTCACGGTGAGACGCTTGATCGTCCAGGTGTCCTGCCCGTACACGCCGAGGTCGGCGACGAGGCGTTCATGCGTCGTATACGGAGTGGTCCGGACGGACACGCTGAACGGCTGTCCGAGTCGGACCGTGAGGAACGTGTCCTTGTTGGTCCAGATGTCGGTATCGGCCGGGCCTTCCTGCAAAGTCATCCCCCACTTGAAGGCGTGCGACCCGGTGACGTAGGTCAGCGCGCTGCGATACGAGCGCAGCGAGGTGTAGTTGCTCGAGAAATTCGCCGGGTAGGCGCGGAAGCTGATGCCGGTGGTCTGCTCCGTCACCGGATAGCCGAGCGAGGTCACGGAATCCTCCACGGGTTCCCGCGTCCATGTCTCGGTGGTATTGCCCATCCCCGCTTCGAACAGCAGCTTCGACGACAGCGTCGATCGGAACGTCACGGTCTCGAAGTTGTTCTTCGGTAGTCTCTGGAGATTGGACGCATCGGGCTGCAGCGTACTGACCAGCGTCCAGTGCTCCGTGGTGCGCGGCGCGATGCTGAAGTAGCCCGACAGCTTGTTCTTCGGGCTCATCTGCCAGGTCAGGCGGACGTCGTCGCTCGCGTTGCGCTGGGTTTCGGTCCCAGGCCGCGACAGGTCGGGGGTGAACACGAATGTAGACTGATTACTTTCGTAGAACGTGTTGGTGCGGATCTGCTGGTAGCCCCAGTAGCGATGCGCGGTCCAGAACCACAGCGAGTTCTTCTTGAGCGGACCACCGAACGCGCCGCTGGCATCGTAGATCTTCAAGATGCTGTCGGCGGTGACGATGCCCTGCGAACGGAGCGTGTCGTCGACGTTGCCGCCCTGCATCTTGTCGTTCGCGAAATTGAGAAACGCCGACCCGCTGAACCGGTTGCCGCCGTCCTTGGGAATGATGTTGACCCTCACGCCGCCACCAGCCACCTCGGCCGAGATGGCGCCGAACTCGTAGCTCAGTTCTTGAGTCGATGCGTCGTTGGTCGACAGACCGGTGCACGAATAGTTGCACGCCATGTTCGCGTTCATGATCCCGTCCAGCTGAACCAATCGATCGTTGAACGACCCGCCGTGCGCCTTCAGCTGGTTCTGGTGCTCGCCCGCCGACCCACCGACGTCGTTCTGGTTGCTGCTGACGCCGACGGTCATCACGCCGATCGTGGACCAGTTCTTCGACGTCGGCATCGCGTCGATCGTCTCTTTGCTGACGACCTGCCGTTTGAGGACCGTCTGGGTATCGACAATCGGGCTGGCCCCGGTCACCGTCACGGTTTCCTCCAGGGCGCCAATTCGGAGTTCCGCGTTGACCGTCGCGGTGAACGTGGCGGGCAAATCGATCCCCTCGCGCTTGACCGTCGAAAACCCAGGCAGCGTGAACGTCACGACATACATCCCCGGCCGCAGATCGACGATCTTGTACTGGCCCCGGTCGTCGGAAGTCGCCGAACGCACGCGCTCGATAAGCGCTGGACTGCTCGCCTCGACGATGACACCCGGCATGACGGCGCCGGACGTGTCCCTGACGACACCGGCGATGGCGCTGACCTGAGCGAGGACGAGTCCGGGGAAACCGAGGACGAGAACCGATCCTAACGCGAGGACACGTGCGACCTGTTTCATGCAGCCTCCTGAGCCGAGCCGAAAATACGCCTCGGCACGCGTCAGGTCAAGCAACTTCGGAGGGACGCTATACTCGTCGCGATGCGCGCCCCAATGGCGATTGCCGTGGCGTGTCTGGGTTGCTGCTGGCCGGGAACAACGCAGGCGGCCGGCCCGGTGACGTTCACACGCGACGTCGCCCCCATTCTGGTCAGCCAATGCGCCTCGTGCCACCACCCGGATGGCCCGGCTCCTTTCACCCTGATCACGTATGCCGACGCGCGGCGGCGCGCCGCGCAGATTATCGCGGTTACCGGAACCCGCACCATGCCGCCGTGGAAGCCGGAACCCGAGCCGAACGGGTTCCTCGACGCGCGGCGGCTCACTGACGAACAGATTCGCACGCTCGCGCAATGGGTCCGCGACGGGACGCCGGAGGGATCGGCGTCTGACCTGCCGGCCGTGCCGCTGTGGACCAGCGGCTGGCAGCTCGGGGAGCCCGACCTCATCGTCCAGCTGCCTGACTACGTCGTGCCGCCGGGTGGCGCCGATGTTTTCCGTAACTTCGTCGTGTCCGTCCCTGCCGCAGCACGACGATACGTGCGTGGACTGGAATTCCGTCCCGGCAATCGCGCGGTCCATCACGCCAACATCCGCGTCGATCAGACGTCGGCGTCGCGGCGGCTGGACGAGGCCGACCCGGCTCCCGGATACGAAGGCGCCATTCTGCG
>JANYHS010000030.1 GCA_025358945.1 Acidobacteriota bacterium
CGACCAGGAGAACGACATCTGGATCTGGGATCTGCGTCGCGCGACGCTTATGCGGCTCACCCAGGACCCCGGGCAGGACTGGTTTCCCGTGTGGACACCCGACAGCCGACGGATCATCTTCAGCTCGGATCGTGCCGGTCAGACCAACCTCTGGTGGCAGGCGGCAGATGGCACGGGCGCCGCGGAGCGGCTGACCACGAGCAGCAATAACCAGCGCAGCACCGGCATCACGCCGACCGGAAGCGCGGTCGTGTTCGACGAAGCGGTGCCGACCATGGGCCGCGATTTACAGCAACTCGCGCTCGATGGGAGCCATGCCGTGACGCGGCTGCTGCAGACACGGTTCAACGAATTGAACGGGTCGGTCTCGCCCGACGGGCGGTGGCTGGCCTTCGAGTCCAATAGCTCCGGATCGTCCGAGATCTACGTTCGGCCGTTTCCGAACGTCGCCGGCGGGCAGTGGCAGATCTCGGCGGCTGGGGGACGGCAGGCGCTGTGGGCACGCAACGGCAAAGAGCTCTTCTACGTGGGCGCGGGCGGAGCCCTGTTCCGCATCCCGGTGGAGGCGAGCGGTGCGACCTGGAGCGCCGGCGCACCGGTCAAGCTGTTTGAAGGACCGTTTTATCTGTCGTCGGCCAACGGTGCCAGTGGTCGCATGTATGACGTGTCTCCGGACGGTCAGCGCTTCCTGATGATCAAATCCCTCAATGCGGATGCGAGCGCCGCACCCGCGATCATCGTCGTGCAGAATTGGGACGAAGAGTTGAAGCGCCTGGTGCCGACGAAACGCTGATGGCCTTGACCACCGGCGCGCGCCTCGGTCCCTACGAAATCGTCGCACCACTCGGTGCCGGCGGCATGGGCGAGGTGTATCGCGCGCGAGATGCGAAGCTGAATCGCGACGTCGCGCTGAAAATCCTGCCGGACAGTGTCGCGCAGGATACTGATCGCGTCGCCCGCTTCAAGCGCGAAGCGCAGGTGCTCGCATCGCTGAATCATCCGCACATCGCCGCGATCTACGGCTTCGACGAATCCGACGGGACCCAATTCCTCGTGCTCGAGCTCGTCGAGGGGGACACGCTCGCCGATCGAATCAAGCGCGGACCGATTCCTGTCGACGAAACGATCGCCATCGCGCGGCAGATTGCCGAGGCGCTCGCGGAAGCGCACGAGAAGGGCATCATCCACCGCGATCTCAAGCCTGCGAACATCGCGCTCAGCGGTGACGACCAGGTCAAGGTGCTCGACTTCGGACTCGCGAAATTAACCGCTGCGCCAGGCGGCAGCGCCTCGCCGAGCGTGTCGATGTCGCCGACGCTGACGACGCCGGCGATGATGACGGGCGTCGGAATGATTCTCGGCACGGCGGCGTACATGTCGCCCGAGCAGGCGAAAGGCCGCGAGGCGGACAAGCGTTGCGACGTCTGGGCCTTCGGCTGCGTCGTCTACGAGATGCTGACGGCGAAGCGGGTGTTCGAGGGCGAGGACATCACCGACACGATCGCCTCGATCATGCGCGGCGAGCCGGACTGGAGCGCGCTGCCCGCCGACACGCCGGCGAACCTGCGGCTACTGCTCGAATCGTGCCTGACCAAGGATCGCAAACAGAGAGCGGCCGACATCGCGGTCGTCCAGTTCCTGCTCGGCGGTCGAGCGATCGCGCCGTCTGTTCCCGCGGCGTCGCACATCGCGCTGCGGACGCATGTTTGGCGCCGCGCGCTGCCTATCGCGATTGGCGTGCTGCTGACGGCTGCGCTGACCAGTGCCGCGTGGTGGCGCGGTCGATCGGAGCCGGCTCCGGCTATCGTGACGCGGTTCTCATTGACGCTTCCGGAAGGACAGGACTTTACCAATACGGGCCGTCAGGTGGTCGCTATCTCGCCCGATGGCACACAGATCGCGTACGTCGCGAATCAGCGGCTGTATTTGCGGGCGATGTCAGATCCCGCGGCGCGATCGATCGCGGGCGATGACAAGGACGCCATCATCAATCCGGTGTTTTCTCCGGACGGCCAATCGATCGCGTTCTTTTCCGCCGGCGACCGCACGCTCAAGCGAATCGCCCGGACGGGTGGAACCGGCGTCCGCATTGGTTCGATCGGATCGTTTGCCGCGCCATTCGGGATGAGTTGGGGCGAGGACGGCATTCTCTTCGGTCAGGCCGGCAGTGTGATGCACCTCTCGCCGAACGGCGGGGCACCGGACGTGCTCTTTGAGACGAAGACCGACGAACTCGTCCACGGCCCGCAGATGTTGCCGGGTGGCAAGGCGGTTCTGTTCACCGTCGCGAAAGCCGCGGGAGCGGACCGGTGGGAGAAAGCGCAGATTGTGGTGCGATCGCTTGCCTCAGGCGATCGAAAGATATTGATTGAAAGTGCCAGTGACGCGCGCTATCTGCCTACCGGCCATCTGGTCTACGCGCAGCAGGGCGTCATTTTTGCCGTCCCGTTCGACGTCCACCGGCTCGAAGTGTCCGGCGGTCCCGTGGCCATCATCGAAGGGGTGCGGCGTGCCGGGAGTTCCCAGACCGGCACCGCGCAGTTCAGCGTGGCGGGGAATGGATCGCTCGTCTACATCGCGGGGCGGGTCCAGACGAACTCTGCGACTCGCGGGCTCGCATTGATCGATCGGAAGGGCGCAATCGAGACTCTCAAGATTCCGCCAGGTGGTATCGATCATCCCCGCGTGTCCCCGGATGGCAACCGCGTCGTGTTCATCACAGACGATGAGAAAGAAACGGTCGTCTGGACGTACGAGTTGTCCGGCGCGACCACCATGCGGCGCGTCACGTTTTCTGGCCGAAATCGTTTCCCCATCTGGTCGTCCGATGGCCAGCGCGTGGCGTTTCAATCCGACCGCGAAGGCGACCTCGGCATCTTCTGGCAACGCGCCGACGGCGCGGGCACGACTGAACGCCTGACGACAGCCGAGAAAGAGACTGCGCACGTCCCCGAATCGTGGTCGCCAACGAACGACGGATTTCTTTTTCGTGTGACGAAGGGGCCGACCAGCACGCTGTCGTTCTACTCGCTCAAAGACAAGACCGCCACGCCGTTCGGCGGCGTGCAGTCAGCGTCGCCGACCAATGCGGTCTTCTCGCCAGACGGCCGGTGGGTCGCGTACGAGGCGAACGGAGCCGCCACCGACGGTACCGTGGTGTACGTGCAACCGTTTCCGGCGACCGGCGCAAGGTATCAAATCCCCGTATTTTCACAGGGCGGCTACCGCCATCCCCTCTGGTCGCCGGCTGGAAGTGAATTGTTTTACATCATCGGCGGCAACGTCCGACTGATGGTGTCTGGCATCGTCACGCGACCGGCCTTTGCATTCGGAAATGCGGCGCTGATCCCGAAACCGTCGACATGGCTCGACTCGTTCTCGGACCTTGCACGGTCGTACGACATCACGCCAGACGGCCAGCGCTTCATCGCCAGAATCCAGGCGGATGCTGCTGCCGGCCAGACGGATGCCGGCCGCCGCCCGGAGATCCAGGTGGTGGTGAACTGGTTCACCGAACTCAGGGCGCGGGTGCCTACAAAGTAATGCCTCTCACACCCGGCACACGCCTCGGCGTCTACGAAGTCGTCACGCAGATCGGCGCCGGTGGCATGGGCGAGGTCTATCGCGCGACCGACAGCAATCTGAAGCGGTCGGTGGCGATCAAGGTGCTGCCCGCCTTGGTGGCCGGCGATGCCGATCGTCTGGCGCGCTTTCAGCGCGAAGCCGAAGTGCTCGCGGCCCTCAACCATCCGAACATCGGGGCAATCTACGGCCTCGAGAAGACGCCGGCCTTCACCGCACTGGTGATGGAGCTGGTCGA
>JANYHS010000130.1 GCA_025358945.1 Acidobacteriota bacterium
CACGGCCGTATGCCGATCCGCCGACGCCGCGAGCCGCAGTGCCGCCGCCACGAATCGGAACGAGCGCCCATCGGCGCCGTGCACCACGGCGCGGCCCAACGAGCGCTGTGCCGCGGGTTCGTGCAGCGCGAGCACGGTCACCTCGTCGAATGTGCCGGTCACGAGGCGCGCAAGCCTGGAGATGCCGTCACGGCCGCGCAGGTTTGGCGTCAGCACCACGACCGAAGAGGGCACGTCAGTGAAGATCCGCGTAGAGACCGGCCATCTGGGGAGCGATGGCGTCCCACGAATACTGTTCGCGCGCAAACACCGCCGCGCGCTCACCCATCTCCGCGCACCGTGCCGGATCGTCCGCGAGCGTTCGAATGGCGGCGGCAATCGCGGCGGTGGTCTGCTCGACCCACAAGCCGCAGCCCTGCGTCTCGATCGCTCGCCACGGACACGTCTGGGTGGCGATCACCGGCACACCGGCGGCGAGCGATTCGACGACAGCCATCCCGAAGCTCTCGGAGTCGGAACACTGCACCATCACATCGGTGTCTTTGATCAACGCCCACTTGTCGCGGCCGTTGACGGCTCCGGGCGCATGCACGCGATCGGCGGTGGCCGCGAGTCGCCGGAGCAGATCGGGCAGCAGTTCGTGCTCGTCAGGGCCGGCGAGCACCAGATGAACGGTCGGGTGGGTCGCGCGAACGTTCGCGAAGGCGTCGGCCAACAGGTCCAGGCGCTTGATCTGATGCATGCGACCGAGAAACAACACGACGAACGCATCCGGCGGGATGCCGAGGCGAGCGCGATATCCGCGGGACGCCTGCTGCGCCTCCTGCAGATCGACACCGTTTGGCACGACCGCGATCGGCACACCGAGATCGAGATCGCGAAGCGCGTCGGCTTCCTGGTCGGAGGTCGCATGCAACAACGCCGCGCCGGCCAGATTGCGCCGCTCCAGCAGCGCGAACGCGACGGCCTTCCGCCGCCGGCCCCGCCGCATCGCCTGCGGCTGGAGCATCCCTCTCGGCGACACGACGTAGGGCACGCCGGCCCCGCGCGCCAGGCGCGACGCCCACCACTCGGGCACGTTCCACACACCGTGAATGTGACAGACGTCCGCGTGAGCCAGCGCGCTCATCAGTGGTCCGCGCACGCGCGCGCCGAAAAACCGCCGCGGAAATGCCGCCTCCACATACCGCACCGGGACGCCGTCGTACTGTTGGCCGGCGGCAGGCGACGGCCGCAGCGGTGTCACGCCGTTCGCCGTCGTCGTCACCACGTCCACCTCGACACCCGTGCGCTGCAGACCCTGGCACAGGCCAAGGATCGAGGCCGGCGGCCCGCCGTACTGAAACGCGGGCGGAAAATACGGCGACACATGGAGCACGCGCACGGCGCTAGACGTGATCCCGGAAAATGGGCGCGTCAAACAGCGTGGGGTTGTCCTCTCGGGTCTTGTCGCCTGCGACGCGAACCATCAGGAAGCGGTCGATGAGCACCACCGGCGGTCCGAGATAGATCATGAACCCCATCGTCGTGCCGAGCATCGTCGCCCACGATCGCTCGAACAGGTAGACCGAGAGCCAGAACGCGACCGTACCGAAGGCGACGAACAGTTCGCGGTGCCAGATCAGCGACCGGAAGAGCGCGTACATCGCGCCGATGAAGACGCCGAAGCCAAACACCGGCAAGAACATCCATGGCAGACCGAAGTCGATGTAGGCCTCTGCGGAATAGCCGAACGCGATGCTGGTGTTGGCCTCGCGACCCGCCACGCGCACGTTGGAATACTTGCGCACCTCGTCGCTGTCGGAATCCAGCATCGGCTTGTCGGGGAAGAACACGCGCGGCGTCACGATGTGGACGAGCGCGGCGCCCAGGATGGCGCCGTTGGTATGGGGGATCTCGTGGGGCACGCGCGCGATGGCCAGCGCCGGGTAGTAAATCGTCCACATCCGATCGACCAGCGCGTCCGCGGTCTTCCAGATGTTGGATGGATCATTCCTGAAGAAGTTCGCCGTCAGGTCCTCGACCCGGTTCACACGCGCGTTCCGCGAACCCTGGAACTGATCGACTTCGACGTACTCCTTGCGATAATCGGCGCGAATGCCCATCCACACTAGGCCCAGCAGGCTGATCCCGACGACGGCGACGCCAAGCGCGATCCAGTGGCGGGAGTTCTTCTGATTGAAGATTTCGAGGACGGCGAGGACGGCGAGGACGACCGGCTCACGAAAGCCCGCGAAGAACCCGGTGATCCCCATCACGACCTCAATCGACACCACCAGTCCCAGCAGTCCCCATTGCGGGTTGGATCCGCCGCAGAGCCGCCGCAAGATCAGAAACAGAATGCCCAGGCGCGCGGTGTCCAGCGTCACGATGATCTGACGGAAGGTCGGATAGTACGGCGCGATGGTGATGAGCGATCCTTCGATGAAGATGCTGGCGATGTAGACGATCACGAGAGGGCCGAACGCGAACGCGTAATCGGGCCGCTTCTGTCTGGGATCCGGCGGTTTGCGCGCCAGGAACCCCACCCGGATGCCCGCGGCTATCGCCAGACAGCAGCCGAGCCCAATCAGCACCATCGGCCGGTAGTCGCTTTGCTCAATCGCCGGAACCGTCCGGCCGGTGAGCCCGAGATAGAACACGCCGAGCGTCACCTGTGACCACTGAAACGTCAGCGCCAGCGGCAGCGCGAAGAGGTGGTCGTGCGTCGACACCAGTTTGATGCAGAGCCACAAGACCAGCAGGGACACCGACGGCAGCCAGTCGTCGACGACGACATAAACCGAAAACACGACGAGGCCAACGGCGACGAGTTCGAGGTCCTTAAAGCGCATGTGAGTACTCGTGCTGGCCAACTGCAGTGAAGACGCGTGACCACGCGGTCGCGAACCGGCTCTCGCTGTATCGCTCTGCTGACGCGAATGCCGCGCGTCCGGCAGACGCAGCCGCCTCAGGACTCGTCAGGAAATACTCGAGACCCTCGGCCAACGCGTCCGCATCCGCTCGCGGACACAGCCAGCCGTCGCGGGCGTGCTCAATCATCTCCGGCAGATTGCCGCTGGGCGTCACCACCGACGGCGTGCCCGACAGTTTCGCTTCGAGCACGACCAGTCCGAACCCTTCGCGAAGCTCCGGCAGGCTGGGACAGCAATGGACGCTCGCCCGGCTCAAGAGTGCCGGCACGTCTTCACGGTGACCGAGAAAATTGACGGCGCCCGCCAGATCGTCACGCAACGCCCGCTCCCGCAATGCGGCATGGTGCCCGCGATACTCCGGGGATTCCCACACGTCGATCGCGCCCACCACGTCCAGGGTCGCGTCCACACCGCGGCCTCGCAGCTGCGCGATCGCATCCAGCAGCAGGCCGAGGCCCTTGCCGGGAATGATCTGCCCCACAAACACCACGCGCCCCGGGATCCGCGCGACGGGATCCGGCGCCGCCGATTGCCGGCGTGGCGACATGTTCTCGATCGTCTCGATCTTCTCTCCCGGAATGCCGTGCGCCATCAACTCGCGCCTCGTGAAATCGGAATTCGCGACGAACCGATCGACGACGGGACTGATCACGCGGCGCCACAGGTTCCGGTAGAAGCGGCCGGGCGGCGGCGCCGTCCCGAGTCGCGCGATGACCCGCACGCCGCGCAGCCGCAGCCACAGCAGCGCCGGAATGTTGCGCAGGGTCGCGTCCATGTCGGGCACCAGGATGTGCGTCGGGCGCACACGCCTCGACACGCGAAGCAGATCGATGCTGACGAGGAACACTTCGATGAACATCTTGGCGATCACTGCCGGCGAGAGATTCCGGCGGGTCAACGGATACCAGTATGGCCCGACCGACCAGCTCGCGCCGCTCGCTTCGGCCAGCGGCGTGATCCTGAAGTTCTCCCAGCTGTTGACGATCGCGTGGGACGCCACCCCGCTCGCCCGGACGGCGCCGAGCACCTCGAACGTCATGCGCTCGAGTCCGCCGGCGATGACCATCAGGCCACAACACGCGATCACGCGCTGGGGGGCATCGCGCCACGCAGGCTCCGGCCCGCGCGACCGCCGCAGTACGGATCGGCAGGCGCTCACGACGCCCGCCGTCATGTCGTCGTAACTGTAGTGGCTGACGAGCGCGCGGCACGCCGGGCCCCAGTCGTATCCCAGCGCCTTCCGGTGCCGGACCTGCGACAGCGACATCGCGAACGCCGCGATGTCGTCCAGCGGAAAGACGTATCCGGTCTCACCGTCGCGAATCATGTCGGGCGCGCAGCCGACCGCGCTGCTGACGATGCACGGAAGACCCGTGGCGAGCGCTTCGTTCACGACGAGGCCCCACGTCTCCGGAAAATCGCTTGGCAGCGTCAGGCAGTCGGCGATCCCGTACGCCTCGCCCAGTTCGCTCTGATTCATGAAGCCGACCATCCGGAGATCGACGCCGAGGTCCGCGGCCGCCACCCGCACGTCGTCTTCGAGCGGGCCGGCGCCGACGACCATCAGCGTGCAGCCGGGGGCCAGCCGCGCGACGGCGCGCACCACGGCCACCGGACGCTTGGACGGCACCAGCTTGCCGACAAACAGCGGCACGAACGCGTCGGGATCGATGCCCCGCCGCAGACGCGCGGC
>JANYHS010000168.1 GCA_025358945.1 Acidobacteriota bacterium
ATCACGTTCACGATGGTCGGCCTTGGCGAACCGCGCCAGGTCCGCGCGGGCGTCGTCGACGGCTCGTATTTCGAGGTGATGGGCCTGCGCCCCGTCCTCGGCCGGCTCCTGAACGCAGGCGACGATGGACCCGCGGCCGCCGGCGCCGTCGTGCTCACGAATCGCTTCTGGACGACCGGCATGCACGCGGATCCCGAGGTGATCGGCAAGACCGTCCGGCTCGGCACGCGCAGTGCGGTCATCGTCGGCGTGCTGGAACCGTCGGTGCCGTACCCGTCGGAAACCGAATTGATCGCGAACGTCGTCACCAGCCCGCACCATCTGTCGGCGACGATGGTGACGGGGCGCGAGCACCGGATGACGGAACTGTTTGGCCGGCTGGTGCCTGGCGCTGACGTCGAATCGGCGCGCTCCGAGTTGCGCGCCGTCCACGGCGCGATTCTGAAGGAACACCCCGAGGCGTACCCGCCGAAGAACGATTTCCGGATCGAGGCGACCCGGCTGCGCGATCAGATCACGTCGCGCGCGCGGACCGTGCTCCTGGTCCTGCTCGCGGCCTCAGGCCTCGTCTTCATCATCGCCGTCTCGAACGTCGCAAACCTGATCCTCGCGCGCTCGGTGCGCCGCGAGTCGGAAATGGCCGTGCGCGCGGCGCTCGGCGCCAGCAGTGCCACGCTGCGGCGGACGCTGCTCGCGGAAAGCCTCGTGCTTTGCGGCGCCGGTGCCGTGCTCGGCGTCGCGATCGCGCAGCCGATGGTCACGATCCTCGGGCAGTACGCCTCGAGATTCTCCATCCGCGCGCTCGACCTGACCCTCGACGCGAGCATGCTGTGGGTCGGCGTCGGATTGGCGCTGGTGGCCGCGGTGCTCCTCGCGTTCGTGCCGCGGCTGCCGAACGTGGACGGCACGCACGGATTCGCACTGACCAGCGGCGGACTGCGAATCACCGGCGCCACGAACCGCCGGCTGCGGATGTTCGCCGTCACGCAGATCGCCGCGTCGTTCGTGCTGCTCGCCGGCGCCGGCATGTTGCTGAACACGCTGCTTGCGCTGCAGGCCGCGAAGCCCGGCTTCGAAACCACCAACGTCCTCGCCGTCAACCTGCCGGTCTCGTCGTACGGCCGGACGCCGGAACAGGTCAGGAGCTTCTATCGCGAGGTGCAGCGCAAGCTGGCCGCCCTGCCCGGCGTCGACCGCGTCGCCTTCGGCAGCAACGTCCCGTGGCGCGATGCAGGTAACTTCGGCGACGGTTTCCAGTTCACGGTCGAGGGGCGCACGCGCGAAAACGGTCAGGACGATCCCCGCGCACGCTTCCGCTCCGTCTCACCGGGATTCTTCGCCGCGCTCGGGATGCCGATTATCGCCGGCCGCGATTTCAACGAGGGCGATCGCCTTGGCTCGGAGAACGTCGTCATCATCAGCAAGAACGTCGCCGAGCAGTTCTTCCCCGGACAGGATCCGCTCAATCGTCATCTGATGTGGACCGACGGCGTGATGAAGTTCATCGGCGTCACGCAGGAGGGGCGCCGGATCGTCGGCGTCACGGCCGATGTGGACGACGAGCGCATCGATCCGAAGTCGGTGCTGACCGTCTATCACCCGTTCGAGCAGCAGCTTCAGGGCGGACGGCTGTTCATCCACACGCGGAGTGATCCGTACGCGCTGGTACCGATCGTCACGCGGACGGTGCGTGAGTTGGCCGCGGATCAGGTCATCGAACGCGCGGCGACGCTCGACGATGTGCGTGCGGAGGTGCTCGCGCCGGAGCGGCTGAATGCGATGGTGTTCGGCGGCTTCGCCGCGGTGGCGCTGGCCATCTCGATCGTCGGCGTCGCGGGGGTGCTGGCGTTCTCGGTCAGCGGGCGCACGCGCGAATTCGGGATCCGGCTCGCAATCGGATCGCAGGCGAGCACGATTCTGACCGGGGTGCTGGCCGAGGGTCTGTGGATGACGGGAATCGGGGTCGTCGCAGGCGCCACGGGAGGGTTCGTCCTCGCCCGCGTCGTCGGCAGCTACATCCAGAACGTGCAGCTGCCGGGTGTGGCGCCGGTGATCCTGTCGGCGGCCGTGTTGCTGGTGGCTGCCGTCATCGGATCGTTGTTGCCGGCGGCACGCGCCGCGCGCGTCGACGTCGTGCAGGCGTTGCGCGCGGAGTAGTTCTACCCTCTAAGTTCTGAGTTCTTACTTCTTCACTCTGAAGGAGCCGTCGTCGAAACGTTCGCGGTAGACCGTGTGGCACTGGCCGCACGCCGCGGCGACTGCTGCCGTGTGGGTCTTCGCTTCGTCCCACTTGCCGGCCGTAATCGCGGCCTGCACGGCCTCGACTTCCTTGCGCGCGTTCTGCGCCCACAACGTCGGCTCGGCCTTTTTCGCCTTCCAGAACGTTTCCGTGTCGGCAAACGCTTTCTGCAGGACCGCGGCATTCTTCGTGGCCACTTCGGCGTTGGACGAGTCGACCGCCGGACGCAGGGCCGCAGATGCGGGACCGACCTGACGCATCACCTTCTGGAACGCTTCCTCTTCGGCGTTCAGCGGCGGCGGGAGCCGTTTTGCCACATCGTCGAACTTATCGTTGATCACCGACGTTGCGATCAGCACCGGCCGGCCCGCATATTTCGTCGCGGCGTCCGCCGGCAGATCGATCTTGTAGTCCTTCGCCTTCTTCGCGACTTCGGCCGGATCGAACTTGATCAGCTCGCCCATCACCGTCACGTAACTTTTCAAATCGACCGGGCGTTGGATGTTCGGCACCAGCACGAGGACGTCGGTTGGCGCGTGCTTCGCCATCGCGGCGTCGCCGACGCGGCGCTGATCGACCGTGAACGAGGTCCTCGACAGGATCTCTTCGACCGACGCAGTGATCGTCACAGCCAGGCCGTAGTACGCATCGGGATTCGCGGCGATCGTGTTCGTCGCCAGGGGCACGAGGGGCTTCGCAGGCGGTGCGGCGGGCGCGGCCGGTGCCGCTGCGGCGCCTCTGCCGGCAGGCGCGGGCGGCGCTGCGGGTGGCTGCTGAGCTCGCGGCGTCGCGAAAAATCCGGTCAGCATCGCGAGCGCAACGAACGAGACGCCGCACGTGGTCTTGAACAGTCGTGACATGAGTAAAACTCCTTCAGTAGAACGTCGATGCATTGTAGGAGAAGTCGCCCGTGCGCTGCCAGTGAGGAGCGCGAAGTCTGTTACGATCGGAGACGTTGACGCCACAGATGAGTGCCGCTCGGGGAACTGATGAAGCGTGGAGTGTCGTGCTCGGCGCCGCCAGTCACGCGGAGGCGCTCGCGCAGACCAACCAGGACGCCGCGTTTGCACTCGGTGCTGATGGGCAATTGCGCGCGGTGCCTGCCGGCCATCCCGACGCCGTGGTCGCGTGGCGACACAACGGCGGGTTCACACTCGTCCTGCCTGCCGAGGATCCGCGTCACGCGATGATCGATCTCTATCTGCCGATCTGCAACGCCACGAATGCGCAGCCGATCACGGTCGGCCATCTCGGCCAGAGCCTCGACGGCTTCATTGCGACGCACGCCGGCGAATCGCAGTACGTCACCGGCGAGGAAAACATCCTGCACCTCCATCGCATGCGCGCGCTATGCGACGCCGTGATCGTCGGCGCCGGGACGGTGGCCGCAGACGACCCGCAGCTGACGACGCGGTACGTGACGGGCCCAAGTCCGTTGCGCGTCGTCCTCGATCCGACGCGCAGGCTCGCGACCCACTACAAAGTGTTCAACGACGACTCGGCGGACACGTGGTACGTGTGCGCGAAGTCGTTGACCCGCGACGGCGACACGCACGTCGGCCTTGCGGACGTGATTGGCATCGACGAGGGACTGGACGGCGTCGACGTCGCCGAGGTGCTGCGCCTGCTGCGCGCGCGCGGCTGCCACCGTATTTTCGTGGAGGGCGGCGGCGTCACGGTGTCGATGTTTCTGGAAGCCAACCTGCTCGACCGCCTGCAGATTGCGATCGCGCCGCTCCTCATCGGCGACGGCCGCCCGGCGATCCGCCTGCCGGCGCGCACCACGCTCAGTGACTGTCACCGGCCGCGTTACCGCGTTTTCCGCATGGGCGCCGACGTGCTGTTCGACTGCGAGATCGGCCCGGATGGAAACAACCTGGCGGCGCCCGAGCCTCAGCCACCGATCACGCGCGTCATCTAAGCGCTTCACACAGAGGACAAGCGGACACGGAGAATCAATCCCGTTTTTCGGACGATCCGGCCTCCGCTTCCTCAGTGTCCACCGTGGTGGCAAGTTTCAGGACGGAAGCCAGGCCGCGAGATCTTCATGCCCGACGGTGATCTGCGAGCGTTGCGCATCGACATGCGCGACGCGCCGCGCGCGCCATGCGCCGATACCCGTCGCCAGGTCGGGAGAGACTTCGGCCGCAGCGCCTGCCCAGCCCTCGATCAACTGACGCTGCAGTTCGGGTAACGCCGGCGTCAGGACCCAATCGCTGCGGCCGCGCTCGACGTGATAGCCGAGGGTCTCGAAACTTCGCGCCGCGCATGCGGTCGCGCCGGGCCCGAGCGCGGGACCGAAGCCTTTGTCCGTCCGCTGGTGTGCGTTCACCAGACCAACGATCAGCTCATCGTCGGCGTCTGCGGGCGAGCAGTCGATGCGGCCGTCGTAGTTGAGCGCGAAAAGCACGGCGGCTCCGGCGTCCGCGCATCGAGCCGCAAGCGAGCGGACCCACGGCTCCGACACCAGATCGAGCAGCGCCGACGCCGTGACCAGTGCGCGGCCGTCGAAGATCGAACGATCGTCAAGCGACGCGAGATCCAGGCAACGCGTCTCGACGCTGGGCGCCGCCAGTACCCGCGCGAGGAGCGCCCGATCGTGATCGACCAGAAGCCAGTCCGCGGCGCCGATCCGATTCGACAGATAGCGCAGATTGGATCCCGTGCCGGCGGCGAGATCCAGGACGTGTGGTCGAGTGCCTCGGCGCAGCGCCGCGATCGCCGCGTCGGTGACGGCGGGCGCGCGCGAGGCATGATCGACCGGCTCGCGCAACGTCAGCCACTCGGCGCTGAAGCCCATGGCTAGACCCTCGCCTCGAGCGCAACCGCCATGGCTGCTGCGGCGGCGTCCCACGTCGGGAGTCGATCGCGTACACGTCGCGCCCCGGCACCCAGTTGCGCGCGCAGTTCCGCATCCCCCAGCACACGCGACAACGCGTCCGTGAACGCCGCCAGGTCGCCCGGCTGCACGACCACGCCCGCGTCGGCGCCCACGAGATCCGCGATCGCCCCAGTCGCCGTGCTGACGACGGGTATGCCGCGCGCGAGCGCCTCCGCGACGACCATCCCGTAGCCTTCGTACAGCGTCGGCAGCACGAACAGATCCGCGCGGTCGTAGTGCGTGGCCAGCGTGGCCGCGTCCAGGTCACCCGCGAAAACGACGCGGCCCTCCATGCCTTCCGCGCGCACCAGATCGCGCACGTTCGTGACGGTCAACGGATCGCGACCGAGGCTGCCCGCACAGGTCAGCGTCCAGTGGCGATGCGGCACGGCGGCCAGCGCGCGGATCAACAGCTCGTAGCCCTTGCGCGGGGTCAGCGTCGCGACGCAGAGCAAGGCCACGTCAAAGGGCTCAGCGTTTGGGGCCAAGGGCTCAGGCCTTGATCCCCGCGCCAGCGGCGCAGGATCGGTTCCTGGTTCGACGACGGTGATCCGATCGCGGCTGACGCCGTAATCGGCAAGACGAGCGGCGGTCGCGCGACTGGTGACCACCACCGAACGCGATGCCGCCAAGGCGCGACGCTCACTGACTTCGAGCGCGGCGGCGAGTACGGGATCGACGCCGGTTTCAGCGGCAAGCGGATGGTGCACGAGCGCAACGATGCGGAGCCGCGGCGCTTCGCGTTCGGCTTCATCCGGTAGCGCGCCGAGCGCGAGGCCGTCCACCAGCACGGTCGAACCATCGGGAATCGCGGCCAACACGCTCACGGCGTGCGCGCGCGCGGCGGGCGTTGGCGCCGGAAAGCTA
>JANYHS010000179.1 GCA_025358945.1 Acidobacteriota bacterium
ACCAGAGCGGTGCGGACTTGTCAGGATCGCTTCGGCGGCAGCCCAGCCCGAGCGCGCCGCGCCCTCGACCCGCGATCCCGCGAAGGCATCGCCGGCGAGCACCAGCTGCGGAGACCGATGCAAGACCACGCACGGGTCCTCATCGATCCGCATCGGTTTGCTGTAGCGCCAGCCGTGAACCTGAAAGGTGGTGACGCTCGCACCCAACCATTCCCCCGCCGCGTCGAGCAACCGGCGTCCGCTCTCCTGCCGATCATCATCCCAATGCTCCAGGCTGAAGGCGTGGGTCGCGTGAATGGTGATGGCTGGCTCCGCCGAGATGCCCTTCACGTGATTGTCCGCGATCCAGGCGATCGGTCCGCGGGCCGGCGCGAGACCTCCCGGCGCCGAGAGTCGCGACGGACCGGCGAGCACGGCCATGACCGCCAGACAGCGCTCGTATTCAATGGCGGCAAGGCGCGCCCGGGTCTCCGCCTGAAGAGCCACGCCTCCTGCATCGATGATGGTCAGCGACTGCGGAACGGGGGGCGTCAGGATCACGGACCTCGCGGTGATCTGCGCCCCGGCCTGGGTTTCTGCGCTCCATCGGCCGTCCGCGCATCGCAACGCCACTACATGCGTCTCCAAATCGATCTCGAGGCCCAGGGCCAGGTGTTTGGCGACGGCGGTCATGGTGGGTGTGCCCCGCCAGCGTGGATGACCGTCCCCATGCTCCGCAAACCCGCGACACCATTCCTCGACCGCTCCGGCCTGCCGCCAACGGTGCATCACGTCGGCGAAGCGGCGGTCGCGCGTGGTGATGAATTGCGCCCCGTGATCGAAGGTGGCCTCGCCGATTCGGCGGCTCGCCAGACGCCCACCGACTCCCGGGCCCTTGTCGAGCACGAGCACGCGAAGACCGTTTCTTTGCAATTCGGTCGCGGCGGTCAACCCGGCCATGCCGGCGCCAATCACCAGCACGTCAGTGTTCAGCCCTTCGAGTTTCGGCGGCATCATGATCATGTTTGACGCAATGGGCGCGGGACGCAACTCACTGATGATCGTCCCGGCGTCATGCGCGATTTGTTCAGGCCCGGCTTTTCAGCTATAGCTTGGACCGTATGGCATCCATCGAAGCGGCTGCGCGCGCGCCCGGCCTGCCCCAGCGCCTGGCGGCGTGTACGCGTCCTGCCGGGAAGCCGGTCATGTATCAGCGGTGGCGCGATCTGCTGTTCCTGCACTGGGAGTATCCCGCGGCCGCCATCCAGGAGACGCTCCCCGACGGGCTGTTCGTGGATACCTTTGGCGGAAAGGCGTATCTGGGCATTGTTCCGTTCTTCATGGAGAACATCCGTCCGCGCTTCCTGCCCGCCGTGCCCGGCCTCTCGAGCTTCATGGAAGTGAATGTGCGCACCTACGTGTATGACCGGGCGGGCGTTCCCGGCGTGTGGTTCTACTCGCTGGATGCGAACCAGCGGCTGGCTGTCGCCATTGCGCGCCGGTTCTTCCATCTGCCGTACGAACAGGCAGAGATGCAGTCGCAACGCACGGCGACAGGCGCCCTTCGCTACCAGTCGGCACGCGCCGGCGTCGACGCGCACGGCGGATGTTCTGTATTCGTGTACGCCGCAGGCGCGGAGATGCCTCCGCCGGCGCCTGAACCGCTCGATTTCTTTCTCATCGAGCGATACCGACTCTATGCGGCCTCGGGCGGCCGGCTTCGGCGCGGCGCGGTATATCACCGGCCCTATTCTCTATGCCGCGCCGACGTAACGGTGTGGGACGAACGGTTGCTGGCCCTCAACGGCTTTCCGCCCACCGGCCGTCCGCCCGATCACATCGCCATGTCACATGGTGTCGACGTCACCGTCTTTCCGTTACAGGGAGCGTGACGATCCTTCACCAGCCCTCGGATCCGGGTTCACCCTTCAAGGGTCCGACGATGTGCGGCGTGCCCCACCGGGGAAGCGGGATGCTGGCCGCCATTGGCTCGCAGGGCAGCAGCGGCCGCGTGAATCGCCTTGCGTTCCGCCGGCTTGAGCCGTGCGGCATTTTTCACCTGCAACGCCATCCGGGGATTCCGCGCAAAACGCGTTTCGTGCCGGAGCAGGAAATCCCAGTACATAGGGCTTCGATGCCATCACCCCGCCGTCGGCGTATTGCGACATGCCGAGGGTGTTGGGCAGCTCCACCCACTCCACCGCATCGACATACACCGCCAGGTACCATTCGTGAACCTCGCGCGGCTCGACGCCGAGCAGCAGCGAATAGAGGCCCGTCACCATCAGGCGCTGGATGTGATGCGCGTAGCCGAGCCGCAAGGTTTGCCCGATGGCATCCCGCAGGCACGCCATCGCCGTCTCGCCCGTCCAGTAGAAAGCCGGCAACGGCTCGTGCGCGCCGAGCGCGTTTCCGTCCCGATAGCCCGGCATGTGCAGCCAATAAATGCCGCGCACGTATTCGCGCCACCCGAGAATCTGACGGATGAAGCCCTCCACGCTCGCCAGCGGCGCGGTTCCATCCGCGCCGGCCGCTTCGGCGGCTCGAATGACGTCGCGCGGGTCGAGCAACTTCAGATTCAAGGCCGCTGACAGCCGTGAGTGGAACAGCCACGGCTCGCCGGTCCAGATCGCGTCCTGGTAACGACCGAACGTCGGCAGCCGGAACTTAATGAAATCGTCGAGCGCCGCTTTGGCTTGGGCCGGCGTCACCGGCCAATCAAACGCCGCGAGCGCTCCGGGATGGTCAGCGAAACGCCGCTCCACCAACGCCAGAACTTCTCGCGTCAGGGCATCCGGGGGAAACGCGCGCGGGGCACGGTGCGCGGGCGGACCCGTGCGTCCAAAGCTTCCGCGGTTGTCCTGGTCAAAATTCCACTGGCCGCCGGCCGGCTCACCGTCGGCGTCGACCAGCACGCGATGGCGGCGGCGCATCTCGCGATAGAAGAATTCCTGGCGCAGCTGCTTTCGACCCGCGGCGTGTTCGCGGAATTCTGCGAGCGAGCACAGGAAGTGGCGATCGTCGCGAATGTCGAGTGGCACGCCCAGATCCTTGGCGGCCGCGATCAGCGCCTCTCGGGTTCGCCAGTCGCCGGGTTCCGTCAGGATGATCCGTTCGGGCCGCAGCGCGGCCACCGATCGCCGCAGCTCGCCCTCGAGCGTCTGGGTGTTGCCTTCCGCGTCAAGTTCCGTGTAGCGCACGGTGTGACCGCGACTCCGCAACGCGTCGCGGAAATGCCGCATCGCGGCGAGAAAAAGCGCCGTGCGTGATTTCGCCGACCACACGTGCTCGGATTCGGCCGCGACCTCGGCCATCGCCACGACATCGCGCCCCGGATCAAAGCCGTCGAAGGCCGCAGCATCCGCGTTGAGCTGGTCGCCGAGGACTACGATCAGGTGGCGCGTGGAACGTCTCACGTATTCACCTCTCAATGACGCCCGCACCGCGAATGCTCCTGAACGCGGTCAATGCCTCCGCCCGAGCGGTCGCATGGTCGACGATGGGCCGTGGATAGGTCTCACCCAGCCGCACCCCGGCCGCCTCCAGCACCGCGAGTGGCGCTTCCCACGGCGCGTGCAGATGCTCGGCCGGGAGTCGCGCAAGTTCGGGCACCCACCGGCGGACGTAGTCGGCCGCCGGATCGAACCGCTGTCCCTGGAGAACCGGCGCAAACACCCGGAAATATGGCGCCGCGTCCGCGCCGCATCCAGTGGACTCCACGCGTCGAAAAATTCCGTGTCCCAGGAAATCCTGGGCCGGAGTTCGAGCGCATCGAGGGGCAGCGATGTCGGCCAGGCCGCCGGCGCCGGAATCTTTCCCGCCGGCAGCGTGGCGGGTTCCGCCACCGGACGCGTCAGGCAATGACGCCAGTAGGGCGTAAATACCTGAAACGGCCGATTCTGCTTGTTGGCGATGGTGTGCGGTTCGTTGAGCAGCGCGGCGTTGAAACTCTTCGCTTCCACTCCCGAAGCGACCCACACACTTTTGAGCGTGGTGTCGCGCGTGGTCAACGACGGTTCGTAACGGCGATTCCAATAAATGGCGTCGGCTCCGGTCTGCGTCAGCAGGTCAGCGAGCATCGCCCCTGAATCGCCACGTGCGACGATCAAACGCGACCCGCGTTCGCGCAGCGCGGCATCGAGCGCACCGAGGGACTGGTGCAGCCACCAGCGGGAGGCGCCACCCGGCGCCCATTGTCCTTCGGCGTCGTCGTCCAGGATATACACGGGAATGACGGCTCCGCCGCGTGCGATCGCCGCGTGCAGCGCCGGATTGTCCTGCAGCCGAAGATCCAGGCGAAACCAGACGACACACGGCTTCATCGACGTTTACCCGACAACGCATTTTCCCGCGTTGCCGCCGTTCCCTGCGATGCCGGCTGCCGCGACATCAGCGGTCGGCCGGTCGAACGAGCGACGCCAGAAGCGCGTTCAGTTCGTCGGATCGGGTGGCGTCGAATCCGCCGTGATGGAGCCACCGCACGACGCCCTCACTGTCGAGGACCACCAGGTAGGCATCGTCTTCATACGCTGGAGAATAAGAGAGCCGTTGCTTCCAGTCGCCGGTGCCTCCGTAGACGGTGATGACGTGGTCGTGGAGTTCCACCGGCGTGCCCTTGCGCATCCCTCGGTCGATGAACCACCGGCCGAGAGTCCCGAGCCCGCCAATCATCGGCACCTCGAAGAACGTGATGTCCGTCCTCGCGCCAATCGCCCTTCGGTACCAGTCCGCCCACGCTTCGACCGGAAAGCGAGACTTGTACGTGAAGCCGATCGCCACGAGTGCGATTGTGCCCGACGACCCCTGCGGGAGCACAGCGTCGCGGCCGGTCAAGAACTGTCCCTTCAGCGCGGGAAAGCGATCGCCGACCCGCAAGGGGTTTTGCGCGGCGCCGGTGAGAATGGTTGCGAGCGACAGCACAAGGGCTCCAATCACGGTCCTGGCCACTAGAACCCGCTCCAGCAAGTCAGCGAAGAGGTCGGCGTTGCCACGTTCGATCTGTTTTACTTGCTCTCCGCCGGAGTGTCGAATGGCAGATGACAGGGCACAAGACTCGGAGCGGGTTCGAGCTATACAAAAAACCTGAAATCAGCAAGTCCTGTGCGAGAATAGTTTGCACGTTACGGTGAGGTGGCCGAGTGGCCGAAGGCGGCGGTTTGCTAAACCGTTGTACGACCTTAAAGTTGTACCCAGGGTTCGAATCCCTGCCTCACCGCCAATCCCTCGCTTCGCTCGGCCGAATCTCGCTTCGCTCGCGCGCCCTGGCTCGAATCCGGCAACAATTCTTCTAATGCCCCCTCGCGTTCGGTTCGCTCCCTCTCCCACCGGCTACCTGCATGTTGGCGGCGCGCGCACCGCGCTGTTCAACTGGCTGTTCGCGCGACGGCTCGGCGGCGTCTTCGTGCTGCGTATCGAGGACACCGACACCGAGCGATCGTCGGACGAGATGATCACCGGGATCCTCGACGGTCTGCGCTGGCTGGGGCTCGACTGGGATGAGGGCCCGGGTGTCGGCGGCAGCTACGGTCCGTATCTGCAGTCGGAGCGCATCGATCGTCATCGCGCGATGGCGGCGCAATTGGTTGCGCAGGGCCACGCGTACTACTGCTACTGCACCGCGGAAACGCTGAAAGCCAAACGCGACGCCGGTGAAGCGGCGGACGGCGCCTGGCGATACGATCGCACCTGCTGCGCGCTGACGCAGGACGAGATCGTCGCGAATGAACGCGCCGCGATCCCGCGCGTGGTGCGTTTCAAAGTGCCAGAGGGGCCGGCGGGGTTCGACGATCTGGTCCACGGCCCGATTGCGTTCGACGGCGCCAACATCGAAGACTTCGTCCTTCTCCGCTCGGACGGTCAGCCCACGTATCAGCTCTCCGTCGTGTCAGACGATGTGGAGATGAAGATTTCGCATGTGGTGCGGGGCGATGATCACATCTCGAACACGCCGAAACAGATCCTGCTGTATCGCGCGACGGGCGCCGAGCCGCCGAAGTTTGCGCACGTGCCGCTGATTCTTGGACCGGACAAGAAGCGTCTGAGCAAGCGTCATGGCGCAACGTCGGTCACGGAATACGCGAAGCAGGGATATCTGCCAGAGGCGATGGTCAATTTCCTGTCGCTGCTCGGGTGGTCGCCCGGCACCGATCAGGAATTGTTCACGCGCGACGAACTGGTGCGCGCGTTTGCGCTCGAGGGGATCAGCGGCGGCAACGCGGTGTTCAACGTCGAAAAGCTCGACTGGTTCAACCAGCAGCACATCATGCGCCTGGCCCCGGACGCGCTCGTGGCGCGCGTGAAGCCGTCGCTCGTCGCTGCCGGCCTCTGGCACGACGACTACCTGACCGATCGCCGCGAGTGGTTCCTCGCGGTGCTGGAATTGTTGAGGCCGCGCGCGAAACGGCTCGACGATGTCGCGACGCAGGGCGCATTATTTTTCAGCGATACGCTCGAGTACGACCAGGCCGCTGTCGACAAGCATCTGCGCGTGCCTGGCGGCGACGACCAGCTCGCGGCGATCGACGGGGTGCTCGCCGCGGTCGCGATGTTCGATCCAGCGTCAACCGAAGCCGCGCTGCGCGCGCTGGCCGAGACGCGCGGCGTGAAGGCCGGTGTGCTGATCCATGCAGTTCGGGTCTCGGTGACCGGAAAAACCGTCAGCCCGGGGCTTTTTGACGTGTTAGCGCTGCTGGGCCGGGACAAGGTCCGCGCGCGTCTGGCCTCCGCGCGCTCGCTCCTGCTATAATCGACAGTTCGCGCTGCTACCGGCACTGGGACGTCGTTCAACGGTAGGACACCTGCCTCTGGAGCAGGTTATTGGGGTTCGAATCCCTGCGTCCCAGCCAACTTCTTAAGACTGGATCCGAATCACAGTTGTGACCGGCAGTCTCGCAATCGCGCTACAGAAAGTCAGCGACTTCAGCCGCCAGTGTCCGAGAGGATGATCCGCGTCACGAGGCGTTTCCGAGCACGGCTGGCTCGACGGTGCGCACGGTGAACGCGGCGGCGTCGCGCGCGCGCTCCGCGTCCGTCTTCGCGTAGAAGCTCGAGGGCGTCAGATCCTCGGTGCCGTAGAACGCCAGCTCCCGGTCCCGGCGCAGATCTTTGGAAATGGCGGCCAGGCGCTCGACGTGGGGCTGGACCGCGCGGGGCAGCTTCTCGCGCTCCGCCTCGAGCACCGCCGACATGTCGTGGATCCGCGGCGGCGCGACGCCGTACGCCCGCAACAGTCCCTTCAACGCCAGCTCCACCACTTCCTGTGATTCGCGGACGACGTCCGCCCAGCACTGCGCGTCAAACAGCACGTCGAGCGCGCGCAGCCGCACGGCAGCGCGCCGCACGTAGTCCGCGGCCAGTTCCGGGTTCCTCATGCCGCCTCCTTCGTTGTCCAATACGGCTGCCCGTGCGCGGTGCGGCGCACCAGCCGGCCATCCGCAATGGCGCGCCGGATGGCGACGAGGGTCCGCGACAGGATCATGCCGCGTTCGAACAGCACGATCCCGTCGAGCGCAATTTCAGGCCAGAGACCGCCGCCGGCCAGGCGGCCCGCCTCCGGCATGCGCACGATCTGGACCTGCACCGGGTGTCCGTCCCACGAGAGGGGCGCCTCGTCGCACGTGCGATAGCTGTCGCGCGTGAGGGCGGCCGAGGCGTCGAGGACGACCAACACGTCCACGTCGGACTCGCTCGTCGCGTCGCCGCGTGCCCACGACCCGTACACCGCCACGCCGCGCAGCGCCTCGCCAAACGCGGCGGTCGCCCAGGCGGCGATGCCGGTCGGCGCTCCGGAGGCGCGTGCCGCCAGCGCAGCTCCGAGGCCGCGCACGCAGTATTCGTTCAGTGACTCCCCCGCGTCGCGGGCGGCGCGGCGTAGCGCACCGTGCAAGGCCCGGGGCGTCCGGAGAACAAAGCGGCCAGAGGGGAGGGCTGTCATAGTATCATCCTGTTCGTGTCATGATACTACGTGCGCACGCGGCCGGCAACCGCGCTTCTGGACGCGCCGTTGGGGGATCGTCGATCCTGAGGTATGAGGACGCTGGCAAAAGGACGGATGCGCATGACGCGGCCCGCCGCGGCCCGCCGCAGTCATAGGGGTGCAGGGTCCTGACGTCGACGCGGCCGTGAAATACGCGCGCGGCGTCGGTAACATGCCCGCGGCGGGCTTTGCTGATCTCTACGTGGCGGCGCGGACCGCGTGGACGGCCGGCAAACGCGACACCGCGATGGAGGCGATCGGCCGTGCCGTCCGCTACGCGCAACCGTGGTTCAGAGTCTGACCGATATCGCCTGACCGCCGCGACTCATCGGCCAGCGTTTACGGGGGGCCGCCCGCCCTTGCGCCCGTTATTCCTCGACGCTGCGGCCTTCGCGCGACTTGTGCCTTGGCCGAGGAGCGCCCCGACGCCCACGAACCGCAACGAGGGACGGCGTGTGGCATACACGTCACGGCGCAAGACGGTCACGTCGGCTTTGAGCTGCGGCTCGCGCCCGAGGGCGAGCAGTGCGTCGAGATGGGCGACCAGCGCGCCGCGGATCGCGCGCTTGGCGACCGCGGCGGTATCCGCGGCGGCGTAGACTCCTGGGAGACCGGCGACCCAGGCGCTATACGAGCCGTTGCTCTCCTGTTCGACGATGATGGGGAAATACTGCGTCATAGTCCCGCTTCCTTGAGAATGCGCCGCGCGAGGCCCGTGCCGACCTCTTTCTTGGTGTGAACCGCGACGGTGATCACCCGCCCGCTCCCGTGGTGCATAAATTGACGATGACTGCCTTTGCCGTGGCGCCGCTCCACGAAGCCGGCCGCCTTCAGGCGACGGATCAGTTCACCCCACGTCACGCACCCAGCATAACCTATCGGTAGATTATTAACCTACGAGCCGGAGCCGTTGGCAGAATTGGTCAGCCTCATCTCGTTCGATATCTTTTTCGACGACGATCGCCCAAAGAACGCGAGAGTGCGCGGGGCGTCCGCGCTCAGCCGTGAAGATCGAGAGACCTCGACGCTGCGTGACCCCGCAGATCAGGAAATCGATGGCCGATCCTGGGATCCCAGCGGCACGGCACAGGTTCCCGATCTCCGCAGCCCGTCTCATAGTCGTCCGAGGTCAACGGTTCATCGTCGTAAACTCGAAGACAGCGCGGTCATGACCACTTCCTTCTTGGTCTTGTGCCGACCAACCCGTCGCGCCTCCTCAACAATCACGCGATCATCCAACGGACCGATCCCGCGTGTGACGGTGGCGATACTGAGCGGATGGCCTCAGATGCGCAAGCTCCTCACCATCCTCAACTTCCGAGTATCATTCGGTGCGATGAGCCACGCCAGCGCCGCGCCCGCGAAGTCCGTCAACAGCCCGCGTCAGGTCCTGTTCGCCAGCCTGATCGGGACCACCATCGAGTTCTTCGATTTCTATATTTACGCCACCGCCGCGGTGCTGGTCTTCCCGGCGCTGTTCTTTCCGAAGTCCGATCCCGCGTCCGCCACGCTCGCCTCGCTGGCCACCTTCGCGATCGCCTTCATCGCTCGGCCGATCGGCTCCGCGCTGTTCGGTCACTTCGGAGACCGCGTCGGCCGCAAGACGACGCTGGTTGCCGCGCTGTTGACGATGGGCCTGTCGACCGTGTCGATTGGCCTGCTGCCGACCTACAGCTCGATCGGTATCGCCGCGCCGCTGTTGCTCGCGTTCTTTCGCTTCGGTCAGGGCCTCGGCCTCGGCGGCGAGTGGGGCGGCGCCGTGCTGCTCGCCGTCGAGAACGCACCGCCGGGGAAGCGCGCGTGGTACGGCATGTTCCCGCAGCTTGGCGCGCCGATCGGGTTCATGTTTTCCGGCGGCATCTTCCTGTTGCTCTCCGCGACGCTTACCGACGCGCAGTTCTTCGCGTTCGGCTGGCGTCTGCCGTTTCTCGCCAGCTCCGCGCTGGTCGTGGTCGGCCTCTACGTGCGGCTGACGATCACCGAAACGCCCGTCTTCCGCGAGGCTCTGAGCCGTCGCGAGCGCGTCGACGTGCCGATGGTGACGGTCATCAGGGATCACTCCGGCACGGTGATCCTCGGCGTCCTCGTGTCGCTGACCGCGTTCGTGATCTTCTACCTGATGACGGTGTTCGCGCTGTCGTGGGGCACGAGCGCGATGGGCTACTCACGCGAGAAATTCCTCGTCATGCAGCTGTTCTCGATGCTGTTTTTCGCGGCGTTCACGCCCATCTCGGCGCTGCTTGCGGAGCATGGCCGCCGGCGCATGCTGATGTGGGTCAACGTCGGCATCTTCGGCTTCGGTCTGGTGATGGCGCCGCTGTTTGCCGCCGGCACGGCCGGCACCGTCGCGATGATGGTGCTCGGGATGTCGCTGGTCGGTCTGGTCTACGGACCGCTCGGCACCGTGCTTTCGGAACTGTTTCCAACATCCGTGCGCTACTCCGGCAGCTCGCTGACGTTCAATCTCGCCGGCATCTTCGGCGCCTCGCTCGCGCCGTACGCCGCGACCTATCTCGCCAAGACCTACGGCCTGCAATACGTCGGCTACTACCTTTGCGCCGCCGCGGTGCTCTCGTTTGTCGGGTTGCTGGCGACGCGCGAAACCAAAGACGACGTGCTCTAACCATGCGTGTCGCGATCGTTGGCGGTCCAGGCATCGGGAAGAGCACGCTGCTCCGTCAGCTCGGCGACCTGTATCACAACGGTTCCTACGGCGAAGGTGAAGAAGGCGTGTGGGATCCTCGCGTGCTCGAGGACATCGACGCCGGCCGCAACCCGATCGGCGTCACCGCGTATTTCGGCCGGCTCTACGACGCCAACTATCGCGATGCCGCGGACAACGACCGCCCGGACAAAGTGATCTTTTTCGAGGGCGCGCGGATCACGCTCGAAGCGCACATCGCGGAATATCCCATCGAGCACCACGCGGAGCTCCGCAAGGTGCTGGCGATCGGCGACGCGTGGAATCCGGATCGCGTGATCGTCCTCACCTCGAACACCGACACCGTCGAGAAGCACATCCGGCAGCGGAATCGTCCGCACGAAAGTGCTGAGAACATGGTGCGGCGCTTCACGTTGATCGACCGCGAATTCCGCCGCCTCGCGCCACTCCACCCCAACACGGTGGTCATCAATCGCGACAATATGGAATTCCACCAGCGCGACGGCCTCAAGGCCATCGTCCAGGCCGCGGGGCTTCCGATGTTTCGCGAGATCCCGTACGACGCAATGGATCGTTTCGGAGGCGCTGCATGAAACGCTACTGGTTGATGAAGTGCGAACCCGACGCGTACACGATTGACGATCTGAAACGCGATGGGCACACGAGCTGGGAAGGCGTGCGCAATTACCAGGCCCGCAACATGATGCGCGACGACATGCAGGTGGGCGACGCGGTCCTCTTCTACGCGTCGAACGCGGATCCGTCCGGCGTCACCGGGCTCGCGAAAGTCGTGCGCGCGGGCTATCCAGAGCCGCGTCAGGCGAAGCCGGAGTGGTACATGGTCGACATCGGGTTCGTGTCGCGATTTGCCGATGTCGTTTCACTCGAGACGCTGAAGGCGACCAAGGGTCTCGAGAAGATGGTGGTCACGCAGAAGGGCAGCCGGCTGTCTGTTCAACCCGCGACCAAATCCGAGTACGACATCATCGTCCGCCTCGGCCGCGCGAAGGCATGACCCGCCAGCGGTGATCAAGCTGCTCTTTGCGCGTCGCTCGCTGACGCGATCGCAGAACTCAAGCTCTGCGCGACAAGGCTCAGGGCGTGAAGTCGCGGACTTTCGCCACCGTTGACGCATCAAGCTTCTGCAGCAGCGCGACCAGGAGATCCACCATCTGATCGAAGTCGCGCCGGTTCATGATCCCGTTGTGCGAGTGCGTGTAGCGGATCGGCACGATGAGATTCACCGTCGGCACGCCGCCGTTGCTCTTCTGCAGCTCCGCGGAGTCGTCGCCGTAGCCCTGCACGAGATCGAGCTGCAGCGGCAGACCTTTCTCCGCGGCCGTTTGTCTCACAAGCGCCGTCAGCTTGCGGTTCGGCAGCGCCGACGAATCGTAGAGAAAAATCCCCGGTCCCGCGCCAAGTCGTACCTGGGTCTCTTCGGGCCGGCCTGGAAATACATCACCAGTAATGCCGCCTTCGATGGCAATCGCGAGTTCCGGCTTGGCGACGTCCGCCGCGGTGTGCGCGCCGCGCAGGCCGATTTCTTCCTGCGTGGTGATCGCCCAGGTGATCTGGTTCGCGTGCGGCAGCGTCGCCAGCCGGCGCATCGCTTCGATGACCACGCCGCAGCCGACGCGGTCGTCCCATCCCTTTGCGAGATAGTTATTGGTGCCGTTCATGACCGTGAACGGTGCGTCCGGCACCACCGGATCGCCCGGGCCGATGCCCATGGCGAGGACTTCCGCTTCGTCTTTCGCGCCGACGTCGAGGAACAGACTGTCGCGCGAGTAGACGCGCGTGCGTTCGTCCGGCGGCACCACATGCACGTCGCGAATGCCGGTGACCGCGCGCACCGGCCCTTTCGATCCGACGATGATCCAGCGTTGATCGACGAGCGCCTGATCCAGCCACCCACCCAGCATCTGCATCGTCAGCAGCCCGCGCGGGGTGACGCGACGCACGACGCCGCCGAGCTCGTCCATGTGCGCGTCCACCATGATGCGCGGACCCTGCGTGCCCTGCGTGGCGAGGATCGATCCCATGCCGTCGTAAGTGATCGCCGTCGCGTACGGCTTCATCCGCTCGACCATCACCTTGCGAATCGGCTCTTCAAATCCCGGCGGGCCTGGCGCGTCAGCAAGCTGGCGTAACAGATCGATGGTGCGATCCTGCGCCGCGAGCGGCGCGACCGCGGTGATCAGCAACGAGAGGACGAGTCCGGGTCTGATTGTCATGGGCAACTCGGCACCATGATATCCGCGAACCCCGTCATCGCAAGTCGCTCGCCAGGTCATTTCTTCAGCGTGGCGCCGGTCAGTCCCGCCACGGCGCCGAGCGTCGTCTGCGCCGCGTTGAGTCCGAGGCGGAAGTCCTTGTCGTTGTAAGTGGTGAACACATCGGTCGGCTGATGCCACTGCGGATCCCAGCCGTTGCCGATGTGCACGCCGCGTTCGTTCTCGCGCAAACTGATCGCGGGGATGATGTCGATGAACGGGCCGGAGTCGGTGTTCGTCATGTGGCTGCCGACGGCGGCGGGGTAGTCGGTCGCATACTTTTCGTTCGCCGCTTCGAGCACCCACGCCAGCTTCATACTGTCGGCGGCCATCTTCGAGTTCGACTGGAACTCGATGTTGACGTCCGCTTCCGCACGCTGCTCCTTGCGCATCGTGCCGTCGGGCAAAGGCATGCCGTGGTCGAACATCATCATGTCGTGCTGGATCATCCCGAGCCATTTCGGCTCGGGGTATTTGCCGGAGTCCGGTGGGTTTTCTTTCCCCTGCATCGCCTGACGCTGCTCGATGTACGCCCGCGCGCCTTGCGATCCGGTTTCCTCGTTGTTCCACAGCGCGAAGCGAATCGTGCGTTCGGTCTGCACGTCTGGGCTACTGAAGATCCGCGCCAGTTCCATCACCAGCGCCGTACCGGAGCCATCGTCGTTGGCCGCTTCGCCCCAGCCGTGGCCGTCCATGTGACCGCCAACGATGTACATCTCCTCGGGGTGGGTGGCGCCGACTTTGGTGCAGTAGACCATCTCGCGCGGGCCGTTGGTTGTCGGCTGCATGTTGAGCGCACGGAGTTTTTCGTCGGGCTGCTTCATCGGATCCGTGTTCACGCCGGTTGCGATCTTGTCGCCGCGCGGGCGTCCTCCGCCGACGGCGAGGCCGGTGTTGCCGCGACCGCGGCCGGCCGCCGGTGGCGGGTCGTACACGTACTTGATGCGCTCGGTCGAGCAGCCGTAGCTCTCGAGTTGCGCTTCGATCCAGTCCACCGCCGCGCGATTGCGATCGGTACCCTGACGGCGATCGCCGAACTGTGTGAGGCCCTTGATGGTGGCTTTGTATTGTTCAAGATCGAGCCGTCCGACCAGCGCGGTCACTCCGGGATCGGGCACGGCGGCGGGCGCGGTCTGCGCGAAAACGGGTACGGCGCTGCCGCCCAACAACAAAAAAGCGGTCAACGTCAGAAATTTCGAGCCCATGGCTGTCCTCGAAAGAGAGTGTAATGCAAAAGAAGTAGAGTAGCCGCGGCCGAGGAGGCGACGTATGAACCGGAAATGGAAAGCGACCGCCGTCGTGGTGGTCCTGATCGGGTTGGTGGCGGCAGAGCGCGGCGTCGAACGTGTCGCGCTCGCGCAGCGCAAGGCGCCGGCGTTTCGGGTGGACCCGATGTGGCCGAAGATGCCGCGGCAGTGGATCCTCGGCCAGGTCTCCGGGCTCGACGTCGACGCGCGCGATCATGTGTGGATCATCCAGCGGCCGTGGTCGCTGAACGACGATGAAAAGGCGAAAAATCCTGAAGCGGTCTGCTGCACGGCGCCGCCTCCGGTGATGGAGTTCGACGCGGCCGGGAACTACATCCAGGGGTGGGGCGGCGAGGCGCCGGGGTACGAGTGGCCGAAAGACGAGCATACGATCCACGTCGACTACAAAGGCAACGTGTGGATCTCGTCAGCCGGTGGACCGCGACTGCGTGAGCGGACCGAGAATCAGATCCTGAAGTTTACGCAGGCCGGAAAATTTCTCCTGCAGGTCGGGCATCGCGGCAAGAGCAAGGGCAGCCTCGACCCCGACAACTTCAACAACGCCGCCGACATCTACGTCTACCCGAAGACGAATGAGGTCTTCGTCGCCGACGGCTACGTCAACCGGCGCATCATCGTGCTCGATGCCGACACCGGCGCGTTCAAGCGCATGTGGGGCGCCTACGGCAACATGCCGGATGACGCCGCACCGAACCGGCTGGCGGATGAAGGTCCTGGACCGCAGCAGTTCAACCTGGTCCACGGCGTGCGGGTGTCGAACGACGGGATCGT